>NZ_KK073872.1:2234074-2547671 GCF_000585335.1 Cloacibacillus evryensis DSM 19522
AAGCTGACGGTCACGGCGCAGACGGTAGAGAGCGACGGCTCACAGTCAGCGTGGTCCACCGAGGTGGATCTCGCCGTCACCGTACACAGCGTCGCCGACCCCGTCTATGTCCTGAATACGGCACTCAAACCGCTCACTTACACTGAAACGCAGGCCGAGGCTAACGGAATCAAGCTGGGAAAGCTGATCGTGAAGACCGATGATAACGCCGACGGCTCCGAACAGGTAACGCTCACGGTGACCAACCTCGCTCCCGAGTTTACCCTTGCCGGAAGCGCGGTGGAATTCAAGGGCGGCGAAGGCACGAAACGCACATGGCTCGTGACTATGGATAAAGGCGGCAGCCTTGAAAATACCGACGCCTATATAAAGACGCCGGCGAATTTCAGCGGAAAAATAGAATTCAGCGCGCAGGCGACGAACACCGACTCTACGCAGGACGGCACGCCTGACTCCAGCACCAGGACCTCCGCGAAGACAGACGTCGCCATCACAGTCACGCCGACGCCCGAGGCGACGGTCAACCTCTCCGGCGCGGCGAATGAGGACGAGCTCCAGCAGCTCTCCTTCGCCATCAAACACCAGAACGGCGACACGGACGAAACGCTGAACGCGATCTACATCAAAGCTTCGGAGGTCGACGCGGGACACGGCAAGAATTTCAGCGTTCTCTACAGCGAAGACGACGGGAAGACGACGATGACGCTGCAAGAGGCGCTAGACGCAGGCAAGATCACGAAAGACGGCGGTTTCTATAAGATAACATCCGCCGACGGCAAAGACGTCGATACGATCTTCGTCAAAGGAAACGCGGAATATTCGGGCACGGGAAATGCACTCACCGTCAAATACGCCGTGACCGACGAGGCATACACCGGCGAGGGCACGCACACGACCTCCACCCCCGTGACGACGGTATCGGGCGATACAAACTACGGCATTACCTTCAAACCGGTGACAGACCCGACGACTATGAAGGCCGTCGATACCGGTGACATAACTGTCGACGGCAGCGCGATCACGCTGAGCGGCACGACGGTGACGGTGGGCGCAGGCAGCGCGAACAGCTTCTCCGTCAATGTGACGGTCAACGCGCCGGCGGACGTCGACGGCAGCGAACATTTCATCAAGCTGATCGTCGACGGCGTGCCCGACGGCGTCTCCGTAAACGGCGCGACCTACCTCGGAGACAGCCGCGCCGACGTGGGAACGGGACGCTGGCTGCTGACGGTCGACGCCGGCAAGTTCTTTGACAGCTCGCACGGCAGCTTCACGACGAAGCTCGACTTCACCGTCGACCGCGGCAACCCCAATATATGGGGCCTTCACGGGGAGGATGCCGTCAAGGTAACAGTGACGGCGGTCTCACAGGACGAGAAGGGAAGCATGAAGGGCGACGAGGAGGAAAGCTCCACCGGCGCCGAGTTCGGCATCAAAATCGATTTTGACGGAACAGACCCAGCTCATGCCGACATTCCCGCCCCCGGGATAAACATAACCAAAGGGGCAGGCACGGAGGAAGATTCGGGAGAATGCACCCTCGGGAACTTCATCAAAGCGGAATATCAGATCGACACTGACAAGTCACAGGGGCAAACCGAATACCGCTTCTCCTTCGAGATAAACGGCCTGCCCGAGGATACCGTAGTCAGCGGCGACGCGGTGGGCGGCAGCGTGACGATAAAGGAGGGCGGCGGCGTGACGGTCAGCGGCTTCGGCAACCAGGCGGCGATGCAGTCCGTCCTTGACAATATCAAGGTGACGCTGCCGCCAAACTATAATAACAACAGCGACAGCAACACCGCAGACGGGATGAATCTCGACGTCACATGGAAGACAGACGGCTGGGATCTGAACGGCGGCGACGCGCCGGCCCCCGCGACAGGCACGATCAACGTGACCCCGAACGTGACGCCCATAACCGACCCGATGGAGATAAAGATTGAACCGGCGTCGGGTACGATAAACGAAAATCAGCCCGGCGAGGCGGGAACATTCAGCTTCACCGTCAGCGTCGGCGCGGGCAATGACGGCGGTTACGGAAATGTCCTCAACGAAGGCAAGCTCTTCCTGAAGCTCGACGGCGCGGGGGAAAGCGGCGCCATAACATACGGCGACAAAACATATCCGCTGACCGATGTTGCCGACGGAGAGTACAGCGGAATAACGGCGGGAAAATACTACGTCATCGACGGCGTCAGCACCGGCAACGAGCTGACGCTGGCCTATCGGCCCGCCGATTATTATTCCGGGAATATAAAGGTCACCGCAACGATCGTATCGCAGGAAACGGGAGCCGCAAACGTAATCGCCGCCTCCGGAAACTCGGAGCTGACGGTTAATCCGGTAAACTCCGCATACGACTTTACCGTCGCCACTACCGCGGCCAACGAAAACGGTACGGCGAACCTGACGATCTCGCCGTCGGGAGGCCATGACGCCGACGGCTCGGAGAAGATACACTCGGTCGTCCTCTCCGGCGTCGACGCGGCGCACAGCGACGACTTCATCGTCAAATACACCGTCGACGGAGCGGAAAAAACGGCGGCGAAGGTCGCGGCCGGTACGGACGCAGAGGGAAATCAGCTCTATGAGTGGGTGCTCTCCACCGACAGCGCGGGAAACCTGCCGATCGGTATCAAGATAACCGGCCTCAACCATTACAGCGGCACGCAGAACCTCACGATGACGGTCGTCACCGGTGAAACGGCGCTGGGAACAGGCAAAGAAAACAGCTACGGCTTCTCGCTCACCTTCCATCCGACGGCGGACGGCTTCTCCGATTTCACGCCGACGCTGACCTTCGGCAAGGCCGGGGAATACATCGACCTAAACCTCAACGCGATGGTCAACGATACCTCGGACACGGGCAGCGAAACGGCGACGGTGACGCTTAAAGGCCTCGGCGACGGCGCGTCGTTCTTCATAGAAGACGGAGGCAAGTACAACTCTGTCACAACCGCCTATGATGCCGCAAATAAGACATACACCCTCTCCGGCATCGCTCTGGACGAGATAAACGATATAAAGATCCTCAGCCCCAACGTGGGCAAGACAAACGTCACGGTGGACGCCTGGACGGTGGAGCCAGACGCGCAGAGCGGCTATGGGCAATCGAAGCCTATCTCGGAGGATACTGGGCATTTCGGCAATAAGTTCGATATCACCGTCTCGGCGTCCGCGCCGACAAGCGGTGAGGACAGACTGATCTACGGCGGCGCGGCGGGAACATACGACGGCGGGGCCGGCACGGATACGCTCTATCTGGCGAACTTCCGGGAGACGGCAAACAGCGCGAAGAATGATATCGACTTCGAAGCGGCCGCAACCATCAAAAATATCGAAATAATAGATATGAGCGACGGCGCGCACTCTCTGACCAAAGTCACGGCGGAGGCGGTGAAGAATATGACCGACGCCAACAACAAACTGCTGATAAAGGGCGGCGATGACGATACGATCGCGCTCTCCGACGGCTGGGTGAAGGGCGAGGATACACTTGAGGGCTGGCGCACCTATACGAACGGCGGAGCGACGATAAACGTCGACGGCGGCGTGAACGTCATGATAAACGGGATCGCCTCGATGAGCCTGATGATGGCGATGGCCTTCGCGCCGCTCGCGGCGGCCGCCGAACCGGCGATCATGCCCGACAGCCTCGCCGGCTATGACTTCTCCTCCGACTTCGGCGCGGCGGCAGCCTCGGGTTCGCCCGCCTTTTCGCTCACGGCGGAGGGGATGATCGACTTCTCATCGCTCACGCATTCCTCCTTCGGCACGCTCGATATGGAGAACGCCTCGGCGCAGTCGCTTTACCACGTGGACCCATACGGCGTCTACGGCGTCACGGACGGTTCGCATGAGCTGACGGTGACCGGCACGGAGCTTGACAGCGTCTCGCTCGCGGATTCCGCGGAGGCGGCCTGGGGCGCGCCGGAGCTCTCCGCCGACGGCTCGCATTACTCCTACACGGCAACGGGCGATTTCGACCACGACGCGGCGACGCCGGACGAGACGGTGACGCTCAACGTCTCGCGCGCCATCTACGACGACACGCTCGCCTACGACGCGCACGCGATGAACGACGGCGGCCTCGGCGACGACACGCTGACATTCGGCCATGAGGATTCCACTGTGGATTTCAGCGGCGGCGCGGCCTCGCATATCGCGAATATCGAGCGTTTCGACCTTGGAGAGGGCGATCATTCGCTGGAGAATATCACGGCGAAGGACGTTTTCAATATGACGGACGCGCGCGGCACGCTGACGATAAACGGCGACAACGCCGACCATGTGACACTCTCCGACGTGCTGGACGACGCCACGGACGGCATGTGGGAGTCCAGCCCCTTCCAGAGCGTGGAGAGCGGCGTAAGCTACAGCGTCTACACCGGCAGTTTTGAGGGGCATATGGTGACGCTGAAGATAGAGGACGAAATAATCCAGCAGTTGACGACGCACACGAAAGGCTGATAAACAAAAAACCGTAAATGCGTGAGATCCATAAAAATACGTACAAGCAGGCCGAAGAATTTTTCTCCGGCCTGCTCTCTTTTATCGCGTATCGAGTTGATTATCCCTACAGCGGGTTGAATTCCGTCTTCGTCTGGGCGAGGAATTCCTCGAAGGTCATTGAGCCGAGATCGCCCTTCGAGCGCTCGCGGACGGCGAGCGTGCCGTTTTCGGCCTCTTTCGCGCCGATGACGAGCATGTAGGGGACCTTCTGTATCTGCGCGTCGCGTATTTTTTTGCCGAGTTTCTCGTCGCGCGCGTCGATCTCCACCCGTATGCCGCACTCTTTGAGGCGTTCCGCCATCTTTTCGGCGTAGGGCAGGTAGTCGGCGGCGACGGGCAGCAGCTTCGCCTGCACCGGAGCGAGCCAGTAGGGGAAAGCGCCGGCGTAGTTTTCAATGAGGATGCCCATGAAGCGCTCGAGGCTGCCGAGGACGGTCCGATGCAGCATTACGGGGCGGTGTTCCGCGCCGTCTCTGCCGATATAGGTCATGTCAAACTTCTCGGGCATCTGGAAGTCGAGCTGTATCGTGCCGCACTGCCATGTACGTCCTATGCAGTCTTCGAGGTGGAAGTCGATCTTAGGGCCGTAGAAGGCGCCGTCGCCCGGGTTGAGCTTGTAGGGCGTGCCCGTCTCTTCAAGCGCCTCTTTGAGGCACTGTTCGGCGAGGTCCCAAAGCTTCGGGTCGCCCATCGAATCCTCGGGGCGCGTCGAGAGCTCGACATAGTATTTGAAGCCGAATACGTCCTGATAGAAGTAACGGTCAAGCTCCATGATCGCCTTGATCTCGTCTTTTATCTGCTCGGGCGTGCAGTAGATGTGCGCGTCGTCCTGCGTGAAGGCGCGCACGCGCATGAGGCCGTGCAGCGCGCCGGAGCGCTCGTGGCGGTGGACGAAGCCTAGTTCGGCCATGCGCAGCGGCAGTTCGCGGTAGCTGTGGATGTCGTTTTTATAGACAAGGATGCCGCCGGGGCAGTTCATCGGTTTGACGGCGAACGGAGCCTCGTCTATCTCCGTGAAGTACATATTTTCTTTATAGTGGTCCCAGTGTCCAGACTGGAGCCAGAGCGAACGGTCGAGGATCATCGGCGTCTTGATCTCCACGTAGCCGCGCTTGGTATGCTCCTTGCGCCAGAAGGCCTGAAGTGTGTTCATGATGACCATGCCCTTCGGGTGGAAGAAGGGGAAGCCGGGGCCTTCGTTGTGGAGGCTGAAGAGGTCGAGTTCCCTGCCGAGCTTGCGGTGGTCGCGCGCCTTGGCCTCTTCGAGACGGCGCAGATAGGCTTTAAGCTCGTCCTCCGAGCCGAAGGCGGTGCCGTAGATGCGCGTGAGCATCTCGTTCTTCTCGTCGCCGTGCCAGTAGGCTCCGGCCAGCGAGAGCAGTTTGAAGAATTTGCAGCAGCCGGTGTGCGGCACGTGCGGGCCGCGGCAGAAGTCGGCAAAGTCGCCCTCGGTATAAACGGAAAGCGTTTCGCCCTCTATGCCTTCGATCAGTTCTACTTTGAGGTCCTCGCCCATCGCGGAGAACTTCCTGACCGCCTCTTCTTTGGAAAGTTCACTGCGCACGAGCGGGATCTTTTCCTGCGATATTTTGCGCATCTCGGACTCTATCTTCGGCAGGTCGTCTTCGGAGATAGGCTTCGGGAAGCGGATATCATAGTAGAAGCCGTCTTTTATCGCGGGGCCGATGCCGAACTTGGCTTCGGGATAGAGGCGCAGCACGGCGTGCGCGAGCAGGTGCGCCGTCGAATGGCGCAGCAGGTGCAGCCCCTCTTCGCTGTCGGGAAAGAGCGGCGTGAAGATGGTGTCCTCCGTGAATACTTTGTCGCAGTCCGCAGGCTCTCCGTCAACAGCCGCGCCGACCGCCTTCTTTAAATGCCATACGTCGAGCAGCTGGCGTATCGTCGCGCTCTCCGCCTCGTAGCTTTTGCCTTCCGGTGTTGAAAAACGTGCCATAAAAATTTCTCCCTTCGTAATCAATCAAAAAGCCGCCGCCTGAAACTAATCAGGAGGCGGCTGAAATTCCGCGGTTCCACTCCATTTCGGCTTACGAAAAGCCCTCGTGCGCGCTGTACAGGGCGCGGCCCTGACGCCTTATCCTTTGGCGGCTTCGGCGTCCGCTCCGGGGTGGTCTTCAAAACTCTCGTGCGGGAAACCTTTCAGCTCCGCTTTCGCGGGGTCCCTCTCTGACGCACGTGGCTGTCCCTACTCTCCCCATCATCGCTCTGCGGTATAGAAAACCAACATCTGCGTTTATACCGCGATAAAAGGGTTTTGTCAAGCCAAATCGCGAACGGCCCGGGGCTTTCACATTACTGGGACAGCGGCGGCGTCAGCTGTGTGACAGTGATAACGCCGCTGTTATCGGTATCGTTTTTCCCGACCTCTATCGTCCCTTTGCTGGGGGAGCCGCCGGCGTTGTCCTTGTCCGCGGCATAGAGCCGTTTGCCGTTCTGTGTGACGCTGAGCCAGTCCGCGTCCTATATCTCCTTTGCCGCTTCCTTGAATTCTTCGAGGGCCTTTTTACGAAATTCCTGATCGGTGAATAGGTCGCTGGCCGTCATCGCCATTCCCTTCGCGGCGAGGAGGACGACTTCGTCCCCTCGTTCCGAAACGGCGGCTTCTCTGAATTCATCGGTGTGGGGGCCCTTGCCCTGATTTATCCGGAGATATTCGTGGATGGTCGGGACCCGGCGCGATACGTTGCCGATATCGGAGGAGCCCCTTCTTTCGTTGGGCGCGGGAAGGTTCATTTTTTCGCCGAGGCAGGTCATGTTTTCCGCGAATTTGAGCCCCATCGTCCTGTTGGGGATCGTGTCCTCGCATATTTGGCCGACCCGGGTCTTAACCTCCGCGCCAAGAAGCCCGGCGGAACATTCAGCCGCCTTCTTGATATCGGCGATCATTGCCAGCAGCTCTTTCGTATGTTCGGCTCTGAGCATAAAGGAACCGCAGGCATAGGGTGTGATGACGTTCGCCGCCTTGCCGCCCTCCCTGATGATACCGTTTACGCGCGGCGTCCAGTTGGTATTCCACCGCTGGCGCAGCACGTCTATCTGGTTAAAAAGCAGGATCAGGGCGCTGAGCGCGTTTACGCCAGAGGCCGGGTCGGAAGAATGCGCGGATTTTCCGAAATATTCAACGACCATGTCGGTGCAGGCGATGTTGCCCCGGCTGATGATGTTTTTGTTTGAGGGGTGCACCTCGAGGACGAAGTCCACGTCGTCAAAGGCCCCGTTTTTTAAAAGCGTGATCTTGCCGTCGCCCTTCTCTTCCGCGGGGCAGCCGATGACGCGTATCTCGCCGCCTTCGCCTTCAATGAATCCCGCCAGGCCGAGCGCGGCCCCCGCCGCCCCGGAGGCGATGATGTTATGGCCGCAGGCGTGGCCGATCCCCTCAAGCGCGTCGTATTCGGCGATAAAGGCCACGACGGGCCCCGCCGCCGCGCCTTTTTTGACGGCGCGGAAGGCCGTATCCATTCCGCAAAATTTTGTCTCAGTCTTAAAGCCATGTTTTTCCATGAAGGAGACGAGCGCGGCGGCGGCCGCGTATTCCTCTCCCGACAGCTCGGGATTGTCGTGGATACAGTGGCTGAGCCCGATCAGTTCGTCTTTGTATGAGTCTATTTTTTCGCAAATTTTATTTTTCACGTCGTTCATCTGCGGTCCTCCAAGCGTTTGGAAAAATCCGGCGAATCGTAATGGCAGGCCACAAGGTGGCCGTCTTTGGGGTCCCCCGTGCCGCGAAGCGGCGGCGGCGTCTTGCAGAGTTCCGTCGCGTACCGGCACCGCGTGCGGAAACGGCAGCCCTCGGGGGGATTGGCTGGGCTGGGGATATCTCCCTCCAGGATGATGCGTTCTCTTTTGTTCGCCTTGCCGACGACGGGAATGGCCGAGAGCAGGGCCTGAGTGTAGGGATGCGCCGCGGAGTTGAAGAGCTGCTCTTTGCCGGCGACCTCCATCACTTTGCCGAGGTACATTACGACCACTCTGCTGCAGATATGTTCCACGACGCTGAGGTCATGGCTGATGAAAAGGTATGTGAGCTTATACTTTTCCTGAAGTTCTTCGAGGAGGTTGAGTATCTGAGAGCGCACGGAGACGTCAAGCGCCGATACGGGCTCGTCGCAGATGATGAAATCAGGGTTCGTGGCCAGCGCGCGCGCGATGACTATGCGCTGGCGCTGCCCGCCGGAGAATTCGTGAGGGAAACGGTTCAGGTGTTCCTCGCTGAGGCCGACGATCTTGATCATCTCACGCACGCGCTCGCGGCGTTTCTCTTTGCCGCCGTAACGGCTGATGATAAGCGGCTCCTCCAATATCCGTCCCACGCGCATCTTAGGGTGCAGCGAGCCGAAGGGGTCCTGGAATACTATCTGCATTCTGCGGCGCATCACGCGCAGCTCGTCTTTTTTCTTTTTCAGAAAATCTTCTCCGCCGTATTCGATCTTCCCCGACGTCGGTTCAATGAGCCGCAAAATCGTGCGCGCCAGCGTCGACTTGCCGCAGCCGGATTCTCCTACCAGCCCGAGAGTTTCGCCGCGCCGGACCGAAAAGCTTACGTCGTCGACCGCCTTGATATAGCCGCGCGTATTCAGAAAGAGGCCGCGCCGGAGCGGGAACCACTGAGAGAGGTTTTCCACATTCAGCAGGATATCGTTCATCTTCGTCCACCGCCCATGTTATCCATTTTTATTCGGGCCGCGGTCATAAAGCCAGCATTTGACTTTATGCCCCGGCGAGATCTCGGCCAGCTCCGGCAGACACTCCACGCACCGCTGCGTGGCATGGCCGCAGCGGGGGTTAAAAACACAGCCTTGGGGAAAATTCTTCGGGCTCGGCACCGTTCCGGGAATGACGTGCAGTTTTTCGCCGCGTCCCGGATGCGGCAGCGAGTCGAGCAGCCCTTTCGTGTAGGGATGGAGCGGCCTGGAAAAGAGCTCTTCCGAAGAGGCCTCTTCCACGATCTGCCCGCAGTATACGATCACGGCCCTGGAACAGACCTCGCTGACGACGCCGAGGTCGTGCGTTATCAGCATTATCGAGGTGCCGAATTCGCGCCCGAGCTTCTTCATCAGCGTGAGTATCTGCGCCTGTATCGTCACGTCAAGCGCCGTGGTAGGCTCGTCGGCGATGAGGAGCATCGGATTGCAGGAGAGCGCCATCGCGATCATGACCCTTTGTCTCATGCCTCCGGAGAGCTGGTGCGGGTATTCGTCGATACGCTGTTCGGGCAGAGCGATATTTACCATCCGCAGCATTTCGATCGATTTTTCCCTGGCCTCTTTTTTGTTCATCCCCTGATGGAAGCGGAATACTTCCATCAGTTGTTCTCCGACCGTAAAGACCGGGTTGAGCGAGGTCATCGGCTCCTGAAAGATCATCGATATCTTGTTTCCCCTGACGGCCCGCATCTCCGCTTCGCTCAGATCCAGCAGATTGGTCCCGTCAAGCAGCACTCTCCCGGAGATGATCCCGGGGGGCGACTTGATAAGCCGCATTACGGCAAGGGCCGTCATCGACTTTCCGCAGCCGGACTCGCCGACGATGCCGACGATCTCTCCTTTGCCGATGGCGAGGCTGAAATCACGCACTATCGAGACCGTCTCGCCAAAGGATGAGAATGAAACGTTAAGGTTTTTGATCTCAAATATGTTTTCCATGATCGTCTCCCCTTAGTTGAGGCGCGGGTCCAGCGCGTCTCTAAGTCCGTCGCCAAGTATGTTGAGCGAAAGGACCGACCACAAAATAGCGAGGCCGGGAAGAAAGATCAGATAGGGCGAAGTGCTCACATGCTGGCGCGCTTCCGAAAGGATCGTGCCCCAGCTCGGTATTTCCGGCGAGAGGCCGACTCCAAGGAAGGTCAGGCTCGCCTCGCTGAGCACTGTCAGCGCCATCGCGAGCGTCAGGCGCACGATGAGGGGCGATATGCAGAGAGGGAAAATGTAGAGGAACATGATGCGCATATCGGTGGCTCCCATCGCCCTGGCGGCTTCGATGTGCTCGAACTGTTTTGCGGATATGACAGTCGTCCTCACCGTCCTCACTACGCGCGGGATCTGGGAGACCGAAAGCGCGAGGACGAGGTTGGGAATGCCCGAGCCGAGCACGGTCAGTATCACCAGCGCGAGGATCACGGTGGGAAAAGCCATCAGCCCGTCCATAAACCGCATGATTATCGTGTCGGCGAGGCTGTAATAACCGGCCAGCAGCCCCAGTACGGAGCCGATGACCCCTATCACCACGAGCACGGAGAGGGAGATCGTGAGCGAGATGCGGGCGCCGTAGACGATGCGTGAAAACACGTCGCGGCCAAACTCGTCCGTCCCGCAGAGATGCTGCGCCGAAGGCGGCTCAAGGGACTGGGTCATGGAGATCTTCGCCGGATCCTGCGTGGCGACGACGGGGGCGAAGATCGCCGTAAATACTATCATCAGGAACATGATCCCCCCGAATATCACCGCTTTGTATCTGTACCATGTTTTTGCGTAATTCATCTGGCAGCCCCCCTACTTATATTCCACACGCGGATCAAAGAACTTGTAGAGCAGGTCCACGATAAGGTTGACAAAAACATATACGAACGCGACGAAGAGGATGTGCCCCTGGATAGTCGGATAGTCGCGGCGCGCGATCGAATCAAAGGCGAGGCGTCCGATGCCGGGGATGTTGAAGACCGACTCGATGACCACGGAACCGCCCATGAGGATGGCGAATGAAATGCCCGCCTGCGTCACTATCTGGTTCGCCGCGTTCTTCAGCGCGTGATAGGCGATGACACGGTACTCCGAAAGCCCCTTCGCCTTCGCGGTACGGATATAGTCGTTATTCAGCACGTCGAGCATACTGGAGCGCGTCACCCTCGCGATGCTGGCCGAACGCTGGAGTCCCATCGCCGCCGCCGGCAGCGTCAAATACTTCAGGCTCTCCAGCAGCCCGCCTTCGCGTATCATCGAGTAGCCGACGGAGGGAAGCCATTCCAGCTTCACGGCAAAGATTATGATGAGGTTCAGCGCGAGCCAGAAACCCGGCATCGATATCCCCGTCATCGAGAGGATCATGCAGAACCTGTCGATAGGGCCGTTTCTGTGTGTGGCCGCCGTAATGCCGAGCGGCACGCCGATAAGCAGGCAGATCGTCATCGCGTAGAGCACAAGGAGGACCGTCGGCTCAAGATGGGCGGAAATCACCTGCGTCACAGGCTTGCGGTAATAGATGGAATCTCCGAGGTCTCCCCGCAGCACCTTGGAGGTCCAGCGGACAAACTGTACAGGCAAGGGCTGGTCTATTCCCAATTTTGCCTCCATACGGGTTATCTCGTCCGGCGTCGCCTCTTCGCCGAGCATCACCAGCGCCGGGTTGCCGGGGACCATTCTTATGAGGACGAACACCAGAACGGCGACTATGATAAGCGTAGGCAGCGACGAGAGCAGCCGGCGGATCGTATAATTAATCATTCACTTTCACCCCCGCGCCAGACGGTACGGCGCACATACTATTTAATATCCGCGAGGCGTATTTGTGAATACTCATTCTCGCACGGATTACAGCAGCAGAGATCCATAGTCAGGCTGTCAAGATCATATATCAGAGAAGCTACCGTCTGCCACATCTTATATGGGTCAGTCGAGCCCGTCCCCGAGTGCGGGTGCGAGCAGACGGACTCGGGATAGCCCTGATGATCGCGGAGGCATTCCTTGATATAGTCGAGGGTGATATCTCCCCTTTTCGCCTCCAGCAGCGCCCAGAGCCTCTCTCCCCTGAATTTTTTGCCGTGTGAGGTGTCGAATTCAGGATTGGAGACGATATGGTTGGCGTGAGCGACGATGCCGTTTTTCGGGTAGATCAGACCGGGATGCTTGGGGATCGCCTCTATATCGACGGCCAGGTTTTCCGCGGAGGCTATGCAGTAGTTATTGGCGACGGAACGGTGCACCGAGCTGATATATTCCGCCATTTCGGCATAGCTCTTCGAGCGCAGGACCCTCATCCTCATGAAGTTGCCGGGGATGCCGAGGTCGTGTTCGTCAAATGATGAGTGGAGGCTGTTTGAAGCCAGCCCGATACCGTGTGAGTTCATCCCGTTGCGCAGAAGCTGCCCCGCTTCCGTGAGCCCGATGATCTTCGTACCGTCCTCCAGCTTCATCCCCAGCACTACCGAATGGCGCACCACCATCGCGTGCTGATCCCAGTTCTGCCCGACATAGACTTTTTTATCCTTCGACGCCTCGCGCAGCACCGCGAACGATGTGCATTCCCCCGGGGCGCTTGCGCCCGCGGGGTAGTGCAGTATTTCGTAACGCGTGTTCAGCACCATGATGTCTTCAAAATCATACCCCGACCCCGCCGCCACACCGCGCAGCATCTCCGTTTCCTGCGGCAGGGCTCCCGAAACGAGAGGTATATATTCGCAGGCGTCCTTTCTGGCCTCTTCCCAGGAGAGGTTCCTTAAGGTCATAAAGTGCTTCTTGTAAGAGTCGAGGCAGAGGCCGATCTCTTGCCGCGTCCGCCTCCCGTATTCCTCACCGCGCCCAAAACTGTCCGGCGCGGTGAGAAAAATTGTTTTGAACTTCATCATTTCTGATCCAGCCACGTATTCCAGTAGTACTTCGTCGTCGTCGTGAACATGCCATGCACATTGCTGCGGGCAACGATCGCGACCCTGCGTTCGCCGTAGGTGATAAAGGGAAGCTCTTCGTAGAAGACCTTTGTCAGATCTTTCCACGCCTTATAGCGGACCTTGAAATCGCCCTCGTTCTGAAGAATGGCCGCATACTTCGACTTCTTCGGCGAAGCGTAGGCTCCGCACCATGTGTCGTCCATGATCGAGATCAGCGTGGGGTCCAGCTTGGCGGTGAGACCGGCGCTGAAAATATCATACTTGTCATGCTGTGTGCGGTACTGCTGGAGCGTCGGGTTGTCATATACCTGAAGGTCGATCTTGATGCCGGCCGGTTTGACCATCTGCTGTATCAGCAGCGCGGTCTTGTAGAAATAATCGTTGGCTTTCGTGGTGATGAATACGAGAGGCTTTCCGTCGTAGGACGAGGCCTTCAGATATTCCGCCGCCTTTTTGAGGTCGGGCTTGTTGTATTTTCCAAGGCTCTCGCTCGTCCACCAGCGGCTGCTCTTCGGCATGAGCCCAGGGTTGAGGTAATAGAGCGATTTATCTCCCTGCGCGGCCAGCATCAGCTCATTCATGTCAAGGCAGGCCAGGATCGCGTTTCTCAGGTTGACGTCAGTGGCGCGCCCCTTCTTGCAGTTGAACATCGCGCATGGCATGATACCGAGGTCCACCGTCTCGACCTTAAGTTTCGGATCTTTCTTTAAAACCTCAAGCATGTTTGAGGGGACGCCGAGGCCGATATGATATTCTCCGGTCTGTACCCCGGTGATCCTCGCCGTCTTGTCGGAGACGGGGTAGAAGAGGATTTCGTCGGTATAGCCGTGTTTTGTCCCGGCGAGGCCGGAGGCCTTCGTCTCAAAGGGAACGTATCCGGCAAACTTCTTGAGCGTGATGAAGCGGCCCGACTGATGATCTTTGAACTGGTAAGGGCCGGTGCCGATGAGGTCCTTATTTTCAACCTGGGCTGAGGCGTATTTCTCGCAGATATTCTTCGGCATGATATAAAGCCCTCTGTCCCACGAAGACATGAAGGTCAGGGCGAGAGGCGTCGGTTTGCTGAAGGTAAATACAAGCTTATCGCCGGCGACGCGCATCTCTTTCAGATTGGCCGCGACCTGCGTCTTGGCGGCGTTGACGTTGGCGAGCCAGCGGACCGCCGAGGCTTCCACGTCTTTGATCGTAACTTCCTTATTATTCTGGAACTTCACGCCTTTTCTGACGGCGAGTTCGACGGTCTGCCCCTTGTCTTTAACGGTATAGGTGCAGACGCAGGGATAAATGGCTCCCTTGGCGTCGGCGGCAACCGCCGTTTCAAAGATATGAGCCGCCGGTATCTGCCCGGGCTCGCTGCTCTCAAATATAGGATCAAGCGACGGCGGGTCTGAATTGATCGTAGTCTTCAGCTTGCCTCCGTATACGGGGGCGTCCCCCGCCGATGCCGCCGAGACCGCCATAAACATGGCGAGCACCAGCAGCGATACAAAAAAAACAGCACTCTTACCTTTCATCATAACTCCTCCTCAGTTTTTATATATTACCTGGCGGAACATTAAATTGATGCCGTTTTCATACAATTTCATATTAAAAATTTATTCTATTTAACCGGCTTTGCCTCTTATGTTTGTTTTATTATAGGTATGTGCTAATATATGTCTAATATTTATTTGTTATCGCCTCTATAACTTTTAGTTTCGCAGTCTTTGGAGGATAGGCTTTGGACATAAACAGGTATATCTACATAAGCGCCGTCGCCGCGCTGCAAAATCTCACAAAGGCGGCGGAGGAACTTCATATATCCCAGCCCGCGCTGACGAAAGCCATCCGCAGGACAGAGGAAGAGACCGGCGTGCAGCTCTTTGAACGCAGGTCAAATTCCCTGCGCCTCACCTACGCCGGCGAGCGCTTCCTCAACGGGGCAAAAAATCTCATCGAGGCGAAAAATATGCTTGACAGGGAGATGCTCCAGATCGCCTCGGGACAGCGGGGCAAAATATCCCTGGGCATCCATCCCGAAATAGCCGCCTCATGGCTCCCCAAGATGCTGCCGGAGTTCGCCGTGAGATATCCCGACATCGAAATAGAGATAATCGAGGCCACCAGTGAACACTTCGCCGCCAAGATCCTCGACGGCACGATGGATTTCTGTATATATACGCTGCCGGTATATTCGGACGAGCTTGACTATGAAATACTCGGAGAGACGCCGATACTGCTCGTATCTTCGGAAACACACCCCTTCGCTAAGGATATCGCTCTCGCGGAAAACAGCCCCAATAAGCCCTTCCTGCTGGACCCGCAAAGAATGAACGGCGAGCGTTTCCTGACGATCACGAAGGGCCGCGGCATGCAATATGTGGGCAAGCAGATATTCGAGAAACACGGCATAAAGGTCAACGTGGTACTGCGCCTGGAAAGCAGCAACGCCGTCAGCCAGCTTGCGGCATCAGGCTTCGGAATGTGCTTCGCCACCTTCAAAACCTGCGAGGAATTAAAGATGAAGGCTGACCTCAATCCCGTCTTCTACACGCTCGACAACCCCGTATATACGAGAAAGACGATGATCGCCTATAAAAAGGGCTGCCGCCTCTCCCTTCCGGCAAGGACCATGATCGAAATGGTCAAGCGGGCCGGGAGACAAAGGCCCCAAAGGATCATCAACGTCGACCGCGGCGAAAAAAGCGCAATATAGCACCGTCACGGCCCCCAAACAAAGCCAGCGTCTGCGGAAGAAAAGCCCTCCATGAAAATATCCCCCGGCTGTCACTGCATCCGGGGGATAAAATTATTGAAGGTATCTCTTACTTCTTAAGTTATTACGCGCGGGAGCGCGGTATTATTTCTTTCCCGTGCTGCCGAAGCCTCCGGCGGCTCGCTCCGTCTCTCCGAGTTCCGGCGCGGCTTCAAGCTCCGCGCGCGTCACGGCGGCGAAGACTATCTGCGCGATGCGGTCGCCCGGCTCGATCGTAAAGTCTTCTTTGCCGAAGTTCGCAAGGATGACGCGTATCTCGCCGCGGTAATCCGAATCGATCGTGCCGGGGGTGTTGAGCACCGTCACACCGTGCTTGAGAGCGAGGCCGCTGCGCGGGCGCACCTGCGCCTCGCAGCCCTCCGGCATCTCAAGGTAGAGCCCCGTCCCCACACAGCCGCGTTCGCCGGCTTTTATCACTGCGGCTTCATTGGCGCGGATGTCCATCCCGGACGAGCCGGGAGTCGCGTAGGCGGGAAGGGAGACTCCATCGGCCGCCTTGACTTTTACGGATATCTTTTCCATTTTTATTTTAGTTCTTGCGGTCTCTCTCGAAACGGCGCGCCGGGCGGCCCTGTCCGTCGCCGTCGCCGCGCGGACGGTCATGTCTGCGGTCTCCGCGGTCACGATCTCCCCTGTCGCGGTCTCCGCGGTCGCGTCCGCCGCCGTCACGGCGTTCTCCGCCGCCCTTCGGGAACTGCGAGTATCTCTCTTCGCGCTCCTTTTCCACCGGCACCTGCTCCGCAAATTCAGGATCTAGGGCAAGCTCGTCGAGCTTATCGAGGATGCGCTTGCGGCTGAGGTTGACGCGGTGCATGTCGTCTATCTCCTTCACCGTCACGAGCACCCTGTCGCCGATCTCAAAGGCGTCCTCCAGCGTCGGCACACGATAGTTGCTGATCTCGCTGACGTGGAGCAGCCCCTCTTTGCCGGGCAGGACTTCGATGAAGACGCCGAAGGAGAGCATCCTCGTCACGGTGCCGACGAAGGTCTCGCCCGCCTCAACTTCACGGACGATGTCTTTTATGATCTTAACGGCCATCTGGGCCGCGTCGTCGTTGACCGCCGCGACGCTGACTCTGCCGCTGTCCTCGACGTCGACCTTGGCGCCGGTCTGCTGGACTATGCCGCGGATCGTCTTTCCGCCGGAGCCGATGACGTCGCGGATCTTTTCAGGATCGATATTGAAGGTGACGATCTTCGGAGCCGTCGGCGAGAGTTCGGGGCGCGGGGCCGCGATCGCGGCGTCCATTATGTCCAATATCTGGAAACGTCCCTTCTTTGCCTGCGAGAGGGCCTCCGTGAGTATGCCGCGGGTGATGCCGCCAGCTTTGTTGTCCATCTGCAGCGCCGTTACGCCGTCGCGCGTGCCGGCGACTTTGAAGTCCATATCGCCGTAGTGGTCTTCAAGGCCCTGAATGTCGGTGAGGATGCAAACCTGCCCGGCGTCGGCGATGAGTCCCATCGCGATGCCGGCGACGGCCTTTTTAACGGGAACGCCGGCCGCCATCATCGAAAGGCTGCCGCTGCATACGGAGGCCATCGAGCTGGAACCGTTCGATTCCAGGATATCGGAGACCTGGCGCACGACGTACGGGAATGATTCGTCATCGGGGAATACGGCGCGCAGCGAACGCTCCGCGAGCGCTCCGTGGCCTATCTCACGGCGTCCGGGACCGCGCATCGGGCGCACTTCGCCCACAGAGTACGGCGGGAAGTTGTAATGAAGGATGAATCTCTTTGACGGTTCGTCGAGCTTGAGGCCGTCCATCATCTGATCGTCCAGCCCTATCATTCCAAGGGTGGTTACTCCGAGCGACTGGGTCTCGCCGCGCGTGAAGAGCGCCGAACCGTGCGTCATCGGCAGGATGTCGATCTCGCAGGTGATCGGGCGAAGTTCGTCCATCGCGCGTCCGTCCGCGCGCTTCCTGTCTACCACGAGCAGCTTGCGGACCGCTTTCTTGACCATCTCGTCCATCAGCGAGGCGATATACTTAGCCGAGTCGGGATAGCTTTCGGCAAACCGGTCCTCGGCCTTCTGCTGGGCCGCGGCGATCGCGGCGCCGCGCGCCTGCTTCTGGTTGATCTGTACAGCCTCGTATATTTCGTCGGTGAGGTTTTCCTTCACCCAATCGTCTATTTCCTCAATTACCGCGGGCGCGGGAAGCTGTGCTTTCGGCTTGCCGATCTCGGCGACGACGCCGTCGATGAAGTCCACGATCTTGCGGACCGCTTCGTTGGCGAGCTCCATGGCGTCGACGAGCAGGTCTTCCGAGACCTCTTTCGCGCCGGCCTCGACCATCGTGATGCCGCCCCTGTGTCCGGCTACCACGAGATCCAACGTGCTGTTCGCGATGTCGGCCTCGTCCGGGTTCACGACGAGTTCTCCGTTGACGCAGCCGATGCGCACCGCCCCTATCGGGCCGTCCCAGGGGATGTCGGAGATCGCGAGCGCGAGCGAAGCGCCGTTGATGCCGAGGATGTTCGCGGGATTTTTCTGGTCTACTGACATGACGGTCGCTACGACGTGCACGTCGTTCCTCATCCATTCGGGGAAGAGGGAGCGGATCGAGCGGTCGATCATGCGTCCGCTGAGGATCGCCGTCTCGGAGGGGCGTCCCTCGCGCTTTATGAATCCGCCCGGAACTTTACCGGCGGAATAGTAACGTTCTTCGTAATCTACGAGCAGAGGGAAAAAGTCGAGTCCCTCGCGCGCCTTCTCGGCAAGCACGGTCGTCACGAGCAGCGCCGTGTCTCCATGTTTCGCGAGCAGCGCGGCGTTTGCCTGCTTCGCGAGGCGTCCCACTTCAAAGGACATCTTTTTCCCATATAAATCAAGTTCAAAAGTCTGTTTCATTTTCTTCCTCCTACCTTTTTTCCCTTTTATCTTCAACAATAGAAGGATAACACAAAAAAACAAAAAATGGCGAAAGGATATACCTTTCGCCATGCGAATCTTTGTAATTTTGCGTGATTTTGATTAGTGGCGCAGTCCGAGGCGCTGGATGAGCGTCTGATAACGCATAAAGTCCTTCTTCTTGAGGTACTGCAGAAGCTTGCGGCGCTTTCCGACCATAATGAGAAGGCCGCGGCGGCTGTGGAAGTCCTTCTTGTGCTCTTTCATGTGGGCCGTCAGCTCGCGGATACGCGCCGTGAGGACCGCCACCTGCACCTCTGTGGAACCGGTGTCCGCGTCGTGGGTCTTATACTCTTCGATTATCGACTGTTTTTTCTCTTTCTCGATCATTTCGATCACTCCATTCTGAGCCTGCTGCGCTCGATTTCCCTTAACTCAGGCAGGTATAAAGACGCCTGTCCGTGTAAAGGGCTCATGTATATTATCAGAAAGAGGCCGAAAATGGCAAGCTTTTTATTTGAGATCGCCATGTCCCGGCATATTGGCAATAGATTATTGCTCTTCGGCAAAAAATTCCATTGACTCGCCCCGCCTGTATTTATAGAATTTTATTAATCATTAACAAAATGAATCCCAATGTAAACGGAAAGGGGCAATACGGCTATGGCGAAGTACATCATGGCATTGGACGCGGGAACCACCAGCAACCGCTGCATCCTCTTCAACGAAAAGGGCGAGATCTGCAGCGTTGCGCAGAAGGAGTTCACCCAATACTATCCGCAGGCAAGCTGGGTAGAGCATGACGCGAATGAGATTTGGGCCACGCAGCTTGGCGTCGCCATCGAGGCGATGGCCAAGATCGGCGCGAGATCGACGGATATCGCCGCGATCGGCATCACGAACCAGCGCGAAACGACCGTGGTATGGGACAAGAACACCGGAGAGCCTGTCTGCCACGCCATCGTCTGGCAGTGCCGCAGGACTTCGGAGTATTGCGACAACCTTAAGGAAAAAGGGCTGGGCGACGTATTCAGGGAGAAGACGGGCCTCGTCATCGACGCCTACTTCTCCGGCACGAAGCTCCGCTGGATACTGGAGAACGTTCCCGGCGCGCGCGAACGCGCGGAAAAGGGAGAGCTGCTCTTCGGGACGATAGACACCTGGCTCATCTGGAAGCTCTCCGGCGGCAAGATCCACGTGACGGACTACTCAAACGCTTCGCGCACGCTGCTTTATAATATAAGGGAACTTAAATGGGACGACGAGATCCTCGCCGAACTCAATATCCCCAAGTGCATGCTCCCCGAGGTGAGGCCGTCGAGCGCCGTCTACGGCGAAACGGACGAGGCCCTCTTCGGAGCGCCGGTGAAGATCGCCGGCGCCGCGGGCGACCAGCAGGCGGCGCTTTTCGGCCAGGCCTGCTTCACGCCGGGCGAGGCGAAGAATACCTACGGCACCGGCTGCTTCATGCTGATGAACATCGGCGACGAGATAAAATATTCTAAGAACGGGCTCGTCACGACGATCGCCTGGGGCCTTGAGGAGGGCAAAGTCTCCTACGCCCTCGAAGGCTCGATCTTCGTCGCCGGCGCGGCGATCCAATGGCTCCGCGACGAGCTTAAGATCGTCGATACGTCGCCGGACTCCGAATACTACGCGGCAAAGGTCGCCGACACAAACGGCGTCTATGTCGTTCCCGCCTTCGTCGGGCTCGGCGCGCCGTATTGGGATCAGTACGCGCGCGGCACGATCGTCGGGCTGACGAGGGGCGCGAACAAATCGCATCTCATCCGCGCGACGCTTGAGTCGCTCGCCTACCAGACCTACGACGTCCTCAAGGCGATGGAGGAGGACAGCGGCATCAGCCTCGCGGCTCTCAAAGTCGACGGCGGCGCCTGCAAGAACAATTTCCTCATGCAGTTCCAGTCAGACGTGATACAGGCTCCCGTGCGCCGCCCGATGTGCGTCGAGACGACGGCGATGGGCGCGGCTTACCTCGCCGGGCTCGCGGTGGGATACTGGAAGACGAAGGACGACGTCCTAAGCAACTGGGCCATCGACAACGAATTCAAGCCGGAGATGTGCCCCGAGAAGGCGGACAAACTTATCAGCGGCTGGAAAAAGGCGGTCAAGTGCTCCTTCGGCTGGGCCAAGGACTGACCGGCACAGACAACCGGTTCCAGCAACGGCGGTACAAAAACAAAAGTTTCATATCACGCCGCGCCGCGGCGAATATTACATCGTCAACAAAAAATACGCCGGCTGTTTCAACGCCGCGATATTCCAGCTCCCGACAAGAATGGGAAAGGGCATCCTCGTCGCCCCGACCGTGGACGGCGCTAAGAGGAACGACGGGACAGCTCCCCGTCCATATCGGGGATATCATGATAAAGGGAGTCTGCGGAACGGAGGCAGACGTCGTAGCGACAAAAGAACTATACTAAAATGCAAAAATTTCAATATATCAACGGAGGCGAGCGGCATAAATTCTCCGCCTCCGGCTATTTTTATGTGTCAAAAAGGATTTTTTATGTTATAAATATTGGTAATGTACCATTTTGAATTGCGTAAAATTAAGCGCCACAACAATGTTTTACGGAGGAGATCATCACCATGCCATCACCATGGAACCTGCCCAATATGCTGAGCCTGTCGAGGGTATTTCTCGTGCCGGTCATACTGGTCTTTCTGACGCTGCGGACACAGTTCGGGTTCATCGAGGGAGTAAATATCGGAGACCTCATCGCGGGGCTGGTATTCATAATCGCTTCGATAACCGACGCCGCCGACGGGCATATCGCGCGCAAGAGAAATCTTGTGACAAATATGGGAAAATTTATCGACCCTCTGGCCGACAAGATACTTGTCATCGCCGTATTGACGGCGCTTGTCGAGCTTCACCGTTTCCCTGCCTGGATGGTAGTCGTTATCGTCTCGCGCGAGTTCATCGTATCCGGCCTGCGAATGGTCGCCGCCTCCGAGGGAGTGGTGATCGCCGCTTCGAAGGGCGGGAAATTGAAGACAGTCACCCAGATCATAGGCATCGTTATGCTCATCTTCAACATCCCCTACGCGATGGCGGTAATGTGGGTCGCCGTCATCCTCACGGTATGGTCCGGCGTCGACTATGTCGTAAAGGGAGCGGATCTGCTCAATTAAGCTTGCCGGAGAAAAATGACGGGGCCGCCGGGACTAAAAACGAACCGGCGGCCTCTCTTTGTGTCAGGATCGAAGAGTAATTTCGCGCGGTGAACCGTCCGTGCTTTCACGCGCGAAAGACGGGAGCGGCTGCGCCGGCCTACAACTTTACTTTGGATTCCGTACCGTTTCTCAGCCGCACGATGTTCGCCCGGTGGCGCCACACCGACAGGAAAGCGAGAAAAAACGAAGCCGCCGTGTAGGGACGCGGCATTCCAAAACAGGCGGTGAGCCCCGCGGCGGCGAGCAGTCCGACCATCGAGGCCACGGAGACATATTTCGTGATCTTCATGACCGCGTACCAGATAATGCCGCCGATTATGGCCGGCCATGGCATGAAAAAGTTATAAAACCCGATCACCCCGAAGGTGGTCGCGACCCCCTTGCCGCCCCTGAAACCCAGCCAGACCGGGAAATTATGTCCCAGCACCGCGCAGAGCCCCGTAAGCGCCAGCACCGCGGGGTCCGGAACGAAACATGAGGCGGCAAGGACCGCAAAGCCGCCCTTGAGCATATCAAAAACGGCTACGGCCACGGCCCACCTTTTCCCCATCAGTCTGCCTACATTGGTCGCTCCGATATTGCCGGAGCCGAAACCGCGAATGTCGGCCCCTTTTATATATTTGGCGACAAGAAAGCCGGACGGGCACGACCCGGCAAGATATCCGATAAGGGCCCATATAGCAGTTGTCATATGATCATCTCCACATGAAATTTTATGATGATAACAGTCCCATTGTCACAATAAATTTTACGATAGAGAGAAATGCAAGTCAAATGAGGCGGAACAAGCCCAAAGGAGCATGGGAGGCTGACGGCGGAGTGCGGCCGGCGCGAAAAACCCGATCACACAAAGATCCTTATAATTGTATTTTACTGTATTTTAAATTAATATTCGCAAAACAAAATATATCATAAATATTCGCTGATAAACATATTTTTCCCGCCGGGACCAAAAACACGGACACAACTTATATCCGCCGCGTATCCACGGATATTTTTGACAGGCTTTCCCGACCCGCACTTAAAGCAAGTTTATTGAATAGATTTATTTCAATAATAAATTTATTTTTTAGATATATTGATATAAATATTCAAAATAACGTAAATAAATAAACACGAACATCGCTATAATAATGAAAAGTTAAGAATGCCTACGGGGCAGAATGGTATCAAAGCTATCGGCAGTGAAACTTTATATTCTTAAAAAATTTAACACGCTCATTTTTTGATAATACCGCAAAAGGGAGGAGGCGTTACTGTATCGTCCGAAGTACGGCAAGAGCCGTGGGCAATCCAATCTTAGACACCATGAAGGGAGATTCGGAATATGAGTACAGTCAGTCATGAACCACGAAGACCATCTTTGATTTTATCAATAGGCGTTTTTCTCGCAATTGCGGCGTTAATAGCGGCGGCAGTCCTTGTATGGGAGACGGACATACATATCGTCCTCATCATGGGAGCGCTTCTCGCCGGGATCATCGGCGTGTTTTATCTGGGCTATGATTATCTCACGATCGAGAAGGGCGTTATTGACGGCATCATGGTGGGCATGCAGGCATGCCTTATTCTTTACACTGTCGGGCCGCTCATCGGTACGTGGATCTGCAGCGGCGTCGTTCCGAGCATGATCTATTATGGACTTTCAATACTGTCTCCATCCATATTCCTCTTCGCGACGCTCTTCATCTGCTCCATCGTCTCGCTGGCGACCGGCACCTCGTGGGGCACCTCCGGAACGGTCGGCATCGCGCTCCTCGGTATTGCGATGGGACTCGGCATTCCGGCTCCGGTCACGGCGGGCATCATAATATCGGGAGCATATTTCGGCGACAAGATGTCGCCCCTCTCTGATACGACCAACCTCGCTCCCGGCGTCGCCGGAACCGACCTCTTCCAGCATATCCGCGCGATGTGCTGGACCACCGGCCCCACATACGTCATAGTCGTCGTCATCACGCTGGTGATCGGCAGCCGCTATGCGGGCGGAACGCTCGATTACGCGAAGATCGAAGCGATACAAAGCATAATCGCGGCGGAATTCTGGGTCAGCCCGATAACGCTCATCGCTCCGATCGCGGTCATCGCCCTCTCCGCGATGCGCAAACCGGCTCTCCCCGCCCTATGGGTAGGTATCTTCATTTCAGTTGTATTCGCGCTCGTTGAGGGCGTGAACTTCGGAGACATATTAAACATCATGCAGAACGGATATGTCCCCGTACTCTCGGCCGAGATCGCGGGTGCCGCGGAAGACGCGGCCGCTCTCGCAAAAGTGCTCTCCGAGAACAGCATCAGCATCGATCCTAAGGTCGCCGTCGAAGCGGCGAACGACATCGTGTCGCTTATGGAGCGCGGCGGCCTCCAGTCGATGAACTGGACGATCTCCCTCATCCTCTGCGCCTTCACCTTCGGCTCGACAATGGACGCCTGCGGCTTCCTCAAGGTCATGCTCGAGGCGATCATGAAGCCGATCAAATCGGTCGGCGGGATGATCACGGCGGTCATCATGTCATGCTTTGTCTGCGACATATTCCTCGGAGACCAATACCTGTCGATCGCGATGCCGGGAACAATGTTCAAATCGGCGTTCGACAAATCAGGGCTGCATCCGAGGATGCTTTCCCGCTCGCTTGAGGACGCCGGTACGCTGCTCTCCGTCCTCATACCCTGGAACACCTGCGGCGCATACCATACGGGAGTGCTTGGCGTCCCGACATTCCAATATCTGCCTTACGCCTTCCTGAACTACCTGAACCCGATAGTGGCGATAGTCATGACGTACATGGGTATAGGCATATTCTGGCGCGGCAAGAACGGCGAGCCTGTGAGGGGCGGAAAGACGCGCCCGGCTGACCTGGTCTAAAGGCGGCCCCTGCCCGCATTAAGAGACAACAAGGACATCAACACACCACAAAGCGGCGCCCTCTTCGTAGGAGATCCTCCTCTCCTGACATTCCTCGAAGAGGGCGCCGCCCTTTTTGCCGTATGCCTCACTACGCCGCTCCGCATCACCTGCAAATAAAAACGAAACAATAAAAATCTCATCAGTTTGCCCTTGTATATTTTGCGCGGTAAAAACTATAATATGCCCTGCTGCCCGCATTCAGCGGACAAATTGGGGATATGCCCCATGGCTATAAACATAAAACAGGAGGTCATTTTCATGCGGATAAAGACATTGCTGGCTTCGGCGGCTCTGGTAATACTGCTGGCGGTTCCGGCGTTTGCCGCGCCGCTGCTGATACAGGCGGACAGATACGAGGGCAATATATCAAAGAAAGGTTCCGCCGCCGGACGTACAGTCCTTGTGCTCAAATACGACGCCGTCACCGAAGCCCCGGTAAGCTATCTTGAGACGTCCACATCGGACTGGACAAATTGGACGAGGAGCAACGGGACCTTCGTCGTAAAGGATGACCGCTCCACCGGCGCGTCGCGATTCACGCTGATGCCCCGCGCCGCCGGCAAGGACCAAAAATTCATCAGAACATATATGGGCGCGAGCCTGCGGACCATGAACGCGGGAGAGTCCGGCGTACTGCCGCCGACGGGCGCGCAGCTGCTGAAAAACGGCAGAGAGATAATGCGCTTCCCCTCAAGCTACAGCGGGACCATCCCGGCGGCCTCCGGCCCGGGGATACTTCTGGAAGTCACGTTCCGGGCGGACCGCACCTTCCGCATAGCCGAAACCTATATCGACGAACCGGATGGAAGTAATAAGTTCTATGAAAGCGGACGCTGGTCCGTCGGTTTGAACGGCAAGACCCCTCTGCTCACGCTGGAGGCAAGGAGCGGACGGCGTTACTTCGCAATCGGCGATAAAAGTATCACGATGGTCGACGGCAGCGGGCGCCCAGCCGAGAGCAAACTGAACTACACGCTGAGAGAGGCTAAGGGCGGCGACCTTTTCAACAAACCCTTCCTTATGGAGGGCGAATACAGCCAGACATATGAAACGGGAATCTTCCGCGACGCCGCCACCGGCAGGAGGTATCTCGTGGCAAAGGGCGGCGGCAATGCCGGGCTGGAACGCGCCTATTCGGAAAAGGACAAGGGGCCGGGCGAATATCTGCCCGCACTGGTCACCGGCAGCATCGTCATCCGCAGCGGAGAGGACGACCAGCCCGAAGAGATGCTGCTGGTAAACCGGCTCGTCGCTCTTGGAATACAGGAGACCGCTCTGGTCAAGGGCGACTGGAAGATAGTCAGCGCCGGCGATGTGCCGGCGCCCGAAAACCCCGAGGGAGAAATTCCCTTCCTGAAGTTCGACACGGACGGACGCTTCTACGGATATGCGGGATGCAACCGCATCGCCGGCTCATACATCCTTTCTGGAATGAAGCTGACGCTGGACGGCCTCCTCAGCACGAAGATGGCCTGCCGCGACATGAGGCTTGAGGACGCGCTCCTGCAGGCGCTGCCGCATGTGCGCTCGTACGCGGTGGATAAGGGCGTACTGATCCTGAAAGGCCCGGACGGGAAGGTCCTGGTCAAGCTCACAGACGAGGGGACTGCCCGGTAAAAAAGTATTCAGCAAACAGTGCCGCGGTATAAACGGCGGAAACAGCATGCGGCCGGGCCGCCCGTAAATACGGGTCCGGCCGCTTTCGTTTACCAAAGCGCCGGCGTAAATAAAAACAGCGGCAAAAACTTAACGGCGATGACATTCGCACCATTTCTAATATAAAATAAGACAAAAGAACGGAGGAACGACATGAGACTCTTCATCGCAGAAAAAGCATCCCTGGCAAAGGCCATCGTCGAGGCCCACCCGGGAAGAATAAAATCACGCGACCGCTTATCCGTAACGATGGATAACGGCGACGTCGTCTGCTGGTCTGCCGGACATATTTTGACGATGCAGACGCCGGATATGATCGACGCCGAATATAAAAGATGGCGCGTCGCGCCGCTGCCGATAATCCCGCGGGAATGGCCGAAGTTTCCCGATCAGGAGAGAAAAGATCTGCTGGCAAATATCGGCAGGCTGCTCAAAGAGGCCGATACCGTCGTCCACGCCGGCGACGCCGACAGGGAGGGGCAACTGCTCATAGACGAGATACTTCACTATTTCAAGTTCAAGGGTGAGGTAAGGCGTCTGCTCATAACCGATTTGAACGCCTCCGCGATACAAAAGGCGATGGGTGAGATGCGCTCCAACCTGGATTACAAAAACCTTTCAAGCTCGGCGGAGGCGCGCCATCGCGCCGACTGGATATTCGGCTTTAACCTTACAAGGCTGTTCACCTGCACCACGGAAAGAGACAGGGGCGAAATAATCTCGGTCGGCAGGGTCCAGACGCCCACGCTTGCGCTCGTGGTAAACCGCGACCTGCTGATAGAAAACTTCATCTCCAAGCCCTTTTACGACGTCAAGGCGCGCAGCGTCATCAAGAACGGAGAGTTTATCGCCTCATGGAAGCCGAAGGAAGACCAGGAGGGGCTTGACGAAGAGGGCCGCATAATAGACAGGGACGCCATCTCCAGACTTGAGAAAAAGCTCGCCGGCAAAGTCGGCCGCGTCTCTGATTTTGAAAAAAAGAGATCACCGGCACAACCTCCGCTGCCGCATTCCCTGCCGACGCTGCAAAGCGAGGCGGCGAAGAAATTCGACATCTCCCCCGCCGATACGCTGAAGACCGCACAGCGTCTTTATGAGTTGAAATACACCACCTATCCGCGCTCCGACTGCTCATATCTCCCGGAATCGCTCTACGGGAAAAGAGAACGTGTCATTGAGGTCATAAAAAAGGCCAATCCGGAATACGAGGCATATAACTTCGACACGGAGCTCAAATCGGCGGCGTGGAACACCGAGAAGATCGAGGAGCACTTTGCGATCATTCCCACCGGTGAGATGCCGCAGGATTTAAGCGAAGAGGAGCGGACCGTCTTTGACCTCATAGCAAGACGATATGCCGCCCAGTTCCTCCCCGCGCAGGAGTTCGCGGTCGTCTCGCTCGAATACGACATCGAGGGAGAATTTTTCAAAGCCTCAAGCCGCCAGTGCGTAAAAGAGGGCTGGCATCTACTGTACGGCAAAGACAAGGATATGGACGACGACGAAAAGGAACCGGAGACAAAGATCCCCGACGCCGTGACCGGAGAGCCGGTGGGCGTCAGAGAGCTGATCATCTCGGAAAGAAAGACTGCGCCGCCAAAACATTTTACGGAATCGACGCTGCTTGACGCCATGAACCACATCCACCTCTACGTCGAAGCTCCGGAGGTAAAAAAGATCCTCAAAGAGACCTCCGGCATCGGGACGGCCGCCACCCAGGCGAAGATCATCGAGACGCTCCAGCAGCGGCAGTTCATCGTCAAAGACAAAAAGGCGCTCATCTCGACGCCGAAAGGGCGTAAGCTCATCGAGGAGATCGACGACATGCTGCGCAAACCAGATATGACGGCGCTCTGGGAGGCGGCCCTGCGCGACATCCAGGAGGGCCGGAAGGACCCGGATTCATTCATAAGCGAGATCGCGGATACCGTAAGAAAAATGACCGAGCAGCGTAAAAAGACCGCCAGGGAATATATCCCCGCCAGACCGCAGGGAGAAGAACCGCAGGGAACTCAATGTCCCGGATGCAAGGGGAACCGCATGCTGCCGCGCGTCGGCAGGAACAAGAAGAACAAATTCTGGGCCTGCAGCGATTGTGGGCTGATCCTTTCCAACGAACGGGGCAAACCCCAGAAGACGGCATCATGCCCCCTCTGCGGCCACCTGTGCGTGCGCATAAAGGGAAAACGCGGCTGCTTCTGGCTCTGCCGAAACCAGGAATGCAAAAAGACCTTTGAGGACAACAGGGGGAAACTGGCGGCCCCGAAACCTTAACTACTTAACTTAAATAAAAAGGGGCCGATTCTGATGAACCGGTCCCTTGAGATATCTGGTCGGGATGAGAGGATTCGAACCTCCGACCACCTGCACCCCATGTTTATTTTAATGACGCACAGTAACTTTTTAGTTTTTCTTTTATCTCACAAAATAGCTATATAACTTGATTTTTCGATTTTTTTAGCTTACAATGCGTTATATAGTTGCAAGGCGCGTCAAAAGCGCGAGGTTAAATACAGGTTAAAGCGGAGGGATAGTAATGCCGACGGTGAAATTAACTCAAACATACATCAATAATCTTCCTATACCTGAAAAAGGATATTGGATACTAGATGTAACTATGCCGGGATTACGTCTTTATGTTGGCAAACAGAGTAAAACCTATTATCTAAAATATAAAAATGCTAAAGGTAAGAGCGATTCTTTCAAAATTGGCGATGAGCGGCTATTTACGCCCATACAAGCGCGGGAGGCCGCCAAGAAATTTCTCTCTGAAATGGCCGTGGCGGGGACAGACATTAAACGGGAACGCAAAAAGGAAAACAAACCAACCGTAAAAGAATTGTGCGACGCATATATAGCCGCAGGTGGGTCTAAATTTACTGACGTAATGGCAAGAAGTCTAACAGAGTTTTTAGATCGCGCAGCGGAAGAGATTACGCCAATAGAGATAGAAACATGGCGCACAAATGAAAAGAAACGAACCGGCAATAAGGATGCTAGTCTAAATAAAAAGGTCTGTAGCCTAAAATCTATCTTAAATTTTTCGGCAGACCGAGGATTGATCGCAGCGAACCCGTTGGCAAAAGTGAAGAAGCTCAAAGAGGTAGATTCAAAAAAGAAGATTCGTTACCTATCTGCCGACGAACGACCGCGCTTCATGGCGGCGCTGGACAAATATGACAAAGAACAGCGAGAGATGCGCCGCCGCACCCGGCTTCACGCCAAGGGTAAAGACCTTCCCTCTATGGAGGGGTGGGCTTTTGCAAACTATTTCAAGCCGCTCATTATTGTGGCGCTCAATACCGGCATCCGCCGCCATGCGCTTTTGTCGCTTCGTTGGGAGGATATTGACCTTGTGCATGGTAATATCACGCTTCGCGCTGAGACTGCGAAGAGCAAAAAGGAAGATATCATACCGATAAACACGACGGCGAAGGCGACGCTTGAAGCATGGAAAAAACAACGCCTCGATGAGAGTAACCCTCTTGTCTTTCCGTCGCCCCAAGGTGGCGGCGTTATGCACGATTGTAACAGCTCGTTTGAATGGTTGTTGAAAGAAGCCGAGATAAAAAATTTCACATGGCACGACATGCGCCATGATTTTGCCAGCCGCCTTGTGATGGCCGGCGTCGATCTCAACACCGTGCGTGAGCTCATGACGCATTCAGATATAAAGATGACACTCAGGTACGCGCACCTCGCCCCCGAAAAGAAAAAAGAGGCTGTGGAAAAAATAGCAAAATAGGGCCGCAAATGCGGCCCTATTATTGAACGTGCAACTCTTGTCTTATTGCCTGTTGGAGTAAAGCGGAATAGTTGAGCTTCTGCTCCTCCGCAAGTTCCGCAAGATAGGCCGGAATCGTAAGGGTCTTTTTTACCGCTTTCTGGCTCCATGCCCGGCGAACTGGGGGCATGAAGGCAACCACGAGCTGAGTAACGGAATCATCGCTCTGATTTAACGGTATATCGCTGGGAGCAGGGATATTCTCCTTGCCTTTTTCCAGAAAATAGAGACAGTCCTCCAGCGTATATTTCGCATGGTCAATGGCCTCCTCCAGCGTATCCGCCGAGGTGAAGCAATTATCCAAATCAGGAAATCTTACATCCCACATTCCCTCCTCATCCTTAGAAAAGATGGCGGGAAAAATATAGCGGTCAGGATATTTTTTCATGTTATCAACTCCTTTGTTTATCTTTTTGTCCAAAGGGGCCGGGGCTATTTAAGCCCCAGCGCCTTCTTTATTGCCTGATCCACTCCGATGGAGATTTTATAGGGGATTGGAAAACCTCTTTGTCCTTCTTTGGAGGCCCAGTAATGGCTTCCTTTTCCCCGGCTCTCTGTTACCGTCCAGCCAAGTTCTCTTGCTATCTTTACGAACTCGCTTTGCGTGTATCTTTTATTGGCTGGATATTCTTTTTTCACTGTTGAGCCGCCTCCCTTCGATGAATTAATTATAGCACAAATACGATACGTGTCAATACGTATTAATTAGATGAAGGCACAAAAAAAGATAAATGTGCTAATCTTTGTATATTGCCCCTGTTGGCAGCAGCTTTGTAAAGTCGTTCGCGTATTCTTCGAGATTCTCTTTTTCCTGCTGCCAAAAGCCGCTTGCCCAGGCAAAAAAGCCTAGGATGGCCAGAGAGGTAAACGGTACAACTCCCTCTATTTCCCCCGGAACGGAAAAGAGCGCGCATAACCTCGCGATCTGCTCATCGTTCCACTGTAGGTGTGCTCCGCCGCCATAACGGAGCCACTGTTCGAGCTCACGGCTGCAATATATTATCGGCGGCAGCGCGTTGTCGCGCGCAAAGAGGATCACCGCCTTGCGCTGTTCCGGCTTCAGGAGCGCGAAGCTGCGGCGGCAGCCGTTTTCGTATTCTTCCTCGGCAACTTCAAAAATTCTATTCGCCGAAGCCCCGAGGCTCCTTGATGAGCAAGGGAAACGGGCGAGGAAGTCGGCGTCTTTTAGCTCGATCTTCGCCGTTTTGGGCTTCATTATTGTATTGTCGTACTTCGTAGTATCTTTCATATTCATCCACCTCGCTGCAATGTCGAATTTCTATAGGTTTTCCCTGGAAATCATATGGTTCGTTGCGGAGCGTAAAAAATGTCCAGGCAATAAATTTATCTGGCATCGTAATCATATAGAACGGATCAAGTTTTTCATATCCGTTCGTGCCTTTTATCATAATGCTAGATACCCCTAATGATACACGGTATCCTTCACTGGAGATGCCGCCGCGCTTCCATGTCTGGGTTTTAAAATCAAAAAGCGTTTCCCATACGCGCCTGGCAGCATCGAATCCGTGCAGAGGGAAAAACATCCGCTGACGTTCCAAAAAGATAGGATCGCGATCATCCATCCCCCCAATATTGCAATATGGGAGATCATTTCTATCCAAAAACAAAAAGCACCCGTCCGCCGGCGCATCGTATTGTTTTATTATGCGATTGTAGCGAGCAAATATATTTCGATAAAACATTATCTTCCAGGGGCCACGCTTCATTCCAGCCATTTCTCTCCAGATATATCCCGTGCCGCGCTTTTCTACCTCAACTTCCCGGTACAGTCCCCTCTTGCGGTCGTACTCCACAGCTGGTATGATTTTACTCACTCCTTTTGTAGGATGCCGCCCCTGAAACTCCCGTGCGTGGGAAGGGGCGGCTTTTCGTTTTTTGTTACTCATTCTTAAATGCCATATAAAAAACATAGATTTCAATCCACATGGGCAGGCCCATGGCTTTTTTATATTAGGCGGCCTCGTTTATCAGCCGTTTAATATCAGATTCGTCAGCCCTGATGTTCAGGAGCAGGAAGGGGAGGTCTGTATTTTCCGTCGTATGCGCCGCGAACAGAGAGGCAAACTCTTCTTTTTCCGCGAGGGCCAGGGCCTTGTCGCGGCTGACTTCGTGCATGTCGTTTTCGGCGATAACGCGGAAGGTGTCGTTCAGCATGTTTTCAAGGACAGTTTTGAGGGTGGGTTTCTGGATATCGACCCGCAAGGCAACCTGCCCCTTGCCGAGATTTTCCAGCGTAGAATCCAAGCGAAGCAACGTGCCGCGTTCGTTGCGATATTCGGCGGCGGCATCATACTGCTCCGCATCTATTATGTAGGCTACAGCAAGCCCGCTCTTCGCCGTATAGAACTCCTCCGCCATTGCCGCTACTTCCTTACCGTTCTGATAGATTCTTTCGTTTTTCATTGTGTTTTTCTCCTTTTTATATGAGCGGTGCATCGCTCTTATTTAATAATGATATTATAGTGCTTATATAGCACTATGTCAAGCGATTTCGACATAATATTAGTGCCAATTTAGCACCAATAATATGCCAAAGAGATTTTTAACAAAAAAAATAGGGGCGAGCTCCCGAAGGAACCCGCCCCGTGCTGAGCATATATAGCGATTAGTTGCCCGGTGGACTCACCAACTTTCTTATTTTATGCCTCTTTTCTTTATTTCTTCTTCGATCCGGCGATCAATGTTGGACAGATCGACATCTTTTAGAGATGGTGATTTTAACGTTATTGTTTCTGCCGTTTTATTGTGCGCGCCAACCGGCGTTGCATCGCCCTTGGCGGCGGCCGCCTCGACCAACATTTTGCTCGGACTTTTTAGCTGCCCGTTGGGATAATAAAATTCGTTGTTGTCCATGTATTTTTTACCGAGCAGGGCCGCCACGATGCCGCCGACTAAGGCGATAACGGAATCCGGCAGAGGCACCTCCGGAACTGTCGCGCCGAAAGCCCGCGCCCATGGGAGCAGAATATAGTTGTTGGCGAGCGAGAATACAAACACCCAGATGATCGCGGGGATGGCCCCGGCTACGAAGATGCTCTTGTTGGATAGCATCGCCTGCAGCACGCCCATGCGGGCCATCGTGTCTTGCGCGTCGAGCTTCGCCATCTCGAGCTTGAGTTCTTGTTGCTTGTTCGGGTCAGGGATGATTTTGTCTATTACCCCGGAGATGCCGGGGATGAGTTCGAGTACGTTCATTTGTCTTCCTCCCTCACATCGATTTTAAGCCGCTGATACACCAGCCTCTTAAAGGTGTCCTGGAGCCACTGCAGGCCGATGAATATCGCGCCGCCGACAACGCCCATGCAAAAGGCGTATGGGTAGCCCATTCCGCGCATGAGCAGGCCGAGGATGGAGCCCTGCACCACCGCAAGCAAAGCGCCGATAAGCAGCTTCGATGCCATAAAGGGTTCTACGCGCCAGTGGAGTGCGAAGTATTTGGCGGTAGTGGCGATGAGAGCCGCCCCGCCGCAAAGCAACACGGTGTAGAAGATATCCCGCAGCACCCCTTTGATTTCATTCCCGATCTCCTGCATCGGTATCAGCCCCTTTCGATGTATTCCTTTATGCCCGCGGCGATCGCGGCCGCCGCTTTCTCCTGCCACGCGGCGGAGGTAAGTTTTTCGCGGTCGGCGGCGTTGCTGATGAAGCCCAGCTCCACGAGCACGGCGGGCTTTTTAGTTTCGCGCAGCACATGGTAGTTGGCCGCTTTGATTCCCCGCCCCGCCATGCCGGAGGCGGCGAGCAGTTTTTTGTAGATGGCACTCGCCGCGGCAACCGATCTATCGCTCTGGCTTGTGTGCGTGTACACCTCTACGCCGTTAGCCTTTTCGCTCGTTGCGCTGTTGCAATGGATAGATACCAGGATATCCGCCTTGCTGCGGTTGGCGTAGTCGGTGCGCTCCGGCAGCGCCACGTAATTATCGGCGGTGCGCGTATATACCACGGTGTGGCCGGCCAGTTTGCCGCCGATCAACTTAGCCACGGAAAGCGCAATATCCTTCTCCGGCACCCCTCCGGCGCAGGCTCCGGGGTCTTTGCCGCCATGGCCGGCGTCGATACAGATTGTTTTCGGCTTGCCGGCAGCGTTCGCGGATAGGGCGGCAGCGTTCTCGATTTCCGGCGCTTTCGGCCTGTTTTTCGCACCATCGTTCGCGGCGTAGATGCCGAGCACATCGATCGCGATCGCGGCGTTGGCGTCGGAGAGATATCCCTTTTCGATCGCATACAGCAGCGCGGTTTTGAGTTTCAGCTCCGCCGCCTCCGCGCCGAAGATCTCCGGCGCGAGCCTTACGGCGGTCTCGGCGAGGCGGCGGAAATACTCTTTGTCGGTAGCCCATTTGTAGGGGCCGGTGAGCAGGCCATCAAACACGCCCCAGAAGTTATCGCGGCGCTCATCGCAGAGCGGGTACATCTTGGCGATCTTGGCTTCGTAATCGGCGAGGAAATCGGCGATTGAATCGTATTTACGAAACGCGCTCTCGGCGTTGTACTTGTCGCCGTCGGCGCTCTGCTCCCACGATACCTTGTTGTAGATCGCACCCTGCCAGCCAGAGCCCTTTTTTATTCCCGCGCAGTTGTTCGCCGCCCAGCATAGTTCCGAGCTCCACGGCTTACCGGCCTCGCGCGTTTCATGGTGGCATTGGCAAAGCGCGGCGAAAGCGTTCAGCTGCGGGCGCTGCTGCGCAAGCGCGAAAAATGTTTTGTTGTCCATATCATTGCTCCCTTCTGAATATAAAAAAAAGAGCCTCTCGGCTCTCCGTGCTCCTTGCTTACTTCCAGAGGCCTATGGCTGTTATGTTTATTGTAAAATCGGTTATCACCGCGTTGCCTCCTATTTTCAGAGAATTTGCTGCATTTATGTCACTTGATTTTGCACCTGTGTTAAATATGGTGGGCGTTCCGTAAGATAAAATATAACCTATCTGTACATTATAGTTATCTGCGCTTGTAGCAAATGCACAAACAGTAATTGTTTTAGTACCATCTGCTACAAAGTTGGCAGGAAAAACATAATCACTGTAACCCCAAAATATATCGTCTGGCGCGATGTTTTGATTGCTTTTTTTAACTGTACTTGTGCATATCATTGTGCCATCAGCGAATTTTGTGTACCTCCCATTGGCATTCTCGCCGCTCTCGATCACCGCGCTTCCCATAGCCCCCACGATCGGCAGCTGTGAGATGTCCACTAGCCCATCGATCAGCGCGGGAGATTCGTACTGCTTTACGAGTACGCCGTTTATCCGCTTATAACGCACCACTTTCTTAGCACACATGGCGCGTTACCCCATTGTTTACGTGCTTACTGGGATTGCCCCCCCCCCGTAAGCATTTACGAGTTGTTAGCATTGTCTAAAACCTCCCATGTGATAGCGTCAAGCTCGGCCTGTGTCGCGGCGGCCGTGATCTCGGTGTCTAGCAGTTGCTGTCTGCCGATCACGGCGGCGGAGAGCGCGCCGTAGCTTGCCACGTTGGCGAGTATCTTTCCCACGAGCACGGCGGTTTCGATACCCCGCGTAGTGGCGATTGCCGCGACAAACTGCGCCGCCTCGGTTTCTGTGTTGCCGGCGGCGTAATCCTTCGCGCCATGCTCCTGCTTGCTCCAACTCTCGATCTCCGCTCCGGTGTAGTTCGCCTTCACCTCGGCGAGTACGGCGTCGCCTGCCGCCCATATCTGGCGGCGCTTCGCCTCTTTTGCGCGCGCAAATTTCATCTCGGGCGTGTCTAGTTTTGTCCAGTTAATGTTTCCCATATTTACCAGTCCTTTCTATTTCCAGCGGCCTATGGCAACAAATTTTGCCCTTCCGTTCAGCAGCGGCGTGTTGCCACCCAAAGTTTGGCAGCACATCTGGCAATAAGTAGTTCTTTCGCCGTTACTGACAGGGGCAAATAGGAACGACGTTGCCAAAGTAGTATCTGTATCTCCCATATAGATTGCAACAGAAGGCAAGACAATAGGCACTGCTGCAAATGCTGCTGGATATGTAAATGTTTGCATAACACCAGGGTCACTTCCAAAAGGAATATATACAGACCAGCAGTGCATCGTACCATCCGCAAATTTGACATATTCTCCGTTGGCGTTAGAACCGCGCTCTATTATGGCGCTTCCTATCGTCCCGACAACCGGCAACAAAGAGATATCTATTTTATCCCCATCTAACATCGGCAGCTCGGCCACAGTCTCAAGTCCATCCGCCGTGCGCCTCTGCACAAGATATTTCTCAGGCATAGTGCGCACACTCCAAAATGTTAACTATGGGACATATGTTACCTAGGAGCGCCCCCCCCCCCTGGCTACATTACAAGTTGTTATCATTGTTACGTCCTCCTGTCATTCTCCTATACAACTTCTGGCTCAATAGCCTGGTCTTCGGCACCTAATTCATCTATCGCTATTACCTGCCCGGATGCATCGACATATACGGGTTTGGGAAACCGCTGCTCTTCCGTCGCATTGCTAGGTATCGGGAATAGCAGTGTCAGTTCAATAGTGTCTCCGCTGCGCGCAACGTCCGACACTATAAACTCCGTGGCAAAAGCATCGCAAGGCAATGTCGCCCCGTCTTGCAGAGGTTCAAGGTCAAAAGTTTGGCCGTTTATGATTATTGTCGAGCCGCTGACAGATACAGATAAGGTATCCTCCCGCACCTGTGGACTAAGGTTGATTTTGAACATTTTTATCTCTCCTTTACACGCTTTTTACTCAGCCACACATCATTAGTCAGGTGGTGGCCTGTGATTTGGGTATTTATGCTTTTTGTCTTATTACACGAGTATTAGCCTATTGTTTCCGAGCCCGCTCTGTGTCGCGCTTGACACGTGCATATTGGGTGCGCTGGCGTCGGGGGCGATCATAGAGAGCGGCTCGAACGCCAATGGGCGATACATATAAGTATGCGGACAATAAGATGATATGCACGCAAGTTGTTAGCCGGGTAGCGATGACGGTTGCTCAAAGGGATGGTGTGCGTGTAAGTTGGGCATACCCTGTGTAAGTCGTAGATATGGAAGATTTATGTAGAATAGACCAGGTGTCAGGTTGGTCATCAAATATATTCGTGGCGAATTTGTATCGGAATATAATGACATATGCTTACGGTGGATGTTTTGCAATTAGCGGTGAGTGGAGTTTCACAGGCGCAACATATGTAGTTCAGATAGCCATAGGCAGATGGAAGGCGTGAGGCTATTTCCAGCGGCCTATAGACCTCCATTGAATAAGGAATGTACCAGACCTCGCCGCGATATCAAGAACTCTAACTATTAGCTGATTTGATGATTTTGCTAAACAAGAACACCATGCAGATTGTGTAGGAAATTGAACAGACGCAATATTCACCACGTTATCATTCACATATTGCGCCGGATATGGTATCCACACAGAACCTTCATATATGTTGCCGTAAACCGTAAGTGTCAGCTCAACGCCAAGTACACCGTAGCATTCCATTGTTCCATTGGCGTATTTTATCCAGCTCCCGTTGGCGTTTGCGCCCTCTTCAATAATCGCGCCATCGGCGCACGCACCGACGATGCGCATACACTCAGCCGGAAGCTTCAGCTCGGCATCGAGCACCGGAACCTTCACCTTGCCTCCCAGCGCGCCGAGCACGTTTTTGGCTATCGTGTATATCTGCATATCTCTACACCTCCTCCAGCCGGTCGATGATGTCGCCGTCCTTCGTGGCGGCCAGTATCTGCGCGTCGGTCTCGCCGTTTATAAACAAATGTGTCCGCTGGGTGGCCCCCGCTGGCAGCCATCCGAGGTCTATCTTGCCGTCCGCCCCCGCCTTCGGCACCTGTCCCGCCGCCGGAAGCAGAGAGGCGATAGGCACCTGCGCCGCGCTGCTGGCCGCCTGTGCAGCGCTTGCCGCCGCGTTCGTGGCGTTGGTCTGGGCGGCGTTTTTTGCGGTCTCGGCGGCATTTTTTGCCGCGACAGCATCGGTCTTTGCCGTCTCGGCTGCGTTTTTAGCGTCTATCGCCGCCATCTTGGCGCTGGTCGCCGTGCCGGAGGCGGATACCGCCGTCTGGCGCGCCGTCTGCGCGTCGGTGTTGGCGGCCTCCGCCGTGGCGGCCGCCGTCTCCGCTCTAGTGGTGTAGCCGAGCGCGTCGGCGAGCACGGTTTTACATTTTTGCACGAGCGAGGCTACCAGCGCCGAGAGGTATGGCGTCGTGTGCTCGCCCGCCAGGTTCCAGAGGGCGTATTTCGCGCCTGTCGCGCTGGTGCCGCCGTAGTTGGCGGTCAGCGTCAGGTGCGAGTCGTCCGTTACACTCAACACCTCATAGTGAGGCGAGATCGCCGCGCCGCTGGCATCCACCAGCGAAAAGCTATCCCCCGGCGTGATCGCTCCGTTGCCCCACGTGGTGCCCGTGCCGACCACGTCCGGGCTGCCGTTAGTTACGGTTACAGTTCCTGTTTTGTACCATGGCATGGTTTATCACCCCTATTCTGAGATTGCCATATAATTCAAACTACCACTTGCTAACTGTTGCGACTGGACAGTAACACCATTAGTTACCAAAAGTTTCAGCCAACAGCGATTATAATCACTCTCTGTTTTGGGGCTTTCCCAACCCTCATTTGTCGCTGGCTCATCATACGCACTAATGTAATATGTTGCATATGCACTGATATTTGAATTAGCTGGTATGCCAATTGTAAATGTGTTGGAGCTTACTTGGTACAAAGATGTCGGATCGGAATTTATCAGACTCCGCCCATTAACACAACTTCCACCACCAACCAAATACGTATTACCGTTTATATTTAGATATACGTTATAGGACACGGTACCATATCGATATCTTTCCATGTGTCCGGTGTTAGATTGAGATAGGTATTGGCAGACTTGTCCATAAAATCCGATCTGTACCGATATGCTCTGCATGGCAACACTATTGCTAATACTTGAGGTACTAAGATTTCCGCTCGATGCGGTACCGCTGTAATTTGCACCAGTACCTCCAAGAGTGATACTACCAGCGGCAATAATCAAAGTCGCAACGGGTTTAAATGTTGCGATACCAGTTGTCGGATTCCAAGTTATATCTGAGGCCAATAAGTTTAGTGTTTGATTGCCATCTGTACGGGCAGCAGAATAAGATTGCAACGCGCAAGGCGACACGATAATATTCGGTTTAGACGGCCAGTATCCTGGCAAGCTTACTGTCGTGTTGTTTGGTATATTTTGCCCATAGTGTATTTTTCGCAATGACTTCATTGGACGATAAGATCCGTTTAAATATTTATAGGTCGTGATATCGCCCAGCTCCATGCGGATGTAATCGCCGGAAGTGAGATTGTTCGGATCTTTCAGCTGCAATACGGCGGCCTCGGAATCGATCAGCACCGCCCCACTCCCCATCTGAAAAATGGAGCCGTTGCCCATGATCAGGCTGCCGCCCGCGCCGATCTGTATTTGCGCCGCCGCGCTGATCATATTCCCGACTATCCAGCCGCCGCCCGCCCCTTTGGCCGCATTCACAAACAGGTTCCCGTTCATCACGAGCTTGGGCGTGCCGCTGGTGGCATCGATGGCAAATATTTGTATTGGCTCGCCGCCTGCTACCGGGTTCGCGAAATAAAAAGCGTTGGCCAAAAATACCATCTCGGAGGTCTCGCCGTCGGAACCGAGTTTAACCCCGGCAATTCTGCCGTTGGTATCTACCACCACCGAATAGGTCGCCTCAACCTTGCCGTCTACCGTTGCGATGGCGTTGGCGGCGGTTTGAATCGCGCTAGTATTTTCGCCGACTTTCGCGGCAAGCTGCGTGCGCGCTGTAGCCTCCGCCTGGTCTGCTGTTGCGCGGGCGGTCTGCTCCGCCACTATCGCGCTAGTATTTTCGCCGACTTTCGCGGCAAGCTGCGTGCGCGCTGTAGCCTCCGCCTCAAGCCCCTCCACAACCTTTGTTTCGAGGTCTTGTGTCGCCTTGGCCGCCGTATTTCGGTTTTCGTCCTCGTTGGCGCTGTTGATGATGCTGGCCGCTGAGATTGCCTCTACTTCTTCGACCAATGCCTCCAACTGCGGAATAAATTTACTTGGCCTGATAGATTGGTCCGGGATGTCCGCGGCTCGGAGCTCCTCGGCTGTTACGGAGATCACGGCACTGTATTCGCTCTTGTTTCCGGCCACGTCAACAGCTCGGAGCCTGTACCACGCTGTCTGCAGCACGTAGAGGTTGCTGTCCACGTACTCCTGCGCGAAGCGCGGGGCGATGCCGATCTTCGTCATTTCAGCCGCGTCGGATTCCAGGGAGCGATATATCTCGATGTGGTCGAGGTCACCGTCACCGGGGTCGGCCCACGTGAGAGATGCCATGCGGAAACCGCCCGTGCCTTTGAGGTTAGTCGGCGGCGCCGGCGGCGTGAGATCTCCGCGCAGTATTTTGCTCGTCGTTTGTCCGTCGCTACGCACACCGAGGCGCGATACCACGTATATTTTTACGTAGAGCGTGTCGCCGATGTTGCCCGTGCAGGGCAGATAGTATTCCTCAGAGCCGCGCGGTAACGTGCCGGCGGGTTTCCAGCTTACCTCGGAGCTGTATCTGTACCAGAGTTCGAGCGAGGCATAGGATGCCGGCGGCGTCCAGGAGATTTTCGCGATCAGGTTGTAGCTGCCGTCCTGGAGCGTTACGAGCTGCTCGGTGATTGCCATCTCCGTCACGTCGTCGGGCTTATAGTTCGTTGTCAGGCTGGTGTCGATGTGGTGCGTGATGTCCAGCACGGAATCATCATACACGTCAGCGATGTACTCGGAGCAGGTCACGGTCATTACGTCCTGCCCGCTGTTTTTCACAGATACCACCCGGAACGGTTTTTTGTTCCAGCCGGTGAAGCTCTCAAAGGTCACTTGCAGCACTTCTCCGGGCTGGATATCGCAGTCTTTCAGCCCCACGCCAAACGAGCAAAAATTTCGCACCATGAGCGAGGTCTTGAGCAGGTAGTAGCCCATATGGCCCACCTGCCCGGAGCGCGTCACCGGCAGCATAGAGATCGATTTTTCCACCACGCCGCGATCGGCGATGTCGGTCGAATCCTGAAATACGTCGGTCACGCGCTCGTAGCTGTTATCCGGATCTATCCAGTCGATGGTGATCCTGTTGCATACATCTTCATCGGCCGCCTGCCAGAAGGTGAAGCTGCCCTCCACGATGTTGTTGGGCGTGATCTCACGGCTGTAGATGGAGACCGGCGCGTCGATGCAAATTTGCAGCTTGTCGGTCTCCACCATATAGCCGCGGCAAGACGCAAGAAAATCGGCGAGCACGTCGCGGATCGGGCGCTGCGTGTCGAGTGTGAAGTCCAGCATGAAGCGCGCGCCATAGGATACCGTGCCGTCACAATATGCGGCCGCCGCTACAGCGCAGGCGTAATCTATTTTGTCCCAATCCGGGTGCTGGTATACGCCGTTTGTCACCGTGCCATAGCCCAGGCCGTAGCGCGGATGGCAGAGGATATCCAGGATAATCCACACCGGGTTGCGGCTCCACGCAAAGCCGGCGGGCGTCCACACCTTCACACCGTCTACAATGCTTGTCACCGTCGGCGTGCCGTTGAGTTTTTCCTGCGCCTTTAACGTCAGGCAGATCATCGCCACGTCGTCGGGATATGGGCGCGCTCCGGATGGATCGCGGCTGTCGTGAGTCGCGGCCGCGGTGTTGAGGTATGTGGTGAGAGAGCAATCTTCGAGCGCCGCGGGGTCCTGGTCGTTGCAGAGCACAGAGTTTATTGCCGTTACCGGCCCCTCGCCGACCAGTATATAGAGATCCTGCACTTCCTTCTTGTCGTCCGCGAATGCCTGATAGATGATATTACCCGCGACACGGCATTTACCGTAAATTACGGGTATTGGCACGAGCTGGCTCATGGTGTTGCTGATCGGGCCGAAGCTGTATGTGGGCGAGTTCGAAAAATCTCCCATGTCGCGTGGCATGAAGAGCGAGCCGAGCGACGCGCCGAGCATGATCGCGCCAAACGCCGTTGTAACGATCCCCCAGCCGATCAGCGCGCCGGAAAATGCCCAGCCCAAAAGTGCGCCGACTGCGATTGTTACCATAGCGGCACCTCCAATATCCTATAGATTCCAATAGTTTTTTTCTGGTATGGCGCGCTCCAACGCGTGAGGCGGCTCGTGCCGCCGCGCGGAATGTGCAAAAAAAGCGCCACGTCGACGAATGTGCCCAGGTGGAAGACGGGCGAAAAGTCAAAAAGAACGACCGCCCCCGGTTCGGGAGCGGCTATCTTATATGCTATCTTTTTAAGCTCATGCTCTATATCGCGCGTCCGCGCTTCGTAGTTCTCCGGCGTGTAGTCCCACGCAAGCGGGATCACGCGCCCGTATGTCTCCTGTGCGGCGATCGCCAGCCGCAGGCAGTCGGTCCGCCCGGGGCCGAAGCCCCACGGCAGACCGATAAGATTATTTAAGTCCGTCATCTTCGTGTGGATAACTCACGCGGATTTTTCGCGCTCGGAATGTAGGGGAACATTGACGTCCAGCAAATTCGTCTCGGCACTTTATCCATTCCGTCGAATCCCTGTGAAATTATCGCGTCTACCTGCGTCTGCCCGATTGTGATACTGCGGATTTTGCCGCTGAATTTCAGCGTCGCGCCGCTTTCGCTGGCCAGCGTGTTTTTTAGGGCGCTGTATACTTCGCAGCGCACGCCGTTTAGCTTATAGTATTGCGCGAGCCCCGTAATGTCGTTGCTCACATTGTCCAGCGAGAGGTGGCACTGGTCGGTAGTTTGGTCTTTGCTGCGCTCTACCTCTTCGATCTCCATGCCGCAGGCAAAATATGTCTGCGGCTGACCGTTTTCGTCGAACCATGTTACATTCTCCGGTGCGTCGGTGAGATAGAGGTATTCTGTGTTGTGTGTGGCCGGGTTAAGCGGCGGGATGTCAAGCACCCGCACAAGATATATTGGCTCTAAGGTTTCGGCTTGCGCCGCTGTCTTGTAGTCGCTCATAGTATCTCCCTCAAAGTAAGTTCAATCTTTCCGTGTCTCATGCCGGCGCGGTCCGATTTCAACGTATCGTCCTTAAAGCGCACGGTTATGGACGATGCCGCGCCCGGCGGCGTCCAAAGAAATGATTCTACCGGGCCTTTTCGCGCGTTCCAAAATGCCTCTATCTCGGCGAGCGTCTCGGCGCGGCCGGTGAAGGTCAGTGCCCACTCGCGCGGCGCGGCCCCGCGGTCGCTGCGCTGCTCTTTGCCGCTTTCAAAGGTGGTGATGTTCACGCGCCGACGAAATTGCGGCTGCCATGTGAAATCCGGTATCCACGTAAACACAGGTGTTGGCATTTACATCGCTCCTTTCACCGCGGTACGCAGGGCCCCGCCGCGCTGGAGGCCGTTCACGATGAGGCTTTCAATCGTGCCCTTGTTGCCTTGCAGCATTTTCACAAAGCTTTGCGCATCTACCGCCTGAATCGTTATGCTGTAGTTATCACCAGCAGCGCCGCTGGACGCCCCGCCCTGCGAAGCGTTCTTAGGCACAACAACTTCTCCGCGCTGAAGTATCGCCGGCACTTCGTCCGAGCGAAGCCCCGCGATGCCGCCGCCGTGCATTCGCGGCGCGTTGGCAAATACGGAGGGACTTACCAGCGTCGGTGTGCCGCCGGCGCCTACAGTGCCGCCGCTGTGGAATTTCAGCCCCAGCATCCCAAAAAATCCGCCGCCGGAGCCGAAGAATCCGCCGGCCACGCCGCCGCCAAAAAGCGCCCGCATTATCATTGCTTTGGCGATCACCGCGCCGAGGTCCTGCAGGAGATCCAACATCGCTTCGCCGAGCGATTCGGTGCTGCGGATGGCGCTCTCAAACGCGTTGCCGATGCTCGCGGGCACGGCGTCGAGCCCCTCGCGCGCGCTGTCCCACGCCGCCGTTGCCTGCTGCGCGGCCGTTGGAAATTTATTCATGCTGTTTTCGTAGGCCTTGAGTGCGTCGTCGGCCAGCTTGATTACGATCGGCATATCCGCAAATTGTGTTTTCAGCTGCTCAATGGCGGCTTTATACTGCGTGCCGCTGATTTTACCGCTCTCAAACCGGTTTTTCAGCAAATCAAGCGATTTTGTAAATTCGCTACTGCCCGCGCTTTGCAAATCGCTGAAAGCCTTCTGCAACTCCGGCGGCCATTGCAAAAAGTTTTCGATGCTGCCGCCCGTCGCCTTGAATTGATCAGAGAGGTCAGCAAAGCGTTCTTTGAGTTTGCCGATATAGTCCGTGTCGCTCATGAGTCCTTGCGCATTTTGCCAACCATAGTTGCTGTATTCTTCCTCGCGCAGCCGCTTGGATTGCTCTTCGAGTGATTTCATGCGTTCGATCTGCTGCTTGTTTCGCTCTAACACATTTGCGGCCGAGAACGGATTTCGCTGTTCCGCGTCTTCCGTGATTTGCAGCTGGAGGTCACGGATTTTTTTCCAGTCCTCCGATAGAGGTTTTGATTTTGCAAGCCATTTATCAAGGATCGGCAAAAACGATTCCCCATCAGCATTGAGGTATTTTATTTGATCTGAGATACCTTGCACGAGCGTTTCAGCCGCTGTTTTGCCCTTCGCGCCCTTTTTTGCTTTGCCGCCAGAAAATCCGCTATCGCTGCCGAGCGAACCAGCGAACAGGCTTTTCCAATCTGTGTTGCCGGAGAGATCGAGCGCGGTTTTTGCAAGCTGATTTTTAGCTCTTACAATCGCTTCCGTTATGCTCTTTGGGCGTCCCTTGCCGTTCTTGTAATCTTCCATCGCGGCTTGCTGATCGGCCTTTTCCTGCGCGGAGAGGGTTTTCTTTGCCGCCGGCGCCGGCTTTTCTGTCCCAGCGTCACCAAGTGCCGATGTTCTTAGCTGCGCCGTCTGGGCAATGGCTTCTGTGAGCTTCTCGAGCTTTTTTATCACAAAACCCACAATATCTACTATTTTTTCACATACGCCCTTGATAGTTTCCCATGCGGCGGTAAAAGCCTCAACGACCGCATCCCAGAGGTCTGTGAAAAAGCCGCCCATGCTGTCCCAGTTTTCGTATATAACCGCGGCCACCACGCCGCAAGCGGCGCCGATGGCAAGCAGCGGCCACGTTGCCGCGATCGTCGCCGCCGCCCAAGCTACAAACGCGGGCACTACCAAGCCGGCAACGGTAGCCGCTATCACAACAAGGGCTTCGCGCACACTGTCGGGCACAAGCTGTTCAAAGGCTTCGCGCACGCCACTCGTTTTTATTATCTGCGCAAACGCCGTAAGCCACGATGTCACGCTGTACAGCCGTTCTTTCAAGTCGAAAGCCCGCGTTATTTCCTCTCCCACACCGCGCATGATGCTCGATATCGCATCCTTCATGTTGCTTAACTGCTGCGGTATCTCTTTCGCTACAGCATCCATCATGCCGCCGAAACGCTTCTGCATACCGCCAAAAATCCCCTCAAGCGCGACTTGCGCGGAGATGGCGCCTTTTTTGGTCTTGTCCATCACATCAGCTACGCTGGTGCCCATGCTTTCAGCGAGCATCTTCCACGCCGGCACGCCGGTTTCAGATATTTGGCGCATTTCTTCGGCTGATAGTTTGCCCTTCGCGGCAATCTGTCCGAAGGCGAGAGTCAGGCGGTCCACGCCCTCTTGGCTCAGACCAACGGCCATCGCGGCATCGCCGACCGTCTGCAGGATGGGTATCACAGCCTGCGCCTCGAATCCGTATGCCTGCAAACGCTTCGAGGCGTCTACAAGCCCCGAAAATTCAAATGGGGTTGTCGCGGCAAAACGTTCAAGGTCATTCAAGTGCGCCTGTGCTTCTTTTGCGCTGCCGGTCAGCACGGTCATGCTGCGCTTCACCATTTCAAAATCAGCCGCCATCTTTAGCGAGGCCGCACCGAGCGTGCCCATGCCGAGCGCCACCCATTTCAATTTTGATGCCAGGCTTGATGATAGCTTCATGGCGTCTTTGCCGAGCGCGACGTCAAAATTTTTCTTAATAGATTTTGAAAAAGCCGTAACCCGTGAAGTGAGGCTGCCCAGCTGGCGGGCCGCCTCCGTCACGTCGGCGGTAACTTTTATCTGCATTTTATTTGAGCTTGCCATGTGTACCGCCCCTTATCTTTGCGAGTTGCTGCGTTTTATACTCTGTTTCCTCGATAATGCGCACACCATCCCACACGCCGCAAAGCTCATCAAGCGTGTGATGCTGCTTGCTGTTCTGCCAGATCGCGGCGTAGGCCGCGGCGATCGCCGCCTCCCGCCTGCGAAGATATGCGTTATAGTTATACGCAATTATTTTGTCTGTGAGTTGGCCGTGTGTAATGTGCCATAAATCTTCATGGCTCAAGCCAAGAGGGCCCAGAGCCATGAGATATAGCGACCGCCTATCCTCTAGACGGTCGCTGCCGCGTTTTTTTCTGCTTCTTCCTCTTCGGCCTTAACAGCCTCGGGAAAAATCGTAACCATTGAGCCTGATAGCTCCTCGATCGCCGCCGCGATCACCTTCATATATTCGCCGCCCGCCTGCTCCAGGATGTCGCCGGCATCTTCCAATGTGATGTTGCGCCGGCGGCTTTTTAGGCCCGCCCACAAAAGGGCGCGCGTGAAGCGAAAGCTCGAGAGCCGTTTCTCCGGTTGCTTCGAGAGCGAGACCATTATCTCGGGGATGCTTTCGCCCGTTTGGTCTTCAAGCGCGCAAAGAGCGTTCTGCCCATATTCGAGAATATACTTCCGGCTGTTGATTTCTACCTCACGCATGGTTACGCCCCCGCCTGCGCCGTATGATCCAGATCGCCGCCAGCAACCCACGAAACCGCCACTTCTACACGCGAATCGTTGGATGAGCTGATTTTCCAGCCGGTGATATATACCGGGGCTTTTATCTGCGATTTTCCGGAGCCGGTGCCCTCGAGGCGCACGAACAAATATACAAGCGCCTGTGATTTTTGCGCCGTTTCCAGCATGTCCAGAGTTTCGCTCTCCGGGTCCAAAATAACGGTAAAAGATCCCTTGGCGTCTCCCTGTCCCGGTATATACTGTTTGTTTGAGTCATATATCCCAGTGACGTCGACCTCGGAGCAGCTGAGATCTATGTCCCATGCGGCCAGTGCTTCAACGGTCGTCGGCGATCCTACTTCTGTCGCCGAAACCATCACCAGCGCGTTTTTTGCAAGCTGTCTTGCCATTATTTTTCATCCTCCTATCGATATTCGTAATACCTTATGTCTATTACACCGTGCCACCAGTCGGGTTCCGCGCTGTCCCGCATAATTTCCATGCCATCATCGAGCGCCCAGGCCGGCAGCGCCTTTTTTATGAGCGCGCCGATCTGCAATATCTCTTTGCGCCCGGCGTAGCGGCTCCAAATATGAAGCGTAGTTGTGATCTCCGCTCCGGTGTTGTTCAGCAGATCGTCACTTACCTCTTGCGTATCGCCAACCTGTATATAGGGCGATGCCGCGTTGTCCGGTGGCATGTCGTAGATGCCTGTTATCACGGCAGCCAGTGCAGCGTTATTTTTTAACGCCGCGTAGAGCTCGGTGTGCTTCGTGAGCATACTCATCGTGATGCTGCCGCCTCCAAAGCTGCAAGCACCAATGCAAGCACGCGTTTTTTATTGGCGCGAAGAGCCGGCTTGAGAAATGGCTGCGCAATGGCGTGTCTGTTGCCATATTCCACCGCCATTGCGTAATAGAGCTGCTTCTGCCCCTTAAAACTGGCTTTACGGTCAGTGTTGGGATAATCGCAATAAACATAGCCGTTCACCCCACCCTTATCGTCATTTTTAAAGGTTTTGGGCGTGATCGAGTCGCGGAGTGCTCCTGTCTCTACAGGGCAACGGCGTTTCGCGTCGGCCGCGATCATGTCGGTTCCCTCACGCAGCGCGTCGTAAACGGCATCGCGGATTTTACCGGAGGAAAGTTTTTTGAGCTTATCGATCAACTCTTTTTCGCCTATTACCTTTACAGATAACATAGCCTCAAGCCTCCTGGATGCAGTCGAGTTCCACCTGTGCAGCCCGATAATCCGGGCGCACCGCCTTCACGGTAAGCGATTTGCCGCGCCATGCTATCACGTCGCCTTTTTGCGGCTCGGTTTTCGGCAGCCGCATTATCACGAGGTGCGTTCTTACTTCGATATCGCGGCCGCCGAGAAGTCCGTCTTTCGATTTTTTGGCAGTGACGGCAGCCCAGCCGGAGAAAATTGTCGTGTCCCGCGTTGTGCTGCCGCCCATGCCGTCGTCTTCAAAAACCGCCCGCGTGATCGTTATCTGCTCGCTTAGGCTTCCGGGATTCACAGGTAATCACCGCACGTTTCGATGTGTGTTAGAATCGCGTCTACTGTGTAGCTGATCTTATTGATGGTCTTGTTGCCCACAGTTTCAACAACCCGATTTTCATACCAGTGCGCAACGAGCAGCTTTACGGCGTGCTTATAGAGTTCATCACTGGCGATATCTTCATACGTCGGTTCTCCGCTCTCGTCTTTCGTGACATGCCGGGTCTTAGATATCTTGCCGCCAATAAAGGACTGCGCCGCGGATATCTGGGCCGTTAAAAGCGCGTCCTCCGCGTCGTTGTCAACGCGGAGGAACGCCTTAACTTCTGCCAGCGTCAGCGCTGGCATTAGCTGCCTACCGTCACCTTTACGGTCGCCGTCAATCCGTCGGCCGTCTCGACCGTAAAGGTTTTTTCTCCGTTGGCCAGCGTTGCAAGATAATCGTCAGTTATCGTCAGCGTGCCGTCCAATACGGTGTAATTGTCCGAATTTACTGCCGTTCCCCCAATCTTGAGCGCAGATACAGAAGCCGATGCGCTCACCGTCAGCGCCACGTCAGCGGGGGCTGATTTGCTGAACGTGGCCGTCGCCGGGCTGACGGTTAGGAAGATTTTTTTAGGTATGCAAACGCCTTTGTGGTGCGGACCTTGCCGTCCAGGATGGCGTAGCCCATGTACGTGGTTGTTCGTTTGGTCATGTGCTCGTCCTGCATCAGGCTTATATCTTCCTGTACGTTCATCAAGTACCCCTGCCCGACATTGGCCAGCAGCATCGCGTTGGCGGGAATAGCATCCTCTTCGTATACCACGTGGCCAAAGAGTCTTCCGACGCCACCAGACATCACGTCAGCAATAAAATACGGACGTCCGTTGCTGTCCTTGATGTTCGCCAGCGTATTCCAGATAAAATCGTTCTTCGCGTAGATTGCCGCGCCGGTGGAATAGCCGCTCCGGATCTTCGACATCAGAGAGGTCATTTTTATATATGTGACCTCATCCGTTGTCGGCGTCCAGGTGATCACCTGCGGCGTGCTGGCCTCCGCGTCAAGCGCCGTGATGATGCCCTGCGGCTGGCTCTTCCAGTTGTCACTTGCGCCGGCCGCGCCCTTGCCCAAAACCACCGCGGCCGCAAGCGCGTTGGCCATCTTTTCGGCCACCAGGCTCGCGACATAAGCCAAGAAGGAATCAATGCTCATCTTCTGTAGCTTCCAGGATATCTTCAGCGCCTTGGCGAGTTCATACCCGTCGAGGTCGAGCGCCGCGATGGTGAAGCTGCCCTCCGTCACCTCGGTATCTTCGTCGTAGAACGCCGCATTGTCGCCGCTCACAGTTTCATAGGGATAGCTCAGCTTACCTTTTACAAATGTTTTTGGCACGGCATTCAGGATCGGGTGCAGCTCGCCCATTTCTTTCCAGATGGCATCTACCAACGTTTTAGGGATCACAACTGTGTGCGTCGCCGCCGTCTGTGTCGCGTTCTGGATATCTGGCGCAAGACTGCGATTCACCTTGTCAAAGATTTCGGCCTCTTCCGCCGGCAGACGGAAGCCCATCAACGTGTGTGCGAACGCCTCGCGATATATGGCATCTTCATCCAGCACATCCTGCGTTTTTGCCGCCGGCGTTAAGCTCTGTGGCGCGTTGTCGCGCGGGATTGTTATGTCGATCATCTTGCGCTCTTTTAGTGCGGCAAGGTTCGCGAGTTCACGCTGCTCGGCGTCAAAGCTCGCGTCCAGGTTCTCTATCTCCGTGCGCTTTGCGGCCGCAGCCTCAACATCGCCGGAGTGTACCGCGTCGGTCGCGGCGGTCATCAATTCGTTTCGCTTGTTTCTGTATTCTTCTACAGTCATTGGTATCATCCCTCTTTCTTGAGATCCAGCAGCTTCAAACGTTCACGCTCGAGCGCGAGAGCTGCTATTTTTTTTATCGCCTCCGGAGCCGATTTCGGAAGCTCCTTTATCGCTATCGCCGCAGGCTCGGCTATCGCCTCGGCAACCTCTACGCAGAAATAGCGGGCAGCCTCTTCCGCGGTAAACCAGGTTTCTTTGTACATGAGATCCTTAATCGCATCGATACTCGCATCCGGGAGCAGCGCGCCCTCATATACGCTCAACATGCTCTCTTCGGCTTTCTCGAGTATCTCCGCGCACAACTTCATTTCGTTAGCATTGCCGCTGGCGCTCATCGTGGTTCTGTGTATCATCAAAAACGTATTGCGCGGCATAATTACACGGTCGCAGCAGAGCGCGATCGCGGAGGCGGACGACGCGGCGAGCCCGTCGATATAGCAAGTCTTTTTACCATTGTGCTGCCTGAGCATGTTCACGATGGCCATGGCTGCGATGACGTTGCCCCCGCCGGAATTGATGTGTAGGTTCAAATTCTTGTCAGAGACGCCGGCAAGAAAATTACGTATCTTTTCCGGGTACTGATCGGCGGCATCCCACGCGCCCCACCACGAGGAGACGATTTCGCCATAAAAATAAAGCGCAGCCTCGCCGTTTGCGAGATTGCGCACTTGGAGCAGTTTGTTTAGGTTGTCCTTCATTTTCCTTCACCTCCGCCCGTCTCCGCCGTCGGTGCGGTGTCAAGCCGTCGGACAGCCTGATCTCCGCCATCGATCGGGGCCATGTTCAGCACGCGGCGCCATTCGTTCGGCGTCAACGCCCCGCGATCCACCATCTGCAGCAGGTTCAGCTTCGTGGTCATGCTCGCGTATTGCAGGCTCATACTCTCAAAAATGATTCGATTGCCGTAGCCGCGTTCCCGCGGGCTGAAAATTTTGCGTGTAAACTCGTTGCTCATTTGCAGGGCGACCGGCTCTATCACGCTTTCGTAATAGGCGTTCCATTCATCTTCGTTATACGTCGAATCAATGATTTTCTGATTCGTGTTGTAATAACTGTGGATGCGCGTAATCGCCCTGTCCCACTGCACCGCGTTTGGCACGTAATCGTGAGGCGTGATCTGGATGGCTTCCGCTTTGCTGTCAATGCCGATCGCGCCGACGCTGCCCTCCGACGAAAGATAGGTTTTTACAAAGTTCTCGGTCTCCTTCTTGATGTCTTCGGGGCGAAGCACTGAGCTCCATTTCAGCAGCCACTTGTTTACGGCGGAATTTTTCACGGCATCAACGAGACTTTTATCTATCGTCGCCGCGACGTCCATCACGTCGCGCAGCGCCTCGATGTTGCCCTCGCCAAAAATATCGTTGCCGTTGAAATCCTCCCTCAAGTGGACGATGTCGGAGTACGGGAACGTGCCCATCTTTCCGCTTTTCAGGCCGAAGCGCAGGTAGAGCGTCATGTTTGCGTCGTAGAGCGCCTCGACGGATAGCGCCTCGATGGGGTATATCTGATTCGCATACCCCGCGCCATCGCGGATGATGAGCGCAAAAGCGTTGTTGTTTAGCGCGAGCTGCACGGCAAGTTTCTGTTGCAGCATCTGCCCGGTGATCAGCGGGTTCGGTTCTTCGAGGATCAACTTCACGTAGCGATCCGGATTAACTTTCAGCCCTTCCGGCCCCTCGCGGATCTGCTTCGCGCCCAGCTTGCCGATCGATCGCGCAAACGGACGGATGCAGCTCCGGATTATATCGGATTTGTACATCTGCCCATTCCAACCATAAAAGCCATTGCCGCGTTCAACGATCAGCTCGTGCTTTGTGGTCGTGGGACTACGCGTAACATAATTCATCAAACGTCGAAACATGTTCAAGGCCACCGCCTCCCTAAATCAGATTCATGTAGTCTTCGCGATGGCGCTCGAAAACCACATACGCATCCAGCAGCGAGGCCAGCCCGTCAATGCGGCGCCGGCTGCTTGTGCCCTTCACAGGCTGGATGTTGTTGTTTTTGTCAATATCGATCGAGGTGTTGGAGATACACCATTTCAAGATCGGGTTGTTGTTATAGTTTACGATCTTTTTTTCAAGATCCGCGCCGAGTGACTTCATCGGCGAGCTGAGCGTTTTTTTGCCCTGGATCACCGGCTCTGGCACTTCGGCGCCAAACTCCGCCCTCATATCTGCAACAAAGTATTCCGCGCTCCATGCGTCGTAGCCAAAATACGGCATGTAGATGTCGCATTCCTCGCGCAGTTCAATAAACCACTCCACAACATGCTTGTAGTGGACACGGTTCCCAGGCGTCGTGCGGAGTAACCCCTGTTCTTTCCACGCCCCGTAGGGGATTTGGTCCTCCTGCTCCCGTTTTTCGAGCAGATCTTCAGGGAGCCAATACATCTGCTTAACATAGATGTGCGGATCTTCCGGCACCATAAAAAGCAACGTTCCGCAGGTCAGGTCGGTCGTGCTGGAAAGGTCGGCGCCGCCTATGCCATAGCGCGGTCGCAGCGCGGCCAAGTCGTAGATCTCGGTATTGTTCAGCTGTTCAAAGGTCAGCCATGCTTCGGAGGTCGTCTCCCGAATGTTAAAATCTTTCGTTACGAGGTTCTTGACCAGCAGTGGGTTCTTTCTTGCTTTGTCTACCTTCTGCGCCAGATTTGCAGTGCGCTTTATTGTGCCAAGTCCGGGATTTGCCTTTATCCAGCAGCGCTCATCCATCCACTCGGAACGCCTGTCCAACTCGTAGATGATCGGCAAAACACCTTCGTCATGGTAGCCTTTCGGGTCGTCGTAGCCATCGAGGATCAGCTTGCACTCTTCGTATTTGATATCAAAGATTCCCTCGCGCAGCGTCCCCGCGGTGGATACGATCACCGATAGCGGCTGCTCGCGGGCGCTCATGCCGTCGATCAAAACATCATAGAGATTTTTGTCGGCGATCGCGTGCAGCTCGTCGATCAGTGCGCAATGAAGGTTGAGTCCGTCCAGGGAGTTCGACTCTGAACTTAGCGGCTTAAATACTCCATCGTTGAAATCACAATCGATCTCGCCGACCAGACAGCGGCAGCGGGCCGACAGCTGCGGCGATTTCTTCACCATCCGTTTAGCCTCGCCCCAGATGATTTTCGCCTGTTCGCGCATGGTCGCGGCGCTGACTACTTCCGGCCCTTTTTCACCGTCGGCCAGCAGCATGTAAAGCGCTATTGCTGAACCAAGCGTTGACTTGCCGTTTTTACGAGCTACGATCAACACCATTTCACGGTACTTCCGCGTACCGTCGATTTTATGTACGAAGCCAAAAAGCGCGGAGATAAGCGCGCGCTGCCAAAGTTCGAGCTTAAAGGCTCCGCCTCCGGCCGCACCCTTCGAGTGCCGGCAATACCGCTCGATAAAATCCACGGCGTGCTGAGCTCGCCGTTCGTCGTATTCGTACTCGCTGTCCTTGTCTTTTAGGCAGTCAATTAGGTGTCTGTAGATTTGCTTGATCTTTTCACAAGCAACGATCTTGCCCGTCAAAACTTGCGTGCCGTATTCGACTATCGGGGTCATTGCTCCCGCTCCTGGAGAAAGTTCTGAAAATCGTCGCCTCCCGGTTTTTCGTCCGGCTCCGCTTTCAGCGCATCGTTCAGCATCTTCATTACATTCTGGTAATTTTTATTCACGGCATTGTACTGTCTGGCGATCGGGCGTTCTCTTTCGTAGGGGTCCAGTTTTTCAGATTGCGAGAACATCTCGACAAAGCCGTTTTCGTTCAAGTCGGCCTCCATGTCTTCAAGGGTGATCCGCATATACGCCGCGCGCTTGATCAACCCGTCCAGGACGGCGCGGCGCTTCATCGGCAGAGCCTTGAATATTTTCAGCAACCGACGGATCTCTTTTGTAATCCGCTCATCTTTGGATATCTCCCGCGTACTCATGCCATCGTCTCCTTTCAGGGTGGGGTCTATGCGCAACTCCCGCGTATTTTTCAAAACTACCCTTGTCCGGTCGCCCAAAAAAGTCAGTGTTTTCGTTCAGGGGGGGCACCACAGACACCAGCTGCCCCGAGGCGTCGAATCTCACGTCGTCGCGCGTCAGTTTTTGTGCAAAATGCTCTCTGTTGTGGCAATCAAGACAGAGGTACTCGAGATTCGCCCAATTGAGTGTGATCTCTGGATTGCCCTCGTTGCTGTCCGTGATGTGCGCCTTGTGGTGGACGATATAGCCAGGCTTGCCGCAGCGCTCACACAATCCATGCACCGATTTGATGTAGCCGTCCCGGCAGCGCTGCCACGCTGCCGAATCATAAAAATCACGCCGTGCCATACTATCACCACTCCCAACAACAAACGTCCGCAAGGTTTCCCCTGCGGACGCGCGAACTTGATGCTGATATCTTATCCCTAGTTTTCGATAAAATCTATGCCATTATTTCAGACGTTTTTTAGGACATAATTTCGGACACTTTCTCGGACAACTCTCCACGCCGATATATTTCCCACGATATTTCTCTCAACGCCTTCTTGCGTTTGCGGTAGAATTGCTTCTCTGTAATATGGTGTTTATATGCAAACACCTCAACAGATGGATACTGAAAACTGCGGCCTATATAATTCATATCTCGAATCAGCCGTGCCGTGCTTGGCATCTCCGCTTCGAAAAGCATGAACACTTTTTGCATAGCCTCAAGTCCGCCGGCAACCGTAATCACGCTCTTTATATTTTCTGCGGCCTCAACAATAATCTGCTGCTGCGGCGTGCCCTTGCCGCCATCAACCGGACCGACGTCTTCCGCCGGCGCATACCTCGCCAATGCCATTGCCGCCAGCTCTTCTGTGTCCGAGAACTCCTCATCTCCAAAAAAGCAAGCCAGCCCCGTAGGACAATAATCAGCAAACAAACAAAGGACGTCCTCTATTTGCGATACTTTTTTAGGGACTATGCTTACTTTCTTAGGCAATGTTATTCAGCTCCTATCTTGTTGTTCCTTAGGCCGTTTTCTATTTCTTGCTCTTATCGCTCGGCTTGTTTCTTCTAAACTTTCCAACGTTTGCCGCCGCACTTAATAAAATCGTCGGTCGGTGCATATTCGTGGATAACCATTACCGAAGGCACATCTCCGTCAGCGTAGTCATAGCAAATATGATCGCCTTCACCAATGGGGACAACATTGTCTCAGTTAAAACAGTCATGAATTGGCATATTATCCTTATGCCTATTTGCTTTTCTTGTTTTCATTTCGATTCCTCCTCCGGCAGGTCGATAGGCCGCCAATACGTTACGCTATACCCCGTCCCGTCCGGCGCAACGAAGACTTTTACCCCTGCGTCATAATTCAGCACCATAAACCGAGGGACAAGCCCGCCGTAAAGCATAATACGGGCAACTACCAGTTCCCCATCGGCGGGCTCTTCAGCTTCATATTTCCGCCAACGATAAATTTCGCGGAGCGCGGTGAGCCTATCCTTTAGTGCGTTGATATCATCGATCTGAGCATTAATTTTTTTGCTATCGCATTCCCCAATTATTTGCGCCATATCTTTTAGTTGGCGTATTTCCTCGTCCTGCCGCACCACCGCGCGCGCAAGCAGCAACAGCGCAGGGTACTCCTTTTCTATGCGAGAAAATTTCTCCGCCGTACGGATCGTTACTCTAGCCACTGTTACTATGTTGTCGTTCATCGTTTCTGTCTCCTTTCATATCTCGCGTTCCAAATTTTTATAGCGTGGGCTCTGTCGTGGCGCTTCGTGGAGCGGCCGCACTTCGAGCAATATATCTGTGTGCCTCCGATCGTTTCAATTACGGAGATCAATTCATTGCCGCATTGGCAGTTATTTATTTCTTCCATGAGTTAACCCGCAATGTCCTTCACGATTTTTTTCATCATCCCATTGCCACATCGCACAGCATCCAGCCTGACAAGTAGGATCGTGAGAGACGACTCTATCGCCATTTTTATCTGTTTCTAATTGAATTAATGAAAATATTCCCTGTTTAAAGTTTAAGTCTTCATCCCGTATCGAATCTTTTATTCGTATATTTTTTGTATCACACATTTTTGCGATTGTTATGGCCGCTAAAAATATTGGACATATTTTTTCAAAAGCATCATCGCTATTCATTTTGTTAGTCTCCTTTTTTTTGAACTCTCAAACCGTCGCCCTTTTGCGTCGCACCGTCGCTACTCTAAAGAGTAGCGCGACGGTAGCGACGCTTGTTAAAAATGGGTCAATCGTCGTTTTTACCGTCGTGACCGTCGTTATTTTTTTGCGACGCTATCAAAAAGTTGTTGGTATCACAGTATATTTTAATGTTTATTGTTATTGCGACGGTTGCGACGCAATATTTTGTAACTTCTTTTTAATATATACCTTTTCAAGTTCATAATCCTCTGACATTTGGAATATATCGTTTGTTTTTATTAAGTCCCCCTTTTCTGTCAAATCTTTTATTGCTTTGTTAAAATCTTGCCTTTGAGATTTTCCTTTGTGGTTTTTATAGAAGGTTTTCCGCCACTCTTCTAATTGGACGCCTGCAAATTCGCCATGCTCATCTAGAAGTCCAACTTTTTCGGCCGCCTCGCGATATGCCTGTAAGGCTCGTTGGGAGTTTTTTGACAATGCTTTTATCTCTTTTTCGCCCCCGTGTTCGTCCGGCTCGAGCACGATTGTTGATACCGGCTCGCCGTCCTCGTCGAACCAGCCTGGCAGGTGGGCTGGGATGCGCTCCAAATATACTGAGTCCGCAAGCTCGCTGTCCTTTTGCTTCACCTGTTCCAGCTTGATGTTGTCGCCGGAGCTCGTCACGAGTATCTGATTGTCCAGCGCGCCGCGCCATGCCGAGCTTCCGCGCGCCCGGCCTTTCGCCTCCTGGTTGACGCCGGTATGATGTACGAGGATCACCGTGCAATCGAAGGTCTGCGATAGCTTGCTGCAGGCGTCAAGCATCGTCTTCGTGTCCGTCGCCTTGTTTTCGTCGCCGATTAAAAAGCGGTGCAGGGTGTCCACGACTATCACCGCGACATTCTCCGCCTCGAGCGCGCGGATCTCGGATATCGTCTTCGCAAGCCCCTCCGGGGTGTTGAGGTCGCAGGCGCCGCCGGAGACCCAAGCGTTGAGATGCTCGACTTTGTGATACTGTTTCCAGCCGGCGATACGGGCCTTGAGCCCATAATGACCTTCTCCCGCCAGATAGATCACGCCGCCCGGCCGCACCCGCAGCCCCGCCCACGTTTCCACGCCCGCCGCCATGCGCAGCACCCAATCGAGCACGACGAAGGTTTTGCCCGTCCCGGAGTCTCCGTAGACCATCGCCAGCCCGCCCGCCTGTATCCACTTTTTTATCAGCCAGCGGATGGGCGCGGGTTTGGCGCAGAAGTCGTCCGCCTGCGTCAGCCACGCGCTCTTTCCCGTGAGCAGCGCCTTGAGGTCGCCGCCGGCGGTCACGTAATCGTTCACGTCGCCGATCTCCGGCGGCAGTATCACGCGCGCGCCGATAATCGTTGCCGCTTCGTTTGCCGCGGCTTGCCCCGTTCCGCTTTCGTCGTTGTCGCCGACGATGACGATCTCCTGCACGGGGCCGAGCTTTTCGCGCAGCCATTTGGCAACGGGCGGCAGGTTGCCGGCGTTTAGCGCGATGATCACGGTATTGCCGGTGGCCTCATGGATGGAGGCGGCGGTGGCGTAACCTTCGGCGATGTAGAGCGGTCCTTCCTGCGGCGGCAGGGGGCCGAGGGGATAATATCCGCCCTTGACCTCGCCGCCGCCGTGGAATTGTTTCTGGCCGTCCGCGGCGATGTACTGCGCAGAGGCAATCCGTCCGTCCAGAATTATCGGGATCATGAGACGTCCGTCGCCTGTCTGGTAGATGCCGTATACGCCGACCTGTTTGCGCTGCAAATATGGATGCTCCGGCGCGGCCGACATGACAGTCTTCAAGATGTTCATTACGGCGCTTGCTATCTGCTCGCGGTATTTCCGCCGTTCTTCGTCGCGGATGGCCGCGGCTTCCGCCATCCGTCTTTCACACACCGCTATCTCTTCCGCCGTGAGTTCTCGGCCTACGTCGGCAAGCCATTTGCTTTCGACGCTGCCGCGCCAGCTGCCGAACATGCCTGCGGGTATGTTGTCGCCGAAGCCGATATACCAGCCGGCCTTTTCGGTGTTTTTGTCGCCTTCGACCGCGAAACGGTGTATTTTGCCGTCGAGGATGATTCTGACAGTTCGTTTGGGCGCAATCGGAGAGTTTGTGATAGCGTCTTGCAGTTGTATTTCGGGGGCTTCCGGCTTTATCTCGCGGTCCCACCCGGTGGGTAGTGTCGCCATCGTTTTATCTCCTCCCGCCGCGCGGTAGCGGCCTGTAATGCTTCGTCTTTGCCTTTGCAGACGACGGCCTTATAGCCGTTTGCCGTTAAATACTCTATCCAGTCTTTTTGTTCGTCTGACACTTTGCCGCCCTTTTGGCGCTTCATCTCGATCCAGAATCCCCATTCGGGGACGAAGAGGTCGGGCACCCCCTTGCATACGCCTTCGGCCTTAAGCCGCGCCGCCGTCTTGATGTCGCGCCAGCCGCCGTTGGGTATGGCGATGATACGCACGCCGGGGAAAGTTTTCCGAAAGGCGGAGATGAAGGCACACTGTTCCTCATGCTCCGAGGGCAGGCCAGTGGCGCTTAAGCACCCTGTAATATCGTCCGTCTTTTTTAATTGTGATACTGTCCGGTGCCTTTGCACGGTTTAACACCTCCGCGATGTCGTCAAGATAGTTTTCGTTTACGCCGTTTACACTGGAGATATCAGCGCCGCAGCCGTCGATGATCGCGCGCAGCGTCATCTCGGCGCGATAACGAGCGTAGCCGTCGTGCAGGATGGTGATGTACTCTGTCACCTTGTCGCCTGTCAGCTCGGCGTTTTCGTAGTCCACACAGAGCATATTAATCTGCTTGGCTTTGCTTTGGCGCACATACCACCACCAGCCGCGGACGCGCATCTCTTCCGGTTCAAGTCCCATAATGTCGTCGTCGTGGAGCCTGACGGCCTCCTTCGGAGCTGGCGGGAACACATACCCGCAGCATGGGCAGACTTTGACCGAGGCGTGAACGAGCTCCGCGCATTCGTCGCAGACCTTTACCGGCGCGTCGCCGGTGCCTGCGCCCTTGTGCTTCGGCGGCTTGACCTCAGTGATCGGGCCGTGACGCTTGACGTTGCCGGCGAAGTCGAGTACAAGGCAATCTGTTTTGTCCGGTGCAATGCGCATTCCGCGGCCAACTGTCTGAATATACAAACCGGGGCTCATTGTCGGGCGGCACATCGCTATAAGATCAATGCCGGGATAATCAAAGCCCGTAGTAAGCACCGAGACGTTGCTTATTGCCTTAACACGCCCCGCTTTAAAGTCTGTTAAGATACGATCTCGCTCTGCCGTCGGCGTAGAGCCGGTGACAACCTCGGCAATCACACCGTGAGAGCGGAGCACGCCACAAATCGCCTCGGCGTGAGCTACTCCGGTGCAGAAAAAGAGCCATGCCCTGCGGTCGCCGGCTCGGCGGATCGTCTCTTCAACGATGCGCTCGTTGTCGTCCGCGTTGTTTACGGCGGCCTGTAATTCGCTTTCGATAAACTCGCCGCCGCGCTTGCCGACGCCCTCGACGGAAATCAACGCCTCGGGCAGTTTTGAGCGAAGCGGCGCAAGAAAGCCACGCGCTACAAGCTCTTCGATCTTCACCGGCTCGATGAGCCCGTCAAAAAGCGCGCCGTGCTCTGAAATGAGGCCGTGCCCCAGGCGGTAGGGCGTTGCGGTAAGCCCGACGACGCGCATGTTTGGATTGATGGCCGTCAGCGCCGCGATAAGGGTACGGTATCCGCCTTCGGCCTTCGCTGAAATAAGATGCGCTTCATCGACGATGCAGATATCGATAAATCCCAGCATCTCGGCCTTGTCGCGCACGCTCTGTATTCCTGCTACGGTGATAGGCAGTCCAATGTCGCGGCTGCCCATTCCCGCCGAGTAGATGCCAAGCGGAGCCTCCGGCCACGCAAGCATGATTTTTTCTGCGTCCTGCTGCAGCAGCTCTTTGACATGCGAGAGGATGAGGATGCGCGACTGTGGCCACCCCAACATGATGTTTTTGCAAAGCTCGGCAATCACATGGCTTTTGCCGCTGCCCGTCGGCATAACAATGCATGGATTGCCGGGGTTATATCTCAGCCACGCAAAGAGCATCGTTATTGCTCGCTGTTGATAATCGCGTAGAGCCACTAGAAGGGCACCCTTTCATCAGTTGAACCCTGATGGTCTATTACAAAAAGTTCGTCCGTTGTGAGGGCTCCAGCGTTGAGATAGGGGTTGCCGTTGAGGTACGTCACGCCCTTTATCTCATATTTGCCACACATGCCGTTCTCGTTGCCGCCGAGCCATTTCCAAGGCACAAGATCGAAGTGCGCGACGTGCGCCTCACAACCGATGCGCTGCTCTTCAACCGATAGTTCGTAATTCTGCATGGCCGCACAGGTAAATTTCCCGTCCTTAGTTGCTGTGACATGCGCGCAGGTACGGCAGTTGACTTCCGTTGATAGGTGCGAGACGTGGCAAAAATCATGACCGGGGCAATAGCGGCACTGATACCACGTCGGGTCTGCTGACAGTGGCTCCGGGAGGCGCTCTGAGAGGGCAAGCATATGCCCGCGCGCGATCAGCGCCTCAGCCCTCTCTTTATCCAGGTAGACGCGCTCCGTGTACATCTCGTCGTTGTCCTTGCAGACGGCCACGTATAGCGCGCGGTCAATCTTTGTGCCGAGCATGTAGCCCTGCATCTGCCACCAGTGTTGTCGTTTGGCAGTAAGCACGCCTTTGGATTTAAGCTCGTTAAAGGATTTGAGCGAATGTGTTTTGAACTCGGCGATATGGCGTGTTTTTTCCGCTCCGGGGACGCCGCTTTCAATGATTCCGTCGATGGAGCCGGAAACATGACAGCCAAAGTCAACGCGGCTTTGCCCGTCCTCATCGAGACAGGTGCTATGAATGTCTATGCCTATAGCGCGAAGATCTTTCACTATTGTTTCCTCCTCCCTCTGTCCACGACGGAAAAGGCGAAGCATACGCCCGGGAAATTGTTCGATTACCGCCCAACGAAACGAGAGCCATATCCATCGATCACAAGGGCTGCCTAAAACAGAGAGCCCCAAGTGGGGGCGCGGGGGCTCTCTGTGCTGTACGTGATAGGCGTCAATCTGGCTCTGGATATCAATCTGGTTGAGCGGCTCCGGTATGGCCGCCATTATCTACCACTTAAAGTCGCCGGTAACTTGCGGCGCGGACTGTGGCGCCTGCGGCTGTGCCGGAGGCTGGGCAAAAGCCTGGCTGAATCCGCCTCCATGCGACGGCATTACAGCGTCGCCTACAGGTGCGGCGCTGGGCATTGGAGGCATACCCATAGGCGCGCTCGTCGGCATAGCGTCGCCGACCGGTTTGAAGTTTTTCACGTCATTGCTGGCCGGATATTTTTCAGTCGCCTCACGGACGGTCACACTCGCCTTGACCACCGCGCCAAGTAACTGATCTGTATCCCGTAAGGGTTCCTGTACATGACCCGCAATTACAAGCGCCTTTAGCTGCTGCTTGCCTATGTTTTCAGCAATAGCCGAGTTATTTTGAATGTTAAAATTGGCAAAAATTTTTCGTCCCTGATAAGATGGGCCTATTATGTCGAATGCAACTTTGACATACTTTCCCGACCCGTCTTTCGTGGGTGATAGTTCTGTTTTTGTCACCTGTAATATATATTCTCCGGCAGGTATGGGGGAAAAGTCCTCCGGCTTTACTTCTGCAAAATCCTGTGTAAAAGTGCTGTCTAAAAGTGCCATTCTATTTCTCCTCCTGTTTTTTGATTTCTACGGCAAAGCTGACCTTGCCGGGTGTCTTTGTGATTGCTTCAGAAAGCAATGCCTTGGCCCTGTCGCTGGTGCTTTCCCAACCCTTTTTATTTATCTCCGGCTTCCAGCGGAAGGCGGTTGACATCACCATTTCGTCTATTTCGTTCTGCGCCGCAATCTCACGCAGCCGTACTGCGTCGATCTTGACGTTCATGGAGCGTTTGACGCAGACCTTAAATTCCCCGACTTCGTTTGTCCGCGAGCCTTCCCACTGTTCGGGAACACCGATTGCCGCGGCAAGCTGCTCTTCTATCGCCACACGGGCGGTTTTTGCTGCGTCTTCTTTGGCTTTTGCCTGGTGGAGAGCTCGCACAAGCTCATATACGACGTTAGACATTTGCTTCGCCTCCAATCTTTGCCATGATGGCGCCGAGGTCGGCGGGTTCCCACATGCTCAACTGTCCGCTGCGGTCCTTTGCCGTCCAGATACCATCCGAGGCACACATAAGCATTCGTTGTACTTCCCCCTTATCGTTTTGCCCGATCCTTAGCGCGAGCACCTCGTCAAAGAAATACGGCAGCATCTGCCCAAGTTTCTGGCCGGGCATTGCTGGCGAGTGAAGCAGCTGTCCCATTTCGTTTTGCTGTCTCTCGATCTTCGCGGAGAAATATACGTGCCGCCCCGGCAGATCACGGAATGCGCGGATGAGGGCCGTCATGATGTCCTGCATTGCGCCGTATGCCTGCCGCGGGTCTTTGGCGACCGCTTTTTCCGAGCCAAGCACCACCTCTGCGATCTCAGAGATGGAATCTAAGGCAATAGACTCAAACTGATTGGATTCCTCCGATTCATAGAGCCATCTGTGAGCTTCTCGGAGTTCAGGCATATTTTTAATTTCGATAAAGGGCAGGTTTTCCTTACGAAGCGAGAGAAGCCCGCCCTCCGCTGAAAGGATAAGCGGCTTCGGCAACGTCTTTATGAGGGTCGTCTTTCCGGCTCCGGCCTGTCCGTAGACGAGGACCTTTAGTCCATTGGTGGTGATGGTGTTAGTGCTTTGAATATTTATTGCCATTTTATATTACCTCCATATTAGTTTTTGAAATTAGAGTTAATGCGTCTTCAAATCCCTGTTTGTAACAGGCTTCATTATCTGCTGGCTGAATTGAAGCAACTCGTTTCGATATATGTTCTTTTAAACTATTCATGATTTCTAGAATCATGTGTTCATCGTCAGAGGTGTACATCATATTTGCACCATCTAAGAAACAGGCGTTGTCATGAATGTTTCCGATAACTTCTAAAAGCCGCAGATCTATGAGGTGGCTTATCAAATGACCATTTACACAAGCTCCCCGATAATCGAAGCTAACTATCCCAATTTGCCCAGTTTCAATGTTTCGTACAATGTCATGTTCATATATGGGAGTGTCATAACAATCGGCTTTACCTATAAATTGTCCGACCGTCCCGGAAATTACGACTGTGTAAATGGGGAATGAGTATCCATTTTCATAAACCATATCGAACGGAGAGATGGACAAGACTAGCTTTTTGTCTTTTTTGAAGTCTAAATATACTTTACTCAGCTCACCATATATCCACCCCTTCCTTTCGCTTTTACCGCGAAAAATGATTTTTCTTGCGTCAATAACGATCGAGGTATGTCTTTCTTTGACGTAGTGATGAATAGGGATCTTTTTTTGTTCACAAACAGCTTTTGACATTTTCAGTTCCTCCTTTATAATTGGAGGCGGTAGTATCCGCTCCCGCCAATTTTTGGCTCGCGCCCTTCCGTTTGTAGCGGAAGGGTTATTTTTGTACCTCTTTAACGATCATCGCCAGTACGCCTATCAATCCAAAGATGCCAAGCCAGAACACGGCATAGGCGGCTTCAAGGTTCGGGGCGACATGGTGATAAAAGAACGCGCTCTCTGCTATCTGCTCCATCGCTTGGCCTCATATTCGGTTGCCTGATGGACTAGGCAGAACGCCAAACTCTTTACGTAGCGAGCTTTGTCTACGAGGTTGTCGGCGCGGCCGTTCTTGATGTCTTCGCGGATTTCTTTGATTTGAGCCTCCATCTTGTCAAGGCCGGTTTCAAGTTCTTTCTTGCGTTCTTCGGCTGTCATTTCTTTCTCTCCTTTCTGTTGGGGTGCTCCGAGATCCACTTGTCGAGCTCGTAGATGTCGTAGCGGGTTAGTTTTTCTTTCCCGTCAAGCTGCAGAAACTCGGGGCCGGTTCCCTTCTCCCGCCAGTCGCGAAGCGTGCGAGGCGATGCTCCTAAGTATTTTGCCGCGCTCTTTTCGCATAGGAGCCTGGGCGGACGATCCGCCGCGTCGTCAAGCTTTTCAATTGTCTCGGTTAGTGTTGCCTTGAGTTCTTCAACTATTGTTTCAACCTCAAGCTCTGTCATCTTTCTTCTCCTTCCTTGATGCGAAGTCCATGCCATTTACGGGTGGCATCGGACTTATAAGAAACAAACATTTTCATCTGGCGAAGCGCGCCGCCGACAACGTTCTTTGCTGGCGGTGTCAGGCCATTGCATAAGCACCAGTCAGTAAAGGAGTCATAGAGCTCGCGGCAGGTGCAGGTCGCTATCTCGTCCACTTCGCACCACTCGGAAATAAATTTCTGTAGGTTGCCTTGCAGATCTTCGTCCCTAAATGGGTTACACCTTGCAATCGTTGGCGGTTCGTAGAAGGGCAGTCCCGCAAGCTCGCAGAAGCGTTTCATGATCTCTCTGCGCATGGCGCTGGACATAGCGCCTCGAAAGGCTACTGCCGCGTCCAGCATCAGCCGCGCTTCTTTAATATCCTCCTCGCGCATGTTGTTCAGTATTTCTTCCATCTCTTTATCTCCAATCGCCTCAATGTGATATCCTTCTCCCTTAGAAGGGAGGTGAGTTTTGTGGATCAGAAAACCGTGTGTCCATACTGTTCGGCTATAGATTCATATCAATGCCGTAATATCGGCGTCCCGAATCAGCTTTACCCCAAAAACGAGCCGATAATCCTTGAAGAAATATTTTGTACCGTATGTAAGAAAACAATCGCTATCATAAAGAACCCTTGCGATTAATTCTCTGCGCCTCCGTTATGCCGACGGAGGCGTTCAACTTCTTTTACTCCTTCACGTAATGGCTCAATGTTCTCAATCCAGTGTTCTTTTATCTTTTCTATTGCCTCATCCGCTGAATATGCCGTAATGGGTATTCTGGCCTCGACGAAAGCACATTGAACTTTTGATAAAGAATGACTTGCAATATGGCTTTTAATTTCAATCAATGATTTGTCCTGCATTTTTCTCCTCCTCATATACTTATCCACTCGCCTGTTTTTTCTTTGCATTTCCATACTAAGCAAGGTTAGCCATCGTGAAGAATTGGGCGCGGATAACAGCAAAAAGATTGTTTCTCAAGAACTTAATCACTAGAAACTGCTTTTTTCTTAGCTGTTATAACACGTGTAATCATTTTCTCTTCAAACTCTTTGCGTTCAGCGTCGGTAGCGTCGAGCCCAGTTTGAAGGGGAATTATTTTTTTGTTCCACGCCTGTCTTAAAACATCTGCTGCTTCATCTGCTGATAGGCTGTAATCCAATTCAGCCTCTATCGCAACACAGGGTTTCTGGCATTCTCCGTCTTCGATAATGATTCTTAGTTCCATGTTCTCTCTCTCCTCTCGTTTGAAGTATGCTGATTTCAGTTTTTCTATTTCTAATTCTGAAATAAAGATGTCGCCGTTTTCTGCTTGCATGATTTTCACGATTGCACCTCTTTTGGGGTTCGCTCGCAGGGAACTGGGTCATTTAACAATTCCTCTGACTTTATTTCGAGCTTATTCAAATAAGGCAAAACTTCTAAAAAGATGTCGCCTGGTGTTAAGTTCTCAAGACAAGATGCATAAGAATCCAACGCTTGTTTTAAATTAAGAAAAATTCTTTTTAGGTAGCCTATTTCTGTTAGGAGGTTAAAACTAGCTTCTCCACTAAGACCATATCTGGTTTCCAAGGTGCGAAATTCTTTGAGGAATACCTTAGCCAACCCGTCTGCTTGTTTTGCTCCGTAGATTTTCTGCGTTTCCTCAATTTTGTTTTGTATTAACGTCGCCAACGGCTCAATTTTTGGCATGGACTCATATAACGCCTTGATGTTAGGGGTATCATTCTGAGAAAATTTTTCTTCTGCTTCTTTTTTTGCGTGCTCGACAGCGTACTCTAAATTTTTCGCGGCCTCTTCAAGAGCGCGTGCATACCTCCAAAGGTCGTTTTCTTGTTTATATGCAACAGCATCGACCACGATAGATAGCATGACGGCGCGCAGCCAAGCGACAGAGTTGGAGCTGTCTGTCTGCGGAATACCTTCAATGCAAACAGGGCCGCCATCTGGGCAACGAGTATCTCTGTCAATTCCTTCTCTTGTTATTTTTATCATTTCTTCTTTTTCCTCCTCAGTGGTGAAATGTTAGGTCTCAACTTGCATTCTTGTGTTTACGCAAGTTTTTTTGAAAAAAATATATTTCTAATCTTTTCGTCAGAAAGTGAAAGTGCATTTGCTATACTCCATATTTCAGATAAGGTGAATTGGGTTTTACCTTTTAAGCGCCTGCTCATTGTACTTGGATTTATCCCAGATTTTCTTGCTAAAGCCGCATAAGTCATATTTTGCCGACCTATTTCTGCACGAAGCTCAGGAAAATTTAATCTCATTTTTACTTCACCCCCTCTCTTTGACAAGTATATTGCTGTTCTTGCGTTATGTCAACAAAAACGCAAGAATTTTTTGTAATTTTTTTATATCTTGCATATATGCAAGGATGTTGTTACAATTATAAAACTAAAAAACAGAGAAGGTGTATACATGGAAATTAGCGAATTAATAAAAACCAGAATGGAAGAGTTGAATTTAAAACAAAAAGAAGTTGCAGAAGCTGTTGGTGTTAGCGAAGGAACTGTGTCTCGTTGGAAAAGTGGAGAAATTAATAGCCTTCGCCAAAGCCGTATTGTGTCTCTTGCAAATATACTGCAAATAGATCCTATAGACCTAGTAAGAGCCTGCCCACAAAATGCGCGCCCTAAAATTAAAGATAACGAGTCAGATGAAATTGCGCTATCTATTTCTTGCAATCCAGAATTAAAGCATCTTTTTAAACTCACAGAAAATCTTAAAAAAGAAGATCTTTTAGTTCTAATAAGTGTTGTTGAGCGATTCAAATAACTCACCACCTATGTTAAAATTGACACGTTAATTCAATAATGCAATTATAGACCTTTGTATCCTATATGTCAATATATTTTTAAAAGGTATTTATATATTTAACAATTTTTGTAAATGATTATTCACTCTTGTTTTTCAAGAGATTTATAATTGAATAAACTTTAGTAATTAATTTAATTTTAATGATTGTATGTTTATCAACAAAAAAAGAAAGGAGCAATAACGCATGAGAGAGAATATCAAATTTCGGTTAACCTATAGCTCAACATTCAGAGGTGGTGAAGAAGAGACTGTTTTTCGTTTCAACAAAGACGGATGGCTAATCGATGATCTATTCGGACATGAGGTTCAATGTCAACCCAACGGATCTCCGCAGCTTTACAGCGAAACGGGTAATTTTAAGCACGATGTTATTTCTTACCCCAGCGGGTTGCCATCTAAACTTGAAACATTGTGGGTCCAAATTTCAAACGGCAAGTTAGTTTCAGATGATGAAATACAAAAGAAATTCGACGAGTTAGGCACATGGATTTCAACCTGTGAGACAAGCCAACCTGAATGGTAGTTAAATAGGGGGCTATCATAAGCAAATCCGTCGTAACGGCTACACCTCCGCACAGTCGGAGTAAACATATATAAGGGGGTTTTTTCTATGAAGAAATTTGCTCTAAGTGTTTTGCTGTTGCTGGTGGTTTCGTCGTGTGCTTTCGCGGCGAATTGGACCGTGGGCGGGACGTGGAATTACACGCTCGAGGGGACAGGAACATTCAACAACGCTCCTGCGACGATGCAGGAGACCGGAACGGTGGTAATGAGCAGCGCCATGTCCGGTGAGACGGAGATGCTCAGCGGTTATGCTATCGCCTATAATGGCACTATTTCAATCCCTTCACAAAATTACAGCTATGATTACAGCAATTCTTTCAGCGAATCATTTTCACCTTTAGCCTATACCCCTGGAGATACATTCACGCTGTCATATACTGGATGGCTTGACGGAGTAACAACACAAATGACCTTGAAACTTAAACAAACGGGAGAGAACACCATTACCGGCACGGCAACACAGTATATTCCGCAAACCGGTGAAACGAACTATGCAAATATCTCGGCCCATCGCAACACCAGCGATGATGGCGGCAGCGGCGGCGGCTGTAACGCCGGTATGTCATCGATAATACTTCTGCTCGGCGCGATCCCCCTCCTATACTTCCGCAAGAAGTAAAAAACAAAAAAAAGAGTTCCCGCGTCTGTGCCCTTAATAAGAGCTGCGACGCGGGAACTTTTTGTTGGGAGTAAGGCAAGGTTAAAATCGAGGTTAAAATAGAAAACCCGACCATGAGAACAAAGGGATTCTTGATGCCAAGCGCATTCTCCCATTCGAGGATTTGCCTATAACACCTCACAGGCTGGCTTTTCTAGGTTATATCATGTGGTAGCTGCTATGCTTAGATTTATTTCAAATACAAGGATTGGTTAAATAGAGGTTAAAGCAATAAAAAAACGGCTCAACTCAAATGAGCTGAACCGTTGAAATTACTGGTCGGGATGAGAGGATTCGAACCTCCGACCACCTGCACCCCATGCAGGTACGCTAGCCAGGCTGCGCTACATCCCGTACAACGGGAGATATAATACAGCGTTATCCAGCTTTGGTCAAGGGGCAAAATAAAATTCCCTAAGCGTTCAGCAAAGGGAATTTATATCTTAAGCTGATATAATCAGATTAAAAAGATAAACTTACTTCTTCTCGTTTACAGCCTCTTTAAGAGCTTTGCCTGCGCGGAAAACGGGAACGTTCTTTGCCGGGATCTCGATGACCTTCTTGGGATCCTGAGGATTACGTCCCTGACGTGCCGCTCTCTTCTGGACCTCAAATGTACCGAATCCTACGATCTGTACCTTTTCTTCCTTCTGAAGCGCCGTGTAAATATCGTTGAAGATCGCTTCTACCACTTCGGCAGCCTTCTTCTTCGTAATACCCTCTACTTCTTTGGCCACTGTGTTGATGAGGTCTGTCTTTGTCACTTCTGTGCCACCTCCAGTCAAGATTGACACTGCTTTTAACGCAGTATGTATGAATTTATACCGATAAAATAGCTCCCCGTCAAGTACCTAAAGCCTAAATATTACGTCTGGAACGTATTTTTAAGTACTACGCCTTATTTCTCATGAATATTTTTATCGGGACTCCGGAAAAATCCGCCATTTCACGCAGCAGGTTCTCAAGATGGCGCTTAAAAGATTTTGAGCAGAGCTCCGAATCGTTCACGAAAAATATGAAGGCCGGAGGCGCGCCGTCCGCCTGCGTGCAGTAGTAGATTTTGAGGCTGTGTCCCTTTCCGTCTCCCGGCATCCTTTCGAATACGAGCACCTCTTTTACGAGTTTGTTGAGCTCTGAGGTGGATATCCTGCGGCGCCGGTTTTCCTCGACTCTGAGGATCAGCTCCGGCAGTTTGCCGAGGCTGCGGCCCGAGAGCGCCGAGATGAAGACGCGCGGCGCGTGGGCGGCGAATGGCACCTCTTCGATCAGCTTTTTCGTCATCACGTCGCCGACCTTTTCCTCCCGCGGCGCGAGGTCCCATTTGTTGACTACGAGGATGAGCCCCTTGCCTCTTTCAAGGACCTGTCCGATAAGCCGTTTGTCCTGTTCCGTCACCGGGTCCTGCGCGTCAAGCAGCACGAGCGCCACATGACAGCGGTCGATCGCCTGATAGGTACGCACGTTCGAATAGTATTCAAGGTCCGTGTTCACACGGCTCTTGCGTCTCAGCCCCGCGGTGTCGAGAAAGCGGAATTTCCGTCCGTTGATCTCCACTACGGAATCGACGACGTCGCGCGTCGTTCCCGCGATGTCGCTGACCATCGAACGCTCCTCCCCCGCAAAGGCATTCAGCAGGCTGGATTTGCCGACATTGGGACGCCCGACGAGGGTGACTCGTATCTCGTCGTCATCGGTGTCAAATTCCTCAGATTCAAGTTTCGAGACGACAAAATCAAGCATCTCGTCAAAGCCTACATTATGCTCCGCGCTGGAGGCTACTACCTCGTCGAAACCGAGGCCATAGGCCTCGCCCAGCATCGCGTCCTCCTGTTTCTCGTTGTCGAGCTTGTTCATCACGACAACGACGGGCTTGCCGCTCCGGCGCAGTTTGTGCGCGATCTCCTCGTCGGTCGGCGTGACGCCCGCGCGTCCGTCTACGACGAATATGATCGCGCTGCTTTCGTCCAGCGCGAGATCCACCTGCTTCTCGATGAGGTTCATGAAGGGGTGTTCCGTCTCGGACATAATGCCGCCGGTATCGACGATATAGAACTTTTTTCCGCTCCATTCGGTCTCGCCGTAAAGCCTGTCTCTCGTAACGCCGGGTTGGTCGTCGACTATCGCCGCGCGTTTACCAAGTATCCTGTTGAATATTGAAGACTTGCCGACATTCGGTCTGCCGACGATCGCAACAATTGCCATGTTTTTCGTCCTTTTTAGTTAGTTTTTGAAGCTGTGTATCGGCGCCGGTATCCTTCCGCCACGGTTGATGAATGCCGAGCAGTCAAACTTGTTCACCTGCATTATCGGGGCGTAACCAAGCAGACCTCCGAAGGTCACCGTTTCGCCGGCGGATTTTCCGTATACCGGTATCACACGCACCGCCGTGGTCTTATTATTTATCATGCCGATCGCCATTTCATCGGCAATGATGCCGGATATCGTCTCAGGTGAAGTATCGCCGGGTATGGCGATCATGTCAAGCCCCACGGAGCAAACGCAGGTCATCGCCTCCAGCTTGTCGAGCGTCAGCGCGCCCGCCTCGACGGATTCGATCATGCCGTGGTCCTCGCTGACCGGTATAAAGGCCCCGCTGAGGCCGCCAACGTAGGATGAAGCCATCACGCCGCCCTTTTTCACATTGTCGTTAAGTATCGCGAGAGCGGCCGTAGTCCCGGGAGCTCCCGCGTATTCGAGCCCCATCTCCTGGAATATCTCGGCGACGCTGTCGCCGATGGCCGGCGTCGGCGCAAGCGAAAGGTCTATGATGCCGAAGGGGACGCCGAGCCGTTCTGATGCTTCGCGCGCCACAAGCTGGCCGACGCGCGTTATTTTAAAGGCTGTTTTTTTCACGGTCTCGCATAGTGTCTCAAAGTCCGCGCCGCGCACCTCTTCAAGAGCGCGCTTCACGACTCCCGGGCCGCTTACGCCGACATTGATCGCGCAGTCTCGCTCTCCCACGCCGTGAAACGCTCCGGCCATGAAGGGGTTGTCCTCGACGGCGTTGCAAAAGACGACAAACTTCGCACAGCCGAGAGAATCGGCCTCGCGTGAAAGGTAGGCGGTCTCTTTTATGACCTGCCCCATCTGCTTCACGGCATCCATATTGATGCCGGAACGGCTGGTGCCAAGATTTATCGAGGAGCAGACGCGTTCCGTGACGGCGAGCGCCTCCGGCACCGAATTTATGAGCCTTTGGTCGGCGGCCGCGGTGCCTTTCTGCACCATCGCGGAGAATCCTCCGATGAAGTTGACGCCGACCTCTTTCGCGGCGCGGTCCAGAGTGCGCGCGATCTCAACGTAGCTGTCAGTCTCGCAGGCGGAGGCGGCGATCGCCACCGGTGTGACCGAGATCCGCTTGTTGACGACGGGGACGCCGAACTCCATCGCGATCTCATCGCCGGTCTTCACGAGGCGCTCGGCGGAGCGGGTGATTTTGTCATATATTTTCGTACAGAATTTTTCCGGGCTGGGGTCTGCGCAGTCGAGGATGTTGATGCCCATGGTGATGGTACGGACGTCAAGGTTCTCGTCCTGTATCATCTCGTTTGTCTTGCGCGCTTCGGATTTGCTTATCATCTTCGGTTATATCCTGTGCATGCTCTCAAATATCTCTTCGCGCTGGAACTTTATCATCAGCCCTATCTCTTCGCCAAGCTCCTTCAGGCCGCCGGCAAGTTCGCCGGGAGTACAGGCGCAGGCGGTGATGTCGATGATCATGAGCATGTCGAAGTATCCCTTGACTATCGTCTGCGATATTTCAAGCACATTGGCGTTCTTATCCGCGAGGTATGTGCAAACCTTTGCAATTATCCCCACCTGGTCTTTTCCCAATACCGTTACGATCGCTTTCATTCTGTCTCATACCTCCAGATCATTTCTATAAGTTTAGTCAAGGTATAATAATACCGTAGGAAAACCGTTTCTGGTACCCCTGATGTCAAAAAAAGGCTTTAATATATTTTTTAATTGCCCGAATCGTTTGGTACGTACCCATATTTCTTCATTGTTTTCTTCAGAAAGCCAGTATTCCATCTCCGCCCCCTCAAGCTGAGAAACGATCTTCTCCGCCATGCCGGCGGGCGTCGATATCTTTATCATCGGCATAAAGGGCGGCAGCTCCCATTCGCGGCGCTCTTTCAGTTCGCGCTGCCAGAATACGCGCCAGCCGCGCCGCAGTGCGTCCTGCCACTCCCGCCCCGGCCTGCGGCTTTGGACGACGATCTTTCTCTCCTGCGACCCTCCGCCCCGCCACATCGATTCCCACAGCATCGCGTAGGCGCGCGCCTTCGCGTCATATTCCTGCGAACGCGCCTCGGCGTCGGCGTCTATCCAGCCGACGACCGCCGGCGACAGTTCGTCACAGAGCGAGAGTATGCGGCGGGTGCCGATGACGAGAGCGCCGTCAGGATATTTTTCCGCCAGCGCTTCCGGCTTCGGCATCTTGTCTTCCATGTTCTGGATAAGAAGGACGTTTTTGTAGCGGTGCTTCAGAGCGCCCTCCACCCTTTCATAAAGCGCCTCGAGCCCTGGGCGCACGCCGGTAAGCAGGAGGCCGCCGCAGTTTGGGCACCTTTCCGGTATCGGCTCGCGCTGTCCGCAGGCGGTACAGCGGAGCGAACGGCGGCTCTCCTCCCAGCGCATCGAGGAGCCGCAGCGTTTACAGCGCAAAGTCTTGCCGCACTCTTCACAGAGGAGCTCCCCCGCGTAGCCTTTTCGGTCAAGCAGCCACAGGGCCCACTTTCCCGCGCGCCTCGCCGCGGCGGTCTCTCTGATAAGCGGCTCGCTTATCGGCAGGGTATCTTTCAACGCCTCGAATTCGGATGCGAGCGCATCTTTAAGGCTGACGAATACTACCCGCCCGTCGTTTTTCTCTTCGCCGCACATGGGTTCGGCGCGCAGGAACCCCTTCGAGGAGGGCATCGTACCGCCAAGGACGAAGCGTGCCCCCGCGAAGGTCGCGCGCATACCGAGCAGGCTTCTGAGGTGAAGGAGCGGGTGGCTCTGCGTGCGCCAGCCGCCCTGGTTTTCTTCGTCCATCGCTATCGCGGAGAGTCCCGCAAGCGGCACGAAGGCGGCCCCCGGAGAGCCTACGATAAAACGGAGCTCCCCCAGCCGCGCGCTCTTCCACATCTTCCATTGCGCGGGCGCCGAAACGGGCCAAAGCCCTCCCTCTTCCCGCAGCCCCTTCGGCAGCGAGTCCCAGAAGGACCTCGCGAGCTTGACCTCGGGGAAGAGCATGAGAGACGCGCCCTCTCCCGCGATTATTTCCCGGTAATATTCATAGCGGCGAAAGAGATCGGCGCAGTAAATGTCGTCGGCGGAAAATTTTGCTTCCGTCCTCTCCGCCTTTGGCAAGGCGGGAAGCCTCTCATCCGTGAAAAATTTTGTTGGAAGGATGGTCTTCATCGCGAGTCCGGCGCCGATGAACCATGTTTCGCCAAACCACTTTATGAGCCGCCACAGCTCCGCCGGAAGTACGGGGACGTCGTCGATCACGCCAGCTACGGGTTTCAGTCTTTTGGGGTCGATCCCCTCTTCCGCGTCGCCGGCGAGCGTCATCGCGACGCGCCGGTCCCGACCGAGAGGAACGGAGATACGAAGCCCCTCGGGCAGCGCCTCGTCATGGCTATAGGTGAGGGGCGTCCACCAGGGGGCCGGGATCGCGGCCTGCACAAGGGCCATTACAGTTTTGCGGTACGCGCGGCGACTGCGTCAAGCAGACGGTCGGCCGCCTCCTCCTTTGTGCCGGAGAAGCGCGCCGGCTCAGCGCCGCGTTCCAGTATCGTTATCACATTAGTGTCCACGGCGAAGCCCGCTCCCTGCGCGAGCACGTCGTTTGAGACGATAATGTCGAGATTTTTCTCGGCCATCTTCTTCTGCGCGTTCTGAAGCACGTTCTGCGTCTCCGCGGCAAAGCCGACAAGTATCTGTCCGGGCCGTTTCTTTTGGCCGAGGGCGGCGGCTATATCCCGATTCTGCGTAAGCTCAAGGGTGAGCCCCTGGGCCCCGCCGCGTTTTATCTTCTGGCCGGCGCGGCTCGCGGCCCTGTAGTCGCCGACGGCGGCGGCCTTCACGATGACGTCGGCTTCATCCGAGACCTCCATACAGGCCTCATACATGTCGTCCGCGCTGACGGTCTCCACGACCTTTATGCCGGCGGGCCTCGTAAGAGAGGTCGGGCCGGTTATCAGGGTGACTTCCGCGCCGCGCTGCCAGGCGGCGCGCGCGATCGCGTAGCCCATCTTGCCGCTGCTGGGGTTGCTTATGTAGCGCACAGGGTCGATGTACTCGTGCGTCGGTCCGGCCGTCACCGCCAGGCGGAGGCCGGAAAGGTCCTTCTGGGCGCAGAGCATCATCTTCACATAATCGTTTATCGCTTCGCCCGCGGGAAGGCGTCCTTTGCCCTCGTAGCCGCAGGCCAGCATTCCGCTGTCCGGGTCGACGACGACTGCCCCGCGCTCCGTCAGGGTCCGCATGTGGCCCCGCGTCGCCTCATTGGCAAGCATCTTGCAGTTCATCGCGGGAAAGAGCAGCAGCGGTTTATCATTGGCCAGCAGCGACGCGCCGAGCAGCGTCGAGCTGTCGCCCTCCGCCGCCATCCGCAGCACGCTGCCCGTGCAGGGCGCGATCACGAAGAGATCCGCCCAGTCTGTGAGCGATATATGGGGAATCCGCCACCCATGCTCGGGCGACATGAAGTCGCGCTCGCGCCACACGCGGCGCTTGCTGAGCGTAGAAAGCACCATCGGACTTACAAAGGCCTCCGCCGACTCCGTAAGGATCGTCTCCACCTCACAGCCCATCTTCACCCAGCCATGCAGCAGGTCGGGCGCCTTGTAGGCGGCGATGCCGCCGCTTATTCCGAAAAGTATCTTTTTATGCCGCAGGCACATCTTCTGTCTTCGGGAGAGGATCGATTATCTTGTAGGAGATCCTGCCCTCCGTCACATCGCTGACGGCCTTCGAGATATACTTCTCATCGCCGCCGAGGTCCTTGCGTTCGCTGAGCTGGCGCGCGCGCGCCGAGATGACGAGGGTGAGGATATACTTATTGGGGATATCCCTTTCGCGGTAAATTTTCTCAAGATCCATGTAAATCATTTGATTTCCTCCCTATGCTTTTTCACAATTTTTATAAATTCGGACACTGCGTCTTCCACAATGTCGTTCACTATCACATAGTCATATTCCCCTGCGTGCGAGAGCTCCTCTTTCGCGTTCTTCATGCGCAGCTCCTGTTCCTCGCAGCCTTCGCTGCCGCGTTTTTTAAGACGGCGCGCGAGCTCGCCGAAAGAGGGCGGCTTAACGAATACCGTCACCGCCTCCGGCATCTTTTCTTTTACGATGGCGGCTCCCTGGACGTCTATCTCAAGCACGATGTCCCTGCCCGTTGAGAGGGCCTCTTCGACGATGTCCCTGCGGGTGCCGTACAGGTGTCCGTGGACGTTCGCATATTCCAGAAAATCACCCGCCGCTATCCGGCGGCGGAACTCTTCTTCCGAGAGGAAATAGTAGGTCTCCCCCTCGACGTCGAGCCCCGGGCGGGGCTCTCTCGTCGTGCACGAGACGGAGTAGCCTATGCCGGGGAGCTTTTTCAGCGCCCGCTGCAGCACAGTCCCCTTCCCTACGCCGGCCGGTCCTGAAAAAATATAAAGAGTCCCTCTCATGACCGCTCCCCTTCGCCCTCAAACCGCGCCGTGATCGTCTCCGGCTGTATCGCCGAGAGGATCACGTGTTTGCTGTCCATTATCAGTATCGCCCGCGTCTTGCGTCCCTGCGTCACATCGACAAGCAGCCCCGCTTCGCGCGCCTCGTCCTTAAGGCGGCGGATAGGAGCCGAATCGGGGCTGATTATAGAGACCACACGCTCCGCGACGACCATATTGCCGAATCCTACATGTACAAGTTTGTAAGACATATTATTCAAGATTCTGTATCTGCTCGCGGATGCGCTCAAGGCAGGCTTTGGCGTCCACCGCCAGCCAGCGGATCTCCGCGTCCGCCACCTTTGAATCGAGAGTGTTTACCTCGCGGTTCATCTCCTGGATGATAAAGTCAAGTTTGCGTCCCGTACTGTCGCCGTCCTCGCCGGCGGCGCGGAATTTCGCGGTATGGCTTTTGAGACGCGCAAGCTCCTCGGATACATCCCACTTGTCGGTCAGCAGGACGATCTCCTGCATATAGCGCGCCTCTTCGAGCCTCTCCCCCATCTTTTCAAGCGCCTCGGAAACGCGCGCGCGCATGGCGGCAAAGGCGGCGTCGCGCGTCGGCAGCCAGCGTTCCTCTATCTGCGCCGCCAGCCGTTCAAGTTCCGCCAAATGGACGAGCACCTCATCGCGCAGGTGGGCGCCCTCGGTCTCGCGCATCCTCTGCCACGAGGCCGCAGCGTTCGTCAGGAGTTCTTCAAAGACGGCCTCGACAGTCTGCGACTCTTCTTCGTCGTCAAAGCGCGGAAGGTCCAGCACTCCGGGAAAAGAGGCGACCTGTTCTATATCCAGGTTGAGCGGCAGCGCGAGGCTGCGGCGCAGCTCGAGCAATTCATTGCAGTAAGAGAGCAGCACCTCGCGGTTCACGCGCCCCGTCTTAAAGGCCTGCGCCCAGAGCACCTCCATCCGCAGCTGCACCTTCCCGCGGCGGAAAAGTTTTCTAAGTTTCTGATGGAACCACGGCTCCCAACTCGCGAACTCGCGCGGCAGGCGCACCGATATCTCCTGATAGCGGTGGTTCACGCTCGATATCTCCATGCTGAGCGTTCCCCATGCTGTCTGCACCTGGGAGCGGCTGAAGCCGGTCATGCTTACGTACATGCAAATCACCCTTTAAAAAAGTCTTGCGCGGTATCGCGCGCAGGCCGACGCCCGCGCCGGATAGGTGAAAAATGCCGGCCGTCGCCTCAGGGTTCGGGCTGCGGACGCGTCTATCCCTTTATAATATATCTTTTATGCCGGTTAAGGCAACTTCACTTTCAAAAATTTTTTTTATCTCTCCGAGCAGCTCGTCAAAACCGCGTCCGTCGAGCGCGCAGGTACAGACGACACGCTCGCCGCGCGCGCGCAGCTCCACGGCGATAAAATCCGCCGCCTCGCCGCTTTTGTCTATTTTATTGAGCACGACTATACGGGGAAGGTGGTCGGCCTTAAGGTCGTTCAGCGTATCGAGAACGATCCCCAGCGTCTCGATCGGTTCTTTGTCGGCGGAGTCGAGCACCAACAGCAGCAGATCGGCGTTCGCCGCCTCCTCAAGCGTCGCGCGGAAGGCGGCCACCAGCGCGGGCGGAAGCTTGCGTATGAAGCCGACCGTGTCGGAGAGCAGAAAATGCCCCTCGCCGCCGCGATAGCCGATCTTCCGCACCACCGTGTCGAGCGTGGAAAATAACTGGTCTTTGGAGACGATCCCCGCGTCTTTGGAGAGCGCCTGCAAAAGGGTGGATTTTCCGCTGTTCGTGTAACCGACAAGGGCCGCTACCGGCACGCCGTCGCGGCGGCGGCGGTCACGCCGCTCCTCCCTGCGCTTGCGTACGTCGTCAAGCCTCTGCTCGATGCTCTTCATGCGCCGGTCGAGCTTCCGGCGATGGCGCTCAAACTCGGTCTCGCCGGGGCCGCGCGTCCCGATGCCGCCGCCGGTGCGGGACATCTGATGTCCCAACCCCTTGAGGCTCGGGATCTCATACCGGTACTGCGCAAGCTCCACCTGCAATTTAGCCTCGGCGGTATGGGCGCGGCTCTCGAATATCTTCATTATCACAAAGGCGCGGTCCCACACCTGCAGGCCGGTGACCTTCTGCAGATTGCTCTTCTGTGTCGGCGAGAGGAAATCGTCCACGACGAGGTGCGTCACTTCGTTGGGAAGCGCGTACTCCTTTATCTCGAGAGCCTTGCCGGCGCCGATGAAGTGGGCCGGATCGGGGATCTTCCTTTTCTGCACGACGCGGGCGGCAACAGGCACGCCGATATTTTCGAGCAGCATCACCAGTTCGTCGAGAGACTGCTCGGTATCGTCGGCGCTGCCGCAGTCGACGGCGGCGATGACCGCCTTCGGCGGCTTCAGCGAAAGGTCGATCGAAGTCCGTTTCTGTCTGCTCAACGAATATCCTGCCCCATAAACCGCAGCGCCAGCGAAGATATCGCCTCCGTCACCTGCGCCGCGTCCATATCCGAACTGTCAAGGACTATACAGCCCGGCGCCGGCCGCAGCGGCGCTATTTCCCGCGTCATGTCATAATTGTCGCGTTCGGCGACCTGCCTCAATATCTCGTCATAATCCGCGGCCTCGCCCCTCTCCAGGCGCTCCTTGTACCGGCGGCGGGCGCGTTCCTCGGCGGAGGCGGTGAGGAATATTTTCAGCTCCGCGTCGGGAAAGACCACCGTCCCCATATCGCGGCCGTCGGCGACAAGGCCGTTCTTCGCCTGCGCGCGCTGCAGCTCGATGAGCGCGTCGCGAACCTCCGCGCGCGCGGCGTAGGCCGAAACGATCCCGTCGATCTCCGGCGTGCGTATCGCGGCCGTGACATCCGTACCGTCGGCCGTGATGCCTCCCGGGGAAAACTCAAGGCGGAAGGAGGCCAGCGCCTTTGATATGCCGCCGCCGTCCTCCGGCGGGATACCCTCTTTGCTGAGCTTCCAGGCTATCGCCCGATAAAGCGCGCCCGTATCGAGATAGGGCAGGCCGATCCGCTCCGCCGCCGCGCGCGCCACCGTACTCTTCCCCGCCCCCGCGGGGCCGTCTATTGCAACAACGATCTTTTTTTCTTCCATGATTCCCTCTTAATCCAAGTTAATAACTATCTTTTTCTCGCAAAGCCGACAAGCTCGGATATCCGCTCCGCCTTATAGCGGGCGACGAGCTCCGGCAATCCCGCGCAGATCGTCTCACCCGCGCCGATATTGTTGAAGAAGGCGCTGCCGACCTCGACCGCCGAAGCTCCGGCAAGGATCATTCCCATGCAGTCGGCTGCCGTGGTCACGCCGCCGCAGCCGATCACAGGTATCGAGACGGCTCCCGCCGTCTGCCAGACCATACGCAGAGCGAGCGGGAATATCGCGGGGCCCGACAATCCGGCGACGACGCGGTCAAAAGCCGGCTTGCCCGACGCCATGTCGATGGACATGCCGAGCCAGGTGTTGGCGCAGACGATAGCGTCCGCCCCCTCGGCCTCGACCGCCTGCGCGACCGCCGCCGGGTCGGCCGCCTGCGGGGTCATCTTCACCCACAGAGGCCCGCGCCATATCTTCCGCGCGGCGCGCACCGCCTCGGCGGCGGAGCCGCACGCCACGCCCCAGGCCATGCCCTCGCCGTCAACATTCGGGCAGGAGATATTCAGCTCGGCAGCCGCGATGCCCTCCATATCCTCCAGCACCCTCAGCGTTTCCTGCGTTTGATGCGGGCGCTCCATGACCACGTTCGCAATGACGGGGCGCGGGGAACTCTTCACAAGCTCCGCGTAACGTTCCGAAAACTCCCGTACGCCGCAGTTTTGCAGCCCGATGCTGTTGAGCACGCCGGAGGGAGTCTCCCAGACGCGGACGCCGCGGTTGCCTCGCCGCGGCTCAAGGCTGATCGCCTTCGTGCAGAGCGCGCCGATCCCGTTGAGCTTCGGCTCGCGCCAGAATTCCGGCGCATAGGGCCAGACGCCTGACGCGGGGATAACGGGGCTCTCCAGCGACAGCGCGCCGATCTTTGCCGATATGCTAGTTGTCATGGATATTCACCTCATCCGCCCGGAAGATCGTCTGGTCGACGCAGACCCGTTTAAGTCCGTTCGCCGTTTCGATCGCACAGCCCATGCAGCCTCCGTAGCCGCAGGCCATGCGCTTGTCAAGAAGATAATAAAGCCGCTGCGGGGTATCCTCATAATGGCGGCGCATCGCCTCCAGAAACCCCACGGGACCGCAGCACCAGGCCTGCATTCCATCCGCGAGCGGGCGGGGCAGCGCCTTGAACATCGAGTCCCCTTCGCCGAATGAACCGTCGTCCGCAAATATCTTCGCGTCGGGATGTATCGAAAGAATCTCTTCGGCATAGCCCTCGTAACCGCGTCCCGGCATTCCGATATAAAGCGAGCAGCGCTCTCTTCGCTCGCGCTTCTTCATCATCAGCGCAGCCGCGCCGACGCCGCCGCCCGCAAGGATCAGCTCGTCGCCGGTGTCGGGGCAGGGCTTTCCGAGAAAGCCGCGCACGCGCAGTTTCGCGCCGGCCGGCACCAGGCTCAGCATCTCCGTGCCGCGCCCGACAAGCACATAACAGACGGAGAACTCTCCGCGCTCCGCGTCGGCGTCCGCCACCGCGAAGGGACGGCCGAGCAGCGGGTCCGTCCCCATATCCGGGAAGATCATTACGCTGTGCCCGGCTCTCACGCTCCTCGCAAGCCCTGGCGCCTCAAACGTCATCCAGAAGAGCCTGCCGGCAAGTTTTTTATTTTTAACGACGGGAAGGAGATAATCGTTTACCTCCTGCGCGTTACAGTCACAGTTCGTCATCCGCATTCCCCGCTTTCGCAATCTGCAATTTCCCTGATACAATATAGACGTGCATTCCAAAGTATATTTTACCATTTAAGAGCTCATATATAGGGGGCTGTTGAGAGATGATTTTTAAACCATTACTAAAAAGCGCGCTTGGTGAAGAGCCCTGCGACCTGCTCTTCAAAAACGCGAGATTCGCGAATCTCTGCACGATGGAATATGAGACGGGCGACATCGCCGTCAAAGACGGGGTCATAGTAGGCATCGGCGCGGGCTACGAGGCAAAAGAGACGGTCGACTGTACGGGACGGCTGCTGCTGCCCGGCTTCATCGAAGGGCATATGCACGTCGAGAGCACCTTCATGACGCCGCGCGTCCTTGCGGGAGCCGTCTCACCGCACGGCACGACGACGGTGATGCCGGACCCGCACGAGATAGCGAACACCTGCGGCGTGGAGGGGATACGCTTCATGCACCGCGAAAGCGCGGGACTCCCGATAGATTTCTATTACGGAGCGCCCTCCTGCGTTCCGGCCTCCGCGCAGGAGACGCCCTTTGAAGACATCGAAGCCGGCGAGATAGAAAAACTTTTCGCCGAAGGCGCCTGTACACATCTCGGCGAAATGATGAACTTCCCCGGCGTCTGCTTCGGAGACGACAAAGTGTGGGCCAAGCTCGCCGCGGCAAAGGACAAGGTCATCACCGGCCACGCTCCGCGCGTGAGGGGCAGAGAACTCTCCGCCTATCTGCTCGGCGGGATAACCTCCGACCATGAATGCGACGGGGAGGACGAGGCGCTGGAAAAGCTGCGCCGCGGCATGTACCTGATGATCCGCCAGGGGGCGACGGCAAGGAACCTTAAAGAGCTCGCCCCGATCCTCGCAAAACGCCCGGGACTCGCCGTGCGCTGTCTCACTGTCAGCGACGACATAAACCCGATGTTCATCAAAGAACGCGGCCACTTGGACGGCTGCCTGCGCGAGCTGATAGAATACGGCGTCGAGCCGCTCGCGGCGCTGCGCACGATAACTCTGACACCGGCGGAATACTTCCGCCTCTACGACCGGGGCGCGCTCGCGCCCGCAAAGATAGCCGACATCGTAATGGTGGACGGCCTGGAAAAATGCACCGTACTCCAGGTATGGAAGAGAGGAAAACTGGTCGCAGAAAACGGCGCGGTGATCGAAAAAACAACTCCCGCCGTAACCTCGGCGCTTCCCGGATACAGCGGCGAAGTGCGCACGCCGGCGGCGGACGAGCTGCGCGTGAAGATAGACGACCCGGGCGCCGAGATAAACGTCATCGGCGTCATTCCCGGACAGGTCGTCACCAAGACGCTGAAGATGAAGCCGACCGACATCGGAGGATTTGCCTGCGCCGACGCCGGACGCGAACTTGCAAAAATGGCGGTAGTCGAAAAAAACCGCGGCACAGGGCGCTTCTCAATCGGATTCCTTCACGGCTTCGGCCTTGTGAGAGGGGCTATCGCATCCTCCATCGCCCACGACGCGCACAACTTCACCTGCGCCGGCATGGACGACATTTCGATGGCCGCCGCGCTGCGCGAACTATCGCGTATCAGAGGCGGGATAGTGATCGCCGAAGGGGAAAAAATACTGGCAGAGATCGAACTTCCCGTCGGAGGCCTCATGAGCCTGCTCGACGCCGGCGAGGGGCTGAAAAAACTCGAGGCGCTTGCCGCGGCGCGCGACGCGCTGGGCTGCACGAACCCACACGCCTTCATGCACCTGAGCTTCATGTCGCTCTCCGTCATCCCCGAACTCAAGCTCACGGACAAAGGATACTTTGATATCACGGGCGGCGGGGAAATCCCGCTCTTCGTGCGTTAATTACGGTTGTTAATTGCTAATTTCAATGATATAATTTAAAATAGTTTCAAATAAAGATAACTGGCCGGTCTCAAACTATATCTGTTAAAATAGTAGTGCCAACCGGTTATAACCACTAAAACGCCTGAACAAGGCACAAAAAGAGGGAGAGGAGCTTAAACATGGAAGCATACACAGAACCTTACGGCCTGCTCAACAAACAGACAGTCGATATAGCGCAGGCGCTCAAAAGCCTTCAGGAAGAACTTGAAGCCATCGATTACTACAACCAGCGCGTGAACACCTGCACGAACGAGGATCTTAAGCGCATCATGGCGCACAACCGCGACGAGGAGATCGAACACTCGGCGATGCTTGTCGGATGGCTCAAAGTCTACATGAACGGTTGGGACAAAGAGATCGGGGAATATGTGGCAAACGCGCAGGCGGGAACGATGGGCATCGACCTTGAAGACGGCCCCGGCGCCGACGCCGGAGCGCGCGGTCAGGATCTTAAAATAGGGAAATTATAATATCAGCGGACAGCATCATAGATGATATAGAAGACAGAAGGGAGTTTAACAATGGACATTCTTAAAAGATCACTCGCGCCGATAGCGGCGGCGGCATGGACAGAGATAGACAAACAGGCGGCGGACGTACTGCGCGGCGTGCTTAGCGGGCGCAAGGTAGCCGATGTGTCGGATCCGAAGGGCTGGCAGTGCGATTCGATCTCGGAGGGAACGCTTACCCTCGCGGAGGAATCGCCGGTCGAGGGCGTAAACTATGGCGTACGCGACGTACTGCCCCTCGTAGAGATCCGCGTCCCCTTTACCCTGCCGATGTGGGACCTCGACGATATCTCACGCGGCTGCAAGACGACGGACTATACGCCGCTCCAGGAAGCGGCGCGCCAGGCGGCCCTCTTTGAGGACACCGCGGTATTCAAGGGGCTTGAAGAGGCCGGCATCCTCGGGATAGAGCTCGAAGCGGACAACGATCCCATCGAAGCGGCCCTTGATGACGACTCGCTCATCAAAGCGATCTACGACGCGACGCAGGTGCTCGCCACGCGCAACGTCGGCGGCCCCTACCTCTTCGTATGTTCAAAAAAGGTATGGGAGAAGATCGTCACCTCGAACACCGCGTACCCGCTCAAAAAGAGCCTTGAAAAGATCGTTGACAAGATCGTCCTCTCAAAACAGTACGAGACGAACTTCGTCACCTCGCTCCGCGGCGGCGACAGCGAACTCGTGGTCGGACAGGACCTCTCCATCGGCTACCAGTCGCACACCGCGACAGAGGTCAACTTCTACATCACCGAGACCTTCACCTTCCGCGTAACGACGCCGGAGGCCTTCGTCGAACTCAAGATAGCGGAATAAGAGACTGTTCAAAACTTATCGAAGGGAGGCCTCAGCGGCCTCCCTTTCTTATTTCCGCGATCTTAACCAGCGGCAGATTGATATTGAAATAGACCGATACCAGCCGCACCGCGAGGATAATGAAAAGCGCCGCGTAGGCCGCGGGGCCAAGCCCTATCATCCCCCTCGCGAACCAGAGGAAAGAACAGCCAACGATCGCCGCCAGGGCGTAAATATCATGGCGGAAGATGACCGGCACCCTCTGCGCGAGCAGATCCCGCAGAATGCCGCCGCCGATGCCGGTTATCACCGCGGCGAAGAGAAACTGCATAAAATTATAATGCAGGTAGATCGCCTTGATCCCCGCGTCCACCGCGAAAAAAGAGAGCCCCATCGCGTCGAGCACGATCAACAGCCATTGAACCCGGAAAAGCTGCGGCACCGCGACCACGGCGGCGACGGAGAGCATCACGATGAGGACGGTCTGGTAATTTGAGAAAAAGACGGGGATGCCCCTGTCCATCACGACGTCGCGCAGCACGCCGCCGCCGCAGGCCGCGGTAAATGCGAGTATCGTTATCCCGAACAGATCCATGCGCCGCTGCACCGCGGTATGCGCGCCGAGCAGGGCAAAGCTCACGACGCCGATTATTTCCAGCACACTAAGATTGGCTATCGGCGACATTTACCGTCCCGCGCCTTCAGACGGCCCCATCGGACTTCAGCCTGGCCATCAGGGCCTCGCAGCCCTTTCTTATATCGTCATAGGCGCGCGTGAAGTTGCCCGTATACCACGGGTCGGCGACATCCTCCCCCGCCTCGTCGGTGAAATCCATCAGCTTCCACACCTTATCCTCAGGGTCGCCGCCGCATATCCGCAGGATATTGCGGATATTCTGCCCATCCATCCCGATAATATAATCGAACTTTCCATAATCGGCGCGCGTCAGCTGTACCGCGCGGCGGCGCTCAAAGGGCACCCCCTCCTCGCGGAGCCTGGCCCGCGCGGCTTCGTGCATGTCGCTGCCAACCTCCTCCGCGCTCGCAGCGGACGACATGACAAGAAATTTATCAGCAAGCCCTCTTCGCGCGGCGATATCCTTCATCACAAACTCCGCCATCGGGCTGCGGCAGATATTCCCGTGACAGACGAACATTATTTTTAACACCCTGAAGCAGGCCCCCTCAGCTAACCTCTCATTTACGCCTCCCGGCATTTCACAAAGCCTATCATATAACGCCGCAGCCTCCGCGGGCAAGAGCCAATGCCGCTCCTCCGTCCCCGAGTACGCCGCGGATTGATTCCGAAATACAGGTAAGCGCGGGCATGGGCGGTTTGTTGTACTTTTGTTGCACTCTCCATGTTATTATCATTTTTATAATTTCATATATGGGAGAAATCATGTGATGTCTCATTGTGAGAAACGTGTTTTTAAAGCGATGATAGGATTTGGCGTCCTGTTAACGCTCTTCATCCTGCTCTCTTCAGCGGCGGCGTCCTTTGCCGCTCCGCTAAACCCAAACAAGGTCATTACGCTGAGACAGCCGGACGGAAGTTCTTTTTATCCCGAGAACGAGGGGAAACACCCTGATGAAAAGATAAAAATAGACGGCTCCGAAGAGCATATGAAAAACGAGGCCATATTCGTGCCCCGCGTCCTCGAGGCGACCGGCAGGAAATACGGCATAGACTTCTCCGACTACGCCAAAGACGGGAAGATAACGCAGAATGAGCTCGCCGTCTATCTGATCCTCGCGGGATATGAGGGAGACGACGGGCCTCAGCCGATCGGTCCACGCCCTACAATATGGGAATGGGTATGTTCTCGCTGATGTCCAACGGCTGCGGCGGCGCTAAAAAGGAAGAAACAGCCGGAACGCGCCCCGTCAATCTTGACGCGTGGAGCAGATATTATCTCGGTTGGGAGATGCCCAACGCGGCGAAGGCCGATTCGCAGGCGAAGAGCCTTGATATTTACTGCCAGAATCACACGAAGGCCAGCGGCCCGATAAAGGTAAACGGCCCCGCGTCGCTTCCCTATCAGTATTACCTCATGGAGGTGCGCGACGCCACGGATACGGGCGCCTGGGACGCGGGCCTGCAGACCTTTATGGGAACCGCCGGCACAAATGGCGTATTGATGCTGCATGTCGACGAGACGATCGGCGCGGGCAGTCTGGAAGAGGACAACGATTTCAACCAGCACGGCGTCTCCGAGGAATCAAAAGATAAGGTACTCCATCCCCACCAGGGCGCGATGCCCGTTTATCCCTACGCCGATTCCCGGCTCAAGGGCGACGATCTCGGCAAGCAGGAGTCGCTGTGGTACGCGGGCAACAATCTCGCCAAGGCAAAGGGAATATCCCATTCGTCAGCAGTGGGATTTCTCAAGAGCTTTTTCTTCTCAAATCACGATGCCGCTAAAGGCGACACGGAGACAGGAACAGACTCAGCACTGTCAACGATGACCGTCGCCGGCATAGACGCCGGCTGCCGTCACTCTAGTCTATCTTGAATATCCCGTCAGGGCTGTTCTTTATATGCTCCAGCAGCGCGGAGCGTATCTCACGGGCCCTCTCGGCCGCCTTTTCACGCGTGTCCAGCACATAGGCGGTGATATAGCACCTGGCCAGCGCCGGATCTTTCTTATAGAGCGCGAGCATTTTCGCTTCCACCTCCCGCTGTTCTTCCGAGAGCTTCAGTTCGTAGGCGCGCCAATAGTCCTGAACGGCTTTGCCGTACTTCGCGCGGTCATATCTGCAGTAATAGGCGACATTCTGAAACTGCCAATAGGAGCTGTCCGGCACATATTTATCGCTCACCGTCTTATCATATTTACAGGTATCGGCAATGAGGCCGTAAAGCGGCAGATTGACAGAATGCTCCGACTGCGCCATCGCTATCCACATACGCGCGCCGATCTCAGGCGGAAGCTCCGGCAGCAGCTCGACGATATGCGTGTGCATCTGCGTGTTGAAGCCTATTGGCCGCAGCGTCTTCGTCCTGTCGGCGTCGCTTCCGCCAGCCGAAGACGCCGCCCCGTCGTAAAAAAGCGTCTCTTTAATGTCATAGCCCTCTGGATTAAGCGTAGTCACCCTGGGAGCCAGCGAGAGATCGTAGGAGGTTCCCTGATAGCGGTCACGCTGAAATTGCATCACAGCCTCCGCCGATATTTTCCTGTCCGGAGTTACAAACATAGGGTAGGTCTTGTCGCTGTCGCCATAGCCCAGCATGGCGATCTTTTTTGACGGCGCAAAGAGATTATAGCCGCGCCACCTGCGCCCCGTATTGTATTTAGTGTTATTCTCACCATAAGAGGCGGCGAGATTCACGTCCCCCGCGTGGACTCCCTCTTCGGCTCCGCCGTAAACGGCGAATCCGTGTTTGACGGCAAATTCTTTCAGATCAGCCGTGCCGCGAAAATTCGCCCTGTCGGAAAGGTCGGCGTAATCCGTCACCATGTCGTTCGCCACGATGATGAACTTATCGTCGGGAACCTTCGAGGCCAACCAGCGATGACGGCCAGGCCATACTCGTTCGTGCCAAAGGCGATGTGCACATCCTGCCAGTCAGGGGCCGGGGTCATCCTGGGCACGCCGGTGTGCTTATAACTGTCATGGCTCATAGTGTAAAAGTAATCGCTTTTGGTGCTCCTGAGTTTTTCGCCCTTCGCATATTTACCGGCAGGGTAGACTGCCAGCCTCTTTCCGGCGGAAGAAAAATGATCTTCCGTGCGGGCGAAAAGATAAGCGCCGGAGGCGGAAGCCCCCTTGCCGACGGCTATAGAGGAACAGGCCTCCGCCGCGGGAAAGAGAACAAACAAGCCGAGCGTCGCCAGCAGCAACAATTTTTTCATCTTCATAAAAACATCCTCCCTATTAAAAACATTACTATTCGCCCACGCTTCCGGAAGCTTGCGCTTCGTGTGACCATACCGGATACTACCGCTGGTACGAATTATACTATGGCAGGCACAACAAAAGTACAACAAACTTTGTCTTATATACCTTAGTAAATACATGAGCGGCGTAATTATATAAAAATGCCGCTTTTAACATAGGAGTCGTTCTCTGCCTTGATCCGCCGGCCTTAAAATAAAAAATGCCCCGGCGAAGTCATCCGCCGGGGGCTGCGTTTCCGTCAGTGGGAACGCTGAACTACTTCTTTTCGTATTTAGCCGCTTCGCTCTTAAGGTAGACCTGCGGCTCCGCGGGGAGCTTGAAGAGCGGGATGAAACGGTCCCAGCCGGTGAAGGTGAGGACGAGCATCGAGCCTACCGCTATCCAGGCGAGGTAGTTGTGCATGATGATATCGCCGACGGAGAGGGCTTCGGCGAGCGGATAGACGGAGACGCTGATGCCGATGAAGAATCCCATATAGCAGTGCCACGGCACGAGCTGCGAACCGAGAACGCCCATCGCGTCCGAGAGCGTCGCGTTCCTTAGAGCCAGCGTGTACATGTCTTCCTTTGAACCGACGACGTTCTCTTCCGTTATGTTCTTGATGATCGGGCCGATAGTGACGATCTGGGCCATCTCGTCGGAAAGCGCCGCGTTGCCGATCAGGCAAAGAATGCCGTTGGCGAAGATAAGGTGGCGCACTTTGCTAACCAGGCGGGTGATGAGCAGCGCTATCGGGTCAAAGGCGTTCATGAGCCTCATTACGCCTCCAAAGGCGCCGACCCAGAGCATCATCGCGATCGACCAGCCGCCGGCGTCCGAGAAACCGGTGTAGACGAGATCGAGGAATTCGGTGACGCTTGTCACCGTTCCGGCCGCGAAGCCGAATACGAGCGAGGAAATTATCCCGGAGCCCAGGCAGATCAGCGTGCTGTAGCCCTTGACAGCCGTGGCGAGAACGATAATAAGAGGGATGACCATGTAGTAAGGCACGCCCTGCTTAACGAGCTCAAGCAGCGTGACGGCCGAGGGGCGCTCTTCGGCGAGCGCGGCCCATACCTCCTTGGGGATCTGCGCGATGGCGTCGGCGGCCTGTCCGCTGGTGCTGGGCAGTCCGAGGGCTACGCCGATAAAGTAAAAGACGACGGCCGAAGTTACGAGGCAGAGCAGCGACCAGACTCCCTGATGGCGGACTCTCCTGATTATCTCGACCTGCTGGATGCCGGAGCTGACGATCGTCGTATCGGAGATAAGACCTATGTTGTCTCCGAAGCAGGAACCGCCCGCGATGGCGCCTACGGTAAGCGCGATATTTCCGCCGACGATGTGGTTAAGCCAAAGGAAGATCGGCGCGCAGGCCGCGAACGTTCCCCAAGAGGTCCCCGTCGCGATGGACAGGACGGAGGTGACCAAAAGGGCGACGACGGCGAGCACCTTCGCGTTGAGACCGGCGGCGAGAGACATATTGATGACGGCGGCGGCGACGCCGGTGGCCATAAAGCATTCTGCGACGGCGTAAGCAGCCTGAAGAATAAGGAAAACTATCAAAAAGTGTTTCAGATTATCAAGGGCCGCGTCAAGACAGTCCTGGAACTTATAGCGGTCTACGATCATCGCGATGATGACAGAGTACATGAACGAAAGCGGCGCGGCCAGAAGGATATCCATGCCCGAGAGCATGAGACCCGCTATAACACATATAGGCGTAAGTTTCAACAAAGCTTTCATTACCGATAAATGCCTCCTTTTCAACTATGCCTGTTTCAACAGACAAAATCGGAACCTGAGAGAACCCTCGATACGGCCCTTTGAAAACCGCACGCACCGGCCCTCCCATCCTCGGAACGCGTGGGAACGCTTTGTATTATCTCCGCTGGCATACCTCCTTTTGAATTGCAGGCAGAGTACAAATAACAAAAAAGCCCTCGCCTTTAATTGGTATAGTGTAGAAATTTATAACAAATTACTTATCCGATAAATGATGGCATTTTAGCATGGTGAAATATATTAATACTAAAATGCCATCATGTTATGACTTAATACAGCCCTGCCGTTTCGCCGCCGTCTATTCGGATGTCGGCTCCGGTGATGTATTTCGCGTCGTCGGAGGCGAGGAAGGCGTAAAGCTTGCCGACCTCTTCCGGTTCGGCGTGGCGCTTCATCGGGATGCCCTCGTTTACTTTGGCGAGCATCTCTTCAGTGTACTCGGCTTTCTGCATGGGAGTGAGGACATAGCCGGGGCATACGCAGTTCACTCGAACGATCGGAGCGAGTTCGAGAGCCATGCTCTTGGTCAGCAGGATGACTCCGGCCTTGGACGCGTTGTAATCAGTGTACCAGCGGTGCCCCTCCGTGCCGTTGGTAGAGGCGGTCATCAGGATGACGCCGCTCTTCTGCTCCATCATGCGGCGCGCGGCTTCGCGCGCGCAGAGGAACATGCCGTTGAGGTTGATATCGATGACTTTTTTCCACTGCTCATAAGAGATGTCCACGAAGTCGGCCCTGATGCTGATGCCGGCGTTCGAGATAAGGACGTCGATACCGCCGAGCTCCGCGTCCATTTTTTTGAAGGCGCTCTGCACATCTTCCTCTTTGCTGACGTCGCCGACATAAAATCCGGCAAAAGCCGGATTTTCGGCCATCGTCTGCTCGGCCGCCCTCTGATTATAGTCTACGACAAATACCTTGGCTCCCTGCCGCGCGAATACCTGGGCGGTGGCCAGGCCGATGCCGCTTGCCGCTCCCGTGATCATAACTCTTTTTTCCGTAAGTTCTTCATAACGTGCCATAATGTCACTCTCCCGTCACTTAAAATTTCTATGAGACTTTAGCCATCATTTTCCGCGCGTGTCCCGTGATAACGGGAAGATAGCCCCTCAGCTCCTCGTCGAGCGAGCTGTCGCCGGTATCGGCGATCAGGCTCTTGCCAAAGAGCTGCGCCATCTTCGCCGGGGTCGCGATGACCATGATGTTTTCTCTGGGGATCATGCGGATCACTTCGGGGCTAAGCTGCTGGTTTCCGCGGCCGAAGATATGCCCCTGTCCGCCGATCACGGTGATGATGAGCGACCGGCGGCTGCTCTCCACGGAGGAGAGCAGTTCTTTGATCCCGGCTTCCGTCAGGTCTTTGCCGGCCAGTTTGCCGTTCATTACGGCGTCCACGCCGAGCAGGGTACCGTCGAGTCCGAGCCGGTCCGTAAGCTGTTTGGTGGTGGAACCCGAACCGATGAGGTAGAGCGTATCGGGCTTCATGGAGAGTGCGGCGAAGGCGGCCAGGTTCGCCGCTTCCTCCGCGGACCCGCCGCTGCCGCCCGATTTGCGGTCCTGCATGAACTCACGGTCGTCCGGTATCCTCATGTAGCCATAGAGTCGGGCGCGCACGACATTGTCGCGGAAGGCCTCTTCGTCTATATCTACGACCTCCGCCGCCGCGAAGCGCTTAACCCTGCCGAGCAGCAGTTTATTGACGAGCATCCCGGCGTCCCTGGGCCTCTTCGCATATACGCCGGAATGTATCTTGACTCCTGCCGGTATGCCTATGACCGGGATACTCTCGCCGATCACGGAGCATATGTCGCGCGCCGTGCCGTCGCCTCCCGCGAATACGACAAGGCCGACACCCAGCGCCAGCATCATTTCCGCTGCGCGCTTTGTGTCGGCCGGAGTCGTCCTTTCGGATGGGTCAAACAAAAGCTCCGTCTCTATACCGCAGGATCTCAGCAGGTCGGCTCCCATGGCGCCGGAGGGGCTGTAGAAACGGCAGCCTCCCGCGCTCGCGGCAAATTCTTTTACGGCTTCCCCTGCCCGCACGCCGGCCATCGGCACGGCGCCGAGCTCAAGGGCCCGGCGAAGAGTGTCCTCTCCGTCGGTTCCCTTAAGGGCCACCCTGCCCCCCATTCCTGCTACGGGATTGATGAGGAAGCCTATTTTCATGGCCTATTTGGGCTCAAAGTAGCCCTTGTACTTTTTGTTGTAAGCGCGCCAGGTGATCGCGTACTTCGCGGGATCGTCGAAGTAATCGTGGTCGATGTGGTGCACCGTGCTGTTCACAGGAGCGTGCTCGACCGCCTCGGGCTCCTCGTAGCACATGCGGGATATTTCGGCGAGGACCGCGCAGTAATCGTCGATATCCTGCTTTGAATATGACTCGCTGGGCTCGATCGTGAAGGGTTCGGGGATGACCCAGGGCTCGTGGCTCGACCAGTAGTGCGTGCCGAAGTCCGCGATGCAGCGCTGTACGTCGGCGGTGCCGAAACCGGTGTCTTCCTTCATCTTCTGCCAGCTGTAGCGGGCCTGTTCGATACGGGAAGGATGGTTCGGGAAGCTGATCGAGGCGCCCTTTATCGCGAGGATCTTTTTCATGCAGTAGTTGTTGTTGAGGATGGCGACGCGTGAGACCTCGCGCAGGCCGTCGGCTCCGAGCGCCATGATCCATGAGTAGGCCTTGACGACTACGGGGGCGACGCCCCAGAAGGACTTGATCTTGCCGCATGATTTCGGAAGGTCGAAATCCAGGTAATAGCCCTTTTCCGGCGAATACTCAACAAGCGGGACGGGCATGTAGGGACGCAGCTCTTTCTTCGCCGCGACAAGTCCCGTGGCGGGGCCGCCGCATCCGTGCGGAGCGCCGAAGGTCTTGTGAAGGTTGAAGAAGGACATGTCGAAGTTCGCCTCGGCGGTACGCGTAATGCCGAGCAGGCCGTTGGCGTTGGCCTGGTCATAGCAGCAGAGGATTCCCTTCTCGTGAGCGAGGCGGGTGAATTCCTTGATGCGGACGTTGAAGATCCCCGTATCCTCCGGGTTTGTAAAGAATATTGCCGCCGTGCGGTCGGAGATCGCCGCCTTGAAGGCCTCGATATCGGGATACCCCTCTTCGTCGGGCTGGATTATCGTTACCTTGTAGCCCTTAGCCATCGGAACGGCGCAGTCGGCGGGATGTGAGAAGAGTGTCGTGATTATCTCGTCGCGCTTTTCTTCCTCGCCCTTGTCGCGCCAGTAGGCGCGGACGATCGAGGCGAGCGCGAGAACACCGTGTGAGCCGCCGCCGGGCTGCATCGAGAATACGTCAAGCCCAGATATCTCCTTAAAAAGTTCGCCGGTCTTATGGAAAAGCTCAAGGATGCCCTGAGCCGTTTCGTCGGGCTGCAGCGGGTGCATGTCGGCGACCTTGGGGAGCCCCGCGAGGCGGTCGTTGACTTTGGGGTTGTACTTCATCGTGCAGGTCCCCTGGCCGATGTCGATGTTGCCGTCGACGCCGATATTTTCCTGCGAGAGGTGGTTGTAATGACGCACCAGCTGAAGCTGCGCGATCTCGGGAAGATTGGCCTTCTCCTCGCGCACCATGCCTTTGGGGAGGGTGGCGAGGGCCTCTTCCGCGCTCGTACAGCCACAGCAGGGTCCGGGGACAAGGACCGCGCGCGCGCCGGGTTCGCTTATCTCATAGATGATCGGCTCATTCCACTTAGCCTGATGAAATTTCTTTAATCTTTCCAGATTGTTCATTGAAACGGCCTCCTTTACGCCAGAATCTCGCCCAGTGCCGAAGCAAGAGCCTTAATGTCATCCGCCGATGTCTGCTCCGTTACCGCCAGCAGCATGCAGCCCTCAAGCTCGGGGAAATTCCTGCCAAGGTCGTAACCGCCGAGGATGCCCTTTTCAAGCAGCTTCTTGTTGATCTCGGAGACCTTTTTGCCGCTCGCGGAGAAGTCGGCGACGACCTCCTGGAAGGGAGTGCCGGAGAGCCTGTCAAATGAGAGCCCTTTGACACCGGACAGCACCTTCTTCAGGCAGACCTGGCGCTGAAGCACGGCCTCGCCAAGCTCTTTCATGCCCTGCGGCCCCATCGCCGCGAGATATACGCCCGCCGCGATGCCCCAAAGGGCGGAATGCGTGCCGACGAATTCCTTGGCGCTGTCTCGGTTCGCGAACGAGGTGCGCTCCCAGAGGACGTCGCCGAAGCCCCATTCCTTCTCGCTCGTCGGCGCGATGCCGAAGAGACGGGAGGGATACTCGTCGACAAAGCGCGGATCGTCGGCTGTCGCGATAAATCCGGCGACGCCGCCGCCGTAGTTCATATGGAGGCCAAGCCCCTGAATGTCGCCGCAGGCGATGTCAGCGCCATAGTGCGAGGGAGGCGTAAGCACGCCGAGCGTCGAAGGCTCGACGTAGGCGACCATCAGAGCGCCCTTGGCGTGAGCCATGTCGGCGATCTCCTGCGCCTTTTCTTCTACGACGCCGAAAAAGTTTGGATTCATGACAAGCACCGCCGCGACATCCTCCGTCAGCTTCTCTTTCAGGCTGTCAAGGCAGATACGTCCGGTCTTTGCGCCGTAATCCACGTAGGTTATCTTCACATCGGGCTGGAGATAGGTCTGCACCGCCCTCAAAGTGTCGGGATTGATATTGCGGGGGATGAGCACCTCTTTGCGGCGCGCGATGCGCGTTGCCATACGCAGCGCCGTTCCGACGGCCTGACTGCCGTCATAGTTAGGAACGTTGCAGACATCCATATCGAGCAGTTCGGCCATCATCGACTGATACTCGAACATCGCCTGAAAGCGCCCGTGATCTTCGTAAGGCTCGCCGGCGTAGGCGGTGAGGAACTCGGAACGGTTGATGACTTCGTCTACGACTGCGGGGACGTAGCGGTTATAGCAGCCGGCTCCAAGGAAGCAGGCCAGCTCCTGCGCCGTCTTATTTTTACCGAGCATCGCGCCGACGTGGCGGAAAAGTCCCGCCTCATCGTTGAAGGGTTCGGGAAGTTCCATCGCCTGCTTCATGCGCATCTCTTCGGGGATGTCGGCGATCAGTTCTTCGATCGAATCCACTCCGATGAATTTGAGCATCTCGGCCTGTACGGCCGCTTCCGAATTGGGGATATAGGGGTACATCTTCTTTGACATCTGGATCTCTCCTCCTATGCTATGCCGCCGCCGTCCACGACAAGCGACGAGCCTGTCACCCACGGCGCCATGTCGCTGCAGAGGAAAAATACGCACATCGCGACATCCTTCGGTGCGCCAAGGCGGGCCATCGGACGCTGCGCGCATTCTTCCTTATACTTTTCGTCATATACGCCGCCCAGCTGCTCACACTCGCTTTTGAGCATCGGCGTGTCGATATCGCCGGGGCAGACACAGTTTATGTTTATATTGTCGGGGCCGTGGTCGATCGCCATCGCGCGCGTCATGTTCCAGACGCCGCCCTTCGCTGCGCAGTAGGAGACGGCGTGGTCGCCGCCCTTGAGCGCCCAGCCCGAGCCGATGTTCACGATCTTGCCGCCGCCGGCCTTCTTCATATGAGGCACAACATGCTTGCACATCAGATAAACGCTCTTGAGCGTAACGTTGATCGCGAGATCCCAGTCGCTTTCGGGAAGCGTCTCGACCGTGTGACGGCGGGCGACACCGGCGCAGTTGACGAGGATGTCGATCTTAGAATACTTCTCCGCGACATTGTCCGCCAGGGCTTTGCAGTCGGCCTCTTTTGTGACGTTGCACTTGATAAATTCAGCCTTCCCCCCAGCTTCTTTGATCTCTTGTTCGACTTTACGAGCAAGCTCTTCATTGATGTCAGCGATGACGACCGACACCCCGGCGTTCGCAAAGAAGCGGGCGATGCCCGCGCCGATGCCGGAGGCGGCTCCGGTGATAATGGCGGTCTTGCCGTTCATCCCGCAAAGTTTGTTCAGATCCAGCATGTTTGTCTCTCCTTTATTTAAGTATTTATGATGTGAAACGTCATTGCAAGTATCCACTGTATACACTATTTCTTAGATACTTTATATATTATCCGGGCCGGATTGTCAATACTCTTTCGGAACAAAATGAGAGGAATATTTTTTCTCTTCCAAGCGGTCAGTCAGACGGTTTTCCGTTTTCACGCCGCCCGAAAAATATTGATACCATAGAGAATTGAAGAGGCCTCCCGATCGACGGGAGGCCTTCTGACTGAGCGGCCTTATTTACCGCGCGCGGCCGCGCGTTTGCGGTTATTTCGTTATCGCGCCTTGCCGTGATCTTCGCGTTACCTCTTTCTTCTTGCCGCGGCCGGCAGTACCGCTATCGCAAGCAGCGCCAGCGCGCCGAAGCCGGCGCTGCAGCCGCCGGAGCCGCCTATCGTCTTCGTCACACTGTTGCTGTCCATGTTGGTCTCGCCGATCACTTCGCCGATCACGAGCTTCAGGTCGCCGGTGTAGTTCTTGGCCAGATCGCCCGCCAGCTCAACGCCGACCGTCTCGCCGGGCAGCACGCCGGGCAGCCTTTGGACGTCAACGACGTTTCCGTCCTTGTCAACGAGCGAGACTAGCACGTTCAGAGCGGCTTCCGTTCCCTTGTGCGTTATCTCGGTCGCGGCCTTGACGCCGTCCTGGTCCAGCGTGTAGGTGAAATCGTTGTCGGTGTCGCAGAGGTCTACTTCGCCTATGCCGAAGAACCATGGATCGTCCGCCGATGTGTCGCCGGCAACCTCGGCGTCAAGCTCGCCCGCCGCTATCAGCGCGGAGGCCTGCTTCGGCTCCTTGGGCGCCGCGATGCAGACGTCATACCAGCCCTCGTTGTTGTCGCACGCCTCGCCGATCCCGTGGTACGGCAGCTCGTCTATGCTCTTGTCCGGGTTCACCGTTACGAATACGCGGTAGTGCCCGTCCGGCACCGCCGTTACGTCCCAGGAGACCGCGGCTAGCTTGTTGTTGTAATCCGTGAGGTTATCCGTGTTCCAGACGGGGATCTGGTCGATCGTCGTCTCCGCTATCTGCGTTCTGCTGCCCACGAGCTTGCCCAGTTCCTTCTTCGTAGAAGTTGCCGGCCGCCATGTCCAGCGCGCCGATCTGCCTGAACTTCCACCAGTTGTCCCAGAAACCGTATAGAAGCTGCTGCTTGGAGAAGCTCGTCGTTTTGTACGAATAGGCGGCCGCAGCCAGCATGTGGCTGCCGTACCCGTATCCGTTCGGCTCCGTGTAGGTCAGGACGATGTCGGCCCTTCCGTCGCAGTCGATATCGGCAAGCACGCCTTTGCAAAGGTGAATTTCCGTGATGCCCTGTTTGAATGCGAGATCAAAGCGTCCGTGTGGTCCATCTCGGTGAGCTTGGCGCCCTCGTATGTGTAGAGGCGCCAGTGCAGGCCCCACTTGCCGCTGTTGTAGGAGTCCTTGTCCCTCGCGTAGCCCGCTACGAGAAGCTGCTCGCGCCCTTCGCCCTTAACGTCCCCAAAGGAGACGCCGATGCGCTTTTTCGTGTTGGCGGTATCGTGATAGGCGAGCTCCGTCTTGATCTCGGCGGCCTGCGCAAAGTGGTTGTCGGAGACCTTATAGAGCCTCAGGCGGTAGTAGCCATCGGTGTTTTCGTCGCTGAGGAATGCCAGCTCCTGTATGCCGTCGCCGTCCACGTCTCCCGCCGCGCACTCGACGACGAGCTTGTCAAGCTCCCTCGCCGCCGCGAATTCAAAATGCGAGTAGAACTCCATGCCGGAGGCCGATTTCAGCGTGCCGGAGGCGTCGGCCTGCACCTGCATGTCGGGGAGGCGCGAGATGTGAAGGTAAAGCTTGTCCGAGACCTTCGAGACGCTTGCCGCGACGATGTCCCTCGTGTCGCTGGTCGTCCAGCGGCCGGAGTAGAGGCCGATCGCGCGCGGGGAGTTAGCGTGGTCCGCCAGCTTATAGTTAAGCTTCCTACTGCCCGCCGTGCTCATGTCGTTCACAGCGAGCTTGTCCGCCTTGTAGGCGAAAAGGCGGATATTGCCTTCGACGGGGACCGGCCTGGAGCATGTACGAAGTTTCGTCGCCGCGCAGGCGCAGCGTGCCGTACGTTGAGTAGAAGCCATTCGCGTCGTCAAGTCCGCCGTCGAGGCAGAGCTTGTTGTACTCGCCGTTGTAATATGAAACCTTCTTGTCTCCCGTCACAGAGGCGTCGGGGCTGATTGCGGAGACATACGCAGCGTGCTTTTCTCCATATCTTCCGTCTGTGCCGGTGTTTGTCGCGCGCACCATGATTAGGTCGTCGCCCTTGAGCAGCGTCTTGCCGCTCGCAAACGGATCCGTCTCGCCCGGGCGTTTGCCGCCCGTCTCTATAGCGGCCGCTATCTGCGGCCCGACGTAGACGCCAGCCGCCAAGAGCAGCAGCGCCGCCGCGGCCAGAAGCCGCACGCGTTTTCCGGTAAATCTGCCGAAATACTTCATCCTTATCTCCTCCTTAATCTCGACCGGCCCGCACCTTTACGGCCGGATATCCTCCGCTCCATGATGCCCTCGCAGAGAACGGTAAACAATGTGACTCAATCGCTTTGTCTTCCACTATATCAAACGAGGTACAACAAAGGTACAACAAATCAGGGGGCGAAAAGGGGGCGGGGAAAGATAAATAGCGATTTATATTTTTAAGCCTCCCTCGCCGAGGGAGGTGGGCCGGCGCGCGGTTTTTGCGCCGGGTCGGAAGGAGTGTTGTACTGTTTGGCGCGGTTTTCCGCGCTAAACAGTGCCCGCGGCGCAAGCCGCGGAAAAGGCGGAAGAAGATAAGATCAAGATCAAAACACAAAACCCAAGGTCAAGCCTCCTCCAGTCTCGGCGGAAAAACACCACCGAGCCAGCCCCCTCCGGCGAGGGGGCCTTTAAAAGCATAAACCGAAATCGCTGAATATCGACAATTTGCGTTTTGTGAGTGCCCGCTAAATCGCTGTTTACCGTCCTGCCGTAAAAAATAACCTGCCGTCAATTCACCGTCACCGCGGGTTTTCTTATTTTCCGCTTGCAAATCGGCCGCGTACTATGTATATTTTTATCTGAAGGCAAATTGGGGAGCTGATTGAATATGGTTATGACTACATCATCCGTGCAGACCGCGGCCGGGTTCGTGTATGATCAGTTGAGAAGGAAGATTTTTGAAAAAACGCTGGTCAGCGGACAGCGTCTGCCGGAGGTGGCGATCGCCAAGGAGCTGCAGGTGAGCCGCACTCCCGTGCGCGAAGCCTTGAGACGCCTTGAGAACGAGGGGCTGGTCCAGATAATCCCGGGCTGGGGCGCCTGTCTCGCCTCTCCGACCAGGCAGGAGATAATAGATACATACGAAGTGCGCGAGGAGCTTGAGGTCATGGCGATACGCAAGGCGGCGAAGCAGATCACGCCGCTGCAGATATGCCGACTGCAGGAACAGATCGACGCGGAACACGAGACCTTTGTAAAGCGCAATCTTGAATCCTACCTCACGGTCAATGACAATTTCCATATAATCATCGCCGAATCCTCCGGCAACAATACATTGGTCGGCTATATCAAAAACATTCTCTCGCGGACATTCGTACAGATGATCTTCTTCGAGTCTTTTTTCGATTTCAACACGAACCCGAGCCTCGAAGAGCATATCATCATTCTCGACGCGCTGAAGAGGCACGATGAAGAGGAATGCATACGCCTGATCAGGGAGCATCTGAGACTCTCGATGGAGGGGCTCAAGACAAGATAAGGCACGGGCGCGCCGCAATGGCGCGCCTTACTCTTCTGCGCCGCCGGCCTTACGCGCTCCGCGGCACGCCGAGCCTCCTGGAACAGATCCGCCTGAGCAGCAGCGCGCTCACCAGCGTCGATATTATCTCGGAGATCACAAACGCCCACCAGACATCTTTAAGCGGGAACATCACGGAGAATGCCCACAGCAGCGGCAGCAGGACGACGACGACCCGCAGCAGCGTCACGGCGAGGCTGTAAACGCCGTTGCCGAGCGCCTGATAGACGCCCTGAGCGATCAGCATGTAGGCCGTGAAAATGTAACTGACGCTGATAATGCGCATCGCGCGGCCCCCCATCGACAGCAGCTCCGGCGAGGCGTCGAAGAGCCGCAGTATCGGCAGCGCGAAAAGCTGCACCGCAAACATCCCCGCGAGCATGATCGCCGCGGCGTAGAGCATGCCATATTTTATCGTCTCCCTTATGCGCGGTTCATTCCGCGCTCCATAGTTGAAGGCCGCGATGGCGATCACGGCGTTGTTGAGGCCAAAAGCCGGCATGAAGACGAAATTTTGTACCTTTATGTAGATTCCGAAGGCGGCGACCGCCGTGGAGGAGAGGCCGATGAGGATTAGATTCACGCCAAAGGCCATCAGAGAATTCAGCGACTGCATGACGATCGCGGGCGCGCCTATCGCGTATATCTTCCTTATCATGGAGAGGCTCGGCCGGAAGCCGCGCAGGTCAAAGGAGATCTCTTTATTCATCCGCAGGTTGAAGTAGACGGCGAGCGCGAGCGCCGTTATCTGCCCGATGACCGTCGCCGCCGCGGCCCCCTTCACGCCGAAGGCCGGCGCGCCGCAGAGGCCGAAGATCAGGATCGGGTCAAGCACGATGTTGAGCAGTGCCCCGACAAGCTGCGACGCCATTGAGAGCGCCGTGCGTCCGGTGGACTGTAAAAGGCGCTGAAAGGTTATCTGCCCGACGCCGCCGAAAGACCAGATCATACATACTGAGAGATAATCTACGCCATAACGGTAAATCTCCGCGTCATCGGTCTGCGAAGCGTAATAGCTCCCGGCGCAGAAGAGGCCGAAGAGCAAAAACAGCACGTATGTGAGTACGGCGAGAAATATCCCGTTCACCGCCGCCGCGTTTACTCCGCGCCGGTCGCCCTCGCCGAGCAGCCTCGAAAGTATCGCGCCCACGCCGACGCCCGTCCCCACCGTTATCGAGACGACTAGCAGCTGCACGGGAAAAGCCAGCGACAGCGCCGTGATCGCGTTCTCGCCGATGCGCGAAATAAAGAGGCTGTCCACAACGTTATAGAGCGCCTCCATCACCATCGAAAGCATCAGCGGCAGCGACATCGTGAAGAGCAGCCTCCTCACGGGAACCGCCGCCATCTTGTTTCTTTCCTGAACCTCATCTCTGTTTTTCATAACACTTATCACCTCTGAAAAAATAGCGCCGCGCCGACGGCAAAAAAAACGAGCCGCGCCGACGCTTCCAACCGGAATTACGTGACAGGCACAACTCGTTGTATCTTTTGATCCTTTATTCTGTTTTAAACATTATCCTTGAGATAACCCTCGATGAACGACTCGACCTCTTCTTCCTTTATCTCCAGCGCCGCCGCCAGCTCCGCGTGGAGCAGGCGCTTCGCCCTTTTGCCGTACTCGCTCTCAAGGGTCCCCGTGATCTTTCCCGAATCTTCCTCCCTGCGGAGCCAGCAGGATTTCACCACCTTCAGCCATTGCAGCGGTTCCTTTTTGCCGACGGCCCTCTTATAGAGGTCTATCCTGGCTTTGCCGCTCGGCGCGCTGAACGTTGTGACATAGGGTATCCGCTCTATAAGTTCCAATGCCTCTTCTTTCGTCATCGCGGCCCTCCTTCCTTTTAGTTATATAGTCGACGATATATGGGATCACGCCCTCCCTGCGCAGGCCGAGGACGAAGGCAAACTCCTCCGTGACGGCCCGCTCGGCGAGCGCCAGCATCTTTTCATCGCAGGCGCGGAACTTTTTGTTGCTCTCGCGCATCTCTATCTTATGAAGGTGCAGTATCTTGACGAGCCATAGCACCTCTGCGATATTGCCTCCCTTGAGTATTTCGCCGAAGGCGGCCGTGCGGCTCTCGTCGTTATCTATCCACTGCCCCTCGATATCCTCAGTCTCGTCGATGATCGCCCGGATATCACCGGCGGAGAGCAGCGGCCTGATACGTTTTTCGAGCCCCTCTATCGAGAGCGGAAGATAGAACTTCGCTCCGGCGTCATAAACGGAATTCATGACATAATAAAGTTTCTCGTCGAGCCCGCTGAACTTCTCGCGGCGGATGTCGCTTATCCGGCAGATGCCGTTGCCGGCGTACATAACGTAGTCGCCCACGCGGTATTCTTTTTTGCAAAATCTGCTGAGATCCATTTCCAGCCCCTCCCGACAGCTCTATGCGAACTTCTTCCTCTGATATAAAGTAACTATTTATATATAAAAACAATCTATACGTAAGCGCCATAGGTTAAAATAAAACGCGCCGCTCTCAGCAACCGGACTTACGCCACCACAGAGCCGCACGTTGTGCAATAAATTATAACAATTCGCGGGAGATTTTTCAAAGTATGTATTTTTACTTTTAAGTATACTATATTTAATACAAAAAAAACGGCTCAGACGATTCGTTGTTTCTTTCAATCGTCAGAGCCGCTCTTATTTATCCATAGCGTCTATGCGGATGCCGGGTTGTGATGTGCGCGAATATCAGTCCTGAAAGATGAACCTTCCGCCGTATCCATAATAGTCGAGCCAGTATATGCCTTTGAAGAAGGCCACGAGGAACGCCTTTTCGTGCATGCTCGTCCCGACGCCGGCGGTATAGCCGTCAAATGACTCCGTTTCGATTTTGTTGGAGCCGGCCGACTTAAAGGCCGCCTCAGCCTCATTCATGTTGCCGATCGGCACAAGGTCGTCGCTTACGTGGAGGTACAACAAACTCTTCCATGCGGCAGAAAATAGTTTTTTAAAAGAGACATAACTCCCCCTTGACATTATAACAAATAACTATTATAGTTATCTAAACATTAAATTTACTATTGATCAACTAGGGTGAATGACAATGGAGCAGCAAAAATTTGAGGAATTTCAGGCGATTTGCCGGCGGAACGGTTGGAAATGCACGTCACAGCGGCTCGCCGTTTATGAGTTTGTACATGAAAACTATACTCATCCCGGCGTTGACGATGTATGGCGGCATGTCAGACAAAGCTTGCCGGCCGTGACAAGGGAGAGCGTTTACCGGATACTGAACGAACTCGCTGGGCGGGGGGTCATCCAAAAGCTGAACCATCTCGACAGCGCGCGTTATGACTGTCAGACCGGGCCGCAGGGACATTTTATATGTGAGATCTGCGGCGAGATAACAGATTTCGCCTTCCCTGAAGGGGCGCTCGCCCCCGCAGATCCTCCTTGCGGCGAAGTGCGCCATATCGAACTCAGGCTCAGCGGCGTCTGCGGAAAATGCAGACAGGCCATGACCGAAGGGAAGCCGGGGAAGGAAAAACAAGTGCGCATACGGGCGCGAAAAACCCGTAAATAACATAGATAAAAGGGAGAAATTACCATGAAAAGTATTACAAAACTTGACCTGCAGTATGCACACCGTTTTTACGGATTCAAGGGCGAAGCGCAGTACCTTCACGGACATACGGGCATTCTGACTATCGAGGTGGAAGATTCCGTCAACCCCGGCGTGAATATGGTTTTTCCCTGCAATGAGATCCAGAAAACCGCCTGGGACGTTCTGAAAAATTTTGACCACGCCTTGATCCTGCGGGAAGACGATCCCCTGCTGCCCGCCGTCCTGGACGTTTACGAGAAGCAGGGCATCAGGAACGGCGCGCCGAGCAATACCATGAAGGGGCCGGCCTTCAAGACAGAACTGGCGACCGCTTATCCGGAGTGCCGCCTCGTCGTCACGAAGGAGACTATGACGGTCGAAGGAATGATCAAGATCGTTTACGACCTGCTGAAGGATAAGCTGAACATCGTCAAGCTGACCTTCACCAGCGGCGTCAACGCCGCCTCGGAAGAATACGTGCCGAAGCGCAGCATGGACCGCTGCCCGCTCTGCGGCATCGCAATGGATGAAAACGGCGTATGCCCCAAGTGCGGGTACAGGAAGGCTTAGCATCCTCCCGTGGCCGTTTCCGTTAAACAAATTTGAAATAAAGGGGCAGGCCTCATTCGGGCCTGCCCTTTTGCCGCCGTTATACAGGCCGCGGAGCGGCCCTCGTATATCTCATCTCACTATTATGACCTTGATCGTGTGCCGCGCAGCTTCAGCCGCGTTTTCTGAGCCGCGCGCAGATAAGCGGCAGCGCAAGCAGGAGCACGCCGGCCCCCGCGCCGATACCGCTGCAGCCGGATGATGAATCAGCCTTCGTCTTGGGAACGGAGAGGACGAGGACGTAATATTCGTTAGAAACACACAGAAGATGTTTCTCTTTCGGGAGCGCCACCTTTATCACGTCACCTTCCAGAGTGTAGGCGCAGTCGGCGGCCACCAGTTCCAGCGGCATTTCGTCCTCGTCGCTGAAATAGAGGTTCAGAGTCGCTCCGGCCCTTTTAAACGCGCCGAGGCGGTTTATTTGCTCTTCCGTCAGAGGGACGGCAAGCTTTATATCAATCGAGACCACATCAAACTCGCGGTCGTCGTCTCCGAAGAGGATAAAGTCCAGCAGCGAACATACCTCCACCTCTCCCAGCGGGGCGCAGAGTTTATCGTTGAACTTTCTGTACCATTCGGCCTCCTCCGCGGTGTACCCTTCAATGAGAGCGTCGGTACTGCCGCCGCCAGCACAAGAAATTTTTTCAACATGCCAAGGCCCCCTCTTTTTCAGTCATGCAGTGGGTTATTCATATGGATCTCATCTTAACAGGCAAGGTACAACAAAGGTACAACAAAAAGGGCCGGAAACGGCAAATCCGTCCGGCCCTTTTATATTTTTTCGATTTTACACGGTTTATTTTGTCGCGTCTTTGCCCTTCTGCATGACGAGGCTGTCTATCGGGTTGATGTTCTTTTCTTTATGAGTCTGACGCCAGGTCTTGATCGGCATGCCCCATATCTTGATGAATCCGACGGAGGCGGACTGGTCAAAGATATCTCCCGCCGAATAGGTGGCAAGCGCCTTGCTGTAGACTGAACTCTCGGATTTCATGCCGTTGATGATGCAGTTGCCTTTGTAAAAGACCATCCTCACGGTGCCGTTGACGGACTTCTGCGTCGAATCCATGAAGGCCTGCACCGCCTCCATCAGCGGCGAGAACCAGTACCCCTCATAGGTCATCTCGGCGAATTTCACCTCAAGCTCCCTCTTAGTTTTAAGCGTATCTTTCGCGAGGGTCAGAGTCTCAAGCTTTTTGTGGGCCGCGATGATCGCGAGAGCTCCGGGGCATTCATAAACTTCGCGGCTCTTAAAGCCGACGAGGCGGTCTTCTATCATATCGATCCGGCCATATCCGGCGGCGCCCGCCGTTTTGTTCATGAAATCGATCAGTTCAATGGAGCCCATCTTCTGTCCGTTGACGGCTACGGGGATGCCTCCCTCAAATGTCACTTCGACGGTGACCTCTTCGTCGGGGGCTTCGGTCGGCTCGGCTGTCAGCTTATAGGCGTCCTTGGGCGGCTCGTTCCACGGATCTTCGAGGATGCCGCATTCGATCGAACGCCCCCAAAGGTTGTCGTCGATGCTGTAGGGGCTCTTTCTCGTCGTCGGTACGGGAACGTTGTGCGCGGCGGCGTAATCCATCTCCTCTTCGCGCGTAAAGCCCCAGTCGCGGACCGGCGCGAGGACTTCGATCTCCGGATTCAGCGCGTTGCAGGCTACCTCGATGCGCACCTGGTCCTGTCCTTTGCCGGTGCAGCCGTGGGCGACGGCGACCGCGCCCTCTTTCTCTGCGCACCATATGAGCGCCTGGGCGATCATCGGGCGCGAGAGGGCCGAATTGAGCGGATAGATCCCCTGGTATACGGCGTTGGCCTTAAGCGACGGCCATACGAAGGTGTCGATGAAGGCCTCGCGGAGATCCACCAGGTAAGCTTTGGAAGCGCCAGCCGCGTAGGCTTTCGCTTTTATCTCCTCAAGATTGTCGGCCTGCTGGCCGACGTGCATCGTCAGCGTGACAACCTCATAGCCCTGATCGTGGAGCCAGGGGATCGCCACCGATGTGTCAAGCCCGCCGCTGTAAGCCAATACTACTTTTCCCTTTTTCTCTGGTGCCATCATTTGAAACTCCTCCTAAATTTTGTCGATATTAAAAAAAGCTCGTCCCTCTTCCTTTCGGAAGAGGGACGAGCAAATTTACCCGCGGTACCACCCTCGTTGACATATCTGTCCACTTCGTCGTGTTGTGCTCTGGGGTGCGGAATTGTGATCCTTTTTGCGAAAAGCGCTTTCAGCCGGTGGCGCTTTATCTCTGTCGCCGAGTGATCGAATTCATATCCCCGTCATCGCATATTATATGCGGTAAGGAATCGATTCGTCGTATACGTCTGTCTCGCTCAGCGGCATGCAGTTTCACAATAGCGCCCCTCCTTTCACGGTGGTCTCAAAAACTTGTGTGGTATTCTATCACGTGAACTTTATTTGTCAACCGGTTGACCTCAAAATGTTATTGCTCAGAGATAAAGTCACTCCATAACAGATCTGAGAAAATGTCACTATGAGCCAGGAGCTAGTGACAATGACGAAGAAGGAAGTAAGGCGCGTTGAGGTGTTGAGTATCGCATTATCAGGAGGATTGACTAACAAAGATGCGTCGGAGCTGCTCGGTGTTTGCGTCAGGCAGTTTATCAGAATCAAGAAGAAGTTTTTACAGGAAGGAGCACAAGGGTTGGTTCACGGTAATCGTGGTAGGAATCCCGTCCATGCGATTACCGATGAGGTCAGAGGGGAGGTAGTGAGTCTTTTAAGGAAAGGTATTATGACTTTAATATCTCTCATTTTACCGAACATCTTAATGAAAGGGAATGTATCAGTATCAGCCGGTCGTCGGTGTCTCGTATTCTGAAGTTGGAGGGAATAAGGAGTAAGAAGTTGGTAAAGTAAAAGACGTATTAAAATCGTCCGAGGCAAAGGAAGGAATCGTCCGGCATGTTATGGCAGACAGACGCGAGCAGCCATAAGTGGTTTGGCAAAGATGGAGATAGTGCAACCCTGCATGCTTTTATGGACGATGCCGCAGGTATTGTTACCGGTGCATTCTTCATAGAGAGTGAATGTTTTGTCGGATATGCGGAGGCTATAAAGATGGGTATAAGGGATTATGGACTGCCCCTTTATATTTACAGCGACAGGCACACGATATTCAAGTCTCCTAAGGAGCTGACCCTCGAAGACGAATTGAAAGGCGTATCAATTCACCTGTCGAATTTTGGCCATGCACTGAATGATTTAGGCATAAAGCAGATATTTGCCAATACGCCCCAGGCTAAAGGACGTATAGAACGGCTGTGGAATACTTTTCAGGACAGGCTTGCGGCGGAACTCAGGCTCAATGGAATCAGGAACATTGAAGAGGCTAATAGCTTCCTCCCACTCTTTCTGGATGATTACAACGCCAGATTTTCCGTTGAACCAAAAGTAGAAAACTCTGTGTATCTCAAATTCGACAAGAGAATTGATCTGGATCTGGTCTTTGTTCTGCGCTGTGAAAGAAAGATAGGCGGCGGAAACACTATATCTTACAACAGTCGGATATATATTCCGGTTGACGGCAGTATATACATGACTCCAGGAAGCACCGTTGAAGTTAGACAGACCGTTAAAGGAGAGATATACATCATGCGTAACGACAGGGCTATATTGATGAAACAGGTGGAGATGCCGAAAAAAGCGACCCATAGTGATTCAAAGAAAAAAGCAGGTGTTGTGTCACCACACAAACCTGCTTCAGACCACCCCTGGCGGGGCAGATCTACAAATGTGACTACCAAGGATGATACCATAATTCAAAGGAATAGTGACATTTTCTTTGACCATTTGGGGTGACTTTTCTCTGGCTATTGACACCGGTTGACCTCAAAAATTCAAAATAAACTTTTGGTTTTTGCAAGTTCACTATTTCGTCTTCATGCTCTTGTGTATCTCTGCCTCCATCGGCGTCTTTTTGGCGGCATAATATGTATCGAACGATGTCATTTCAAGGTGCACGGGGGTAATGGAGACATAGTTGTGCGCGACGGCCCAGACGTCCGTGTCCTCGTGCATTTCGTCATGAATGCTGCCGCCGACCCAGTAAGCCTCGCCGCCGAAGGGCGTCTTTACTACCGTTATCTTATCGTGGTAGCGGCGTTTTCCCTTGCGCGTCACCCGCACGCCGGCAATATCTCCCGGCTTCTCGTTGGGTACGTTGACGTTGTACATGACGTCGTCGGCCATCGGATGTCCGGCTATCCAGCGCGCCGTCTGCAGCGCCGCCTCCGCCGCGGTCGCAAAGTATTTTTCCGGCGATTTCGAACCGCAGACGAGCGAGACGGCCATCGACGGATAGCCGAATATGAGCCCCTCCATCGCCGCGCAGGCCGTACCGGAATAGGTGAGGTCGTCGCCGAGGTTGGGACCGCAGTTTATTCCGGAGAGGACGAGGTCCGGCACAAAATGGAGCACGTCGATGCCCATTATCACGCAGTCTGTCGGAGTACCGTCACAGGAATAGGCGGTGAATCCGTTTGCCAGCATTTTATTCTCGATCTTTTTGATGTGCAGCGGCCTGTCCATCGTCATCGAATGCCCGGAGGCGCTGCGCTCACGGTCCGGGGCCACTGCGAGCACCTCATATCCGGCGTCGTGAAAGGAGTTCGCAAGCGTCTGGATGCCCTCGGCGAAGATCCCGTCGTCGTTTGTTATCAGTATTTTTTTCATATCCCGTATACCGCCTATATCAGTAAGATGTGGAAGAGCAGTGCCATGATCGGGCGCATGATATAGGGGAACACCCCCATCACCAGCAGTCCGACGATCACGAACATACCGTAGCGCTCGAGCCAGTAGTAGTATTTCATCCATTGGTACGGCAGCAGCACGTAGAGGATGCGCGAACCGTCGAGCGGCGGTATCGGAATGAGGTTGAAGGCCGCCAGCCCGAGGTTGATATATATCATCAGCAAAATGAACTGCTGCGCGGCCCAACTGCCGAAGAGTTCCGGCGCGAAGCGCGCCAGCTGCGCGCAGACAAAAGCCGTCAGCATGTTACCTGCGACTCCCGCAAGGCTGACGATTATAATGTCACGCTTGGGGTGCTTAAAGTAACGCGTGTCTATCGGCACAGGCTTGGCCCAGCCGAAGCGGAAGAGCAGCAGGCAAAGCGCGCCGAGCGGATCAAGGTGGTCGAGGGGGTTCAGCGAGAGGCGTCCCGCGCGCTCCGCCGTGGTGTCCCCGAGCATCTTCGCGGCAAGGCCGTGGCAATATTCATGAAATGTAATGGCCCAGAGAACGGCGGGCAGGCTCAGAAGCAGCTCCGATATTCCCGAGGCGGAAAATAGATTTCCCAGCATTTAAACACATCCTTATTCTTCTCTCAAAATCACAAGAGATATTTTAACACGACAACGCCGCCTTACCTATCCGTGTAAAGTCAGGATCGACTTTTTTTATCAAAGGGATTGATATCTTCTTTGTCATGACGCGATCCGCCGTTCATCCCACAGCCAGTAGAAGCCGAGGCGGCCGCTTTCGCAGCTTACGCGCGCGGCGAGGCCGTCGCCAAGGCGGTTGCTTATCGCGTAGGGGAAACCGCGGCTGAGCGCGACCCCGTCGAGCGGCCAGCGGACGCCGGCGATGGATACGCCGGCGCATTCCTCCGAAAAAGACAGCAGCGAGACGGCCTTCGGCCTTTCGGCAAATGTAAAGGACGCATTCGCGGGGCCGTCCAGCAAGACAAGCCCCTCCCTCTCGTCGGCTATGCAAAATGGAACGTGCGGAGAAGAAAAGTTCAGAAACGTAAGGACAAGACTCCATAAATGGTCAAATCTGCCGCCCCAGGCCCCCGTTAAAAATATTTTTTTTGCGCGGCCCTTATTTTTTTCGCGGAATAGCTCGAGCGCGAGCTGAAAGTCGGTAAGGTCCTTGTCGCTCTGGTAGCGTTCGACCGGGACGCCATTGTCCGCCGCCCAGCGCCAGCTTTCGGCGGAGGCGCTGTCGCAGTCGCCGACGAGCCTCCGGGGAATGATCCCGGCGGCGCGGCAGGCCTCGACCCCGCGGTCGACAGCCCAAACTTCGCCGCGGGAGCCAAACTCCGAGAGCCATGACGGCGAGGGAGCCCTGCCGCCGAGCACCAGCAGCGCCGTGTCCATAGCCGTCTTATTTTCCAGTTCTATCGTCAGCCGCGGCAGTCCGGTCGTCTCCAATAGGCATCGCCCGCCTTTATTTAAATTTTTCCAATCTCGGCATTATCATGTATACCAGCGCCATTAAAATGGCCGTCTCCGGCAGGAGGCTACTTCCGTTGTAAAGGATCGAATAGAGCCAGGCATTCGTCCCTGCCGGCGCGTAAGAGGCGAAAAAGACGACGCCTGAGAGCACCGCCGCCGCAAAGTTCGCAAAGCAGGCGCAGAGCACGCCAAGCCACTTTTTCCCGGGAAAGAAACCCGCGAGGCCGACGAGCCCGCTCGCCACTGGGTAATCAAGCAGCGCCTGCAGCGGGTGCACCACATAACCGCCGAGCATGAGGCGCAGCAGCCCGGTGACAGCGCCGACGAATATTCCGTACCGCCAGCCGCTGCGGAACGAAAAGACCAACAACGGCAGCAGCGTAAGGCTGACGGAGCCGCCCTGCGGCATCGAAAAAAGCTTGAAATAGGAAAGCACCACGGCAAGCGCTATTGACAGGGCTCCCTCCACTAAAATCTTCAACGGTATTTTCATTCTGATTCCTCCAGATATAATTATTACACCGGAGATGAAAGAAAGGTGCTGCTAAGTTTTCTTCATCTTCCCTACGGCGGCATTACCCGCGTCAGGTTCAAAGGGTCATGACTTGCGTCGATTTCTCAGTCTTTCGACTCCCCCGATGTTAAGAATGTTTTAGCAACTCGCCCCATCTTTGTCAAGTTGACAGTACCGTCCGTTGGTATGATAATGTTCAAAACTCCGGGGGAGCTCATGAAGCTGAGAGGAAGTTTTTAACTTCGACCCCATACCTGATCCGGCTAATACCGGCGTAGGGAGCGAGGCCACGAAATGAAAAACCGCCCCGCTCTTTGTTAGAGCGGGGTTTTTACTTTGAAAAGGGGAATTGCTATGAAACATGGGATATACCGGGGGATAGCGATGTCGGTCGCCGGAAGCGATTCAGGCGGAGGAGCCGGTATCCAGGCGGATTTAAAAACCTTCGCGGCATTAAAGGTCTTCGGCACCACGGCGATAACGGCGCTGACCGTGCAGAACTCGCTCGGCGTGACCGGCATCCACAACGCGCCGCCTGAGATAATCAAGGCGCAGATGCTGGCCGTCGGCAAGGATTTTCCGCTCGACGCGGTCAAGACGGGGATGCTCGGCAACCGCGAGACGATCTCCGCCGTCGCCGAAGGGCTTTCCGAGCTGGGGATAAAGAAGGTCGTCGTCGATCCCGTGATGGTGGCGCAGAGCGGGGACTCCCTGCTCGCCGCCGACGCCGTGGACGCGGTGAAGAATATCATCGTGCCGATGGCGATGATCGTCACGCCCAATCTGCCCGAGGCGGAGAAACTGACGGGGATGAAGATCGACGACGTCGACGGCATGGCCGCGGCGGCGCGCGAGATAAAAAAGCTCGGCTGCGGCGCGGTGCTCGTCAAGGGCGGCCACCTGCCGGGCGAGCCGGAGATGATAACGGACGTGCTGCTGGCGGACGGAGAGATATCGCTGCTGCGGGACAGGCGGATCAATACTACGGCCAACCACGGCACCGGCTGCACGCTGAGCTCGGCGATCGCCGCGGAGCTCGCCGCCGGCTGTTCGCTCGCGGAGGCGGTCGCGCGCGCACGGAAATACCTGCGCGCCGGGCTGCTCTACGGAGTGACGGCGGGACACGGCGCGGGCTGCCTCGGACATGCCGTCACGATGCAGTGGACAGAGGTCGTCAATGGCTAGACCCCTGATCTACCAGATAACGAACGGCGTCTCCGCGCAGCTTCAGGCCGACTGCGTGGCGCTGCTCGGCGGCTCCTCGGTCATGTCGTGCCGGCTCGCGGAGGCGGCGGAGATCGCCGCGGCGAGCGACGCGCTGCTGATAAATATCGGCACGCCGCCCGACAACGCCGAAGAGCTTTATCGGACGGCGGCGGCCGCGGCGGCCGCGAACAACATCCCCGTCGTGCTGGATCTCGTCGGCTATGGATTTTCAAAATGCCGCACGGAGATCGCCGACGCGCTGCTAGCGGAATTCCGCTTCTCCGTGATAAAGGGCAACGGGGCGGAGATCGGCGCTCTCTGCGGCGCGGGGACCGCCCCGCGCGGCGTCTCCTGCGACAGTGAGATCGCGGAGGCGGAGCGTCTGACGGAAGATTGCGCGAAAAAATTCGGCTGCGTCGTTTATTCTACAGGAGAGACGGACCACCTCTCCAACGGTGAAAAAAGCTTCGCCATTATCGGAGGCTCGCCGCTGCTGAGAGGCACGAGCGGGATCGGCTGCGCGCTTGGCAGCGCGACGGCGCTTTTCTGCACCCGGGACGAGCCGCTTGAGGCCGCGCGCCGCGCGCTGAAGCTCTTTCGCCGCGCGGCGGCCGAGGCGGGCGAAGCGGCGGGGCCATATTCGTTCAGGATAAAATTCATGGACATGCTCGCGAAATTCGGCTCCCTTGAAAATGAGGTGAAATAATGACGGCGGACAGAAAGAAACTCGCGGAGCGGCTGCGCCTCTACCTGATCTGCGGCGAGGGCGACAGCCCCGAAGCGGTGATAAAAAAGACGGCGGCGGCTATCGAGGGCGGCGTGACGGCGGTCCAACTGCGCGTCAAAAGCTGGACTGGGCGCGAATGTTATGATACGGCGCTGGCGCTGAAAAAGATCTGCAGCGCGCACGGCGCGCTCCTGCTGATAAACGACCGCCTCGACATCGCGCTCGCCGCGGGCGCGGACGGCGTGCATCTCGGGCAGAAGGATCTGCCCATAGGCGCGGCGCGGCGGCTCGCGGGGACAGACTTCATCATCGGCGGCACGGCACGCACACCGGAGCTCGCGCGCGAAGCGCAGCGGCTCGGCGCGGACTACGTCGGCTGCGGCGCGGCTTTTGAGACCGCGACGAAGGGCGACGCCGTCGTCATCGGCCCAGACGGCATCAAAAAGGTACTGTCGGCGATCGACATCCCCTCTGTGGCGATCGGCGGCATCGAGCTCGGCAACGTAAAATACCTCGCGGGATGCGGCGCAAGCGGCATCTCGCTCTCCGGCGCGATAATGAGGGCGGACGACCCGAAAGAGGCGGCCGCGGCGCTGATAAAAGAGGCCGGCAGAGTCCTCAGAGGCTGACGTCCGGCGGACGGCTTTGTAAAAAATTATTGAATATGGAGGCAGCAAAAATGCAGAACGAAGAAAGAAAAAAGATGTTTAAAAAGGCGGTCCTCGCCGGGGCCTTCGCCGCGGCGGGCGTAGTGCTCTCGGTGGTCTCGATACCGATGGGGCCGACAAAGTGTTTCCCCTTCCAGCACACGATAAACGTGCTCGCGGGAATACTGCTAGGCCCCTGGTGGGCGGTCGGCGCGGCCTTCACGACCAGCGTCATCAGGAACATGATGGGGACGGGCAGCCTCTTCGCCTTCCCCGGCAGCATGTTCGGCGCGCTCTTCGTCGGACTCGCGGCCAGAGCCCTGCCTGAAAGATACAAGCTGTGCGCCGCCTGCGCGGAACCGGTCGGAACAGGCATCGTCGGAGCCTGGGTCGGAGCGAAGATACTAGGCCCCATCCTCGGCAAGGGCATCGGCTTCCTCTTCTTCTCAAGCTCCTTCCTCATGAGCTCCGTGCCGGGCGCGGTGATCGGAGCGCTGCTCGTCTATTGCCTGCAAAAGCGGATGGCGCTGACAAGGACCTTCGGCGCGATGATCTGAGGAATCCAGGATATCATCTACGATAGCCACACAAAAACGGTAAATCGGCGTTTATAAGCACGATTTGCGTCATAAAACGGAGGCTCCGAATCCTCGCCGTATACAAATACGGCTCCGGTATCGGAGCCCCCATTTTATTTAGCAACTCGCACTTCTGGTGAACAAATTAAGCGATTCACACAAAACGCAAAACCGGCGTTTTGGTTCACTGCTTATAAACGCCGATTTACGCGATTGCGGGGGAAGATAAACTGCGATTTATCAAAGATCTTTGGCTCCCTCTCCGATAAGCAGGGAGCCAAAACGATGTTTTTCGTTTTGTGCGAGTCGCTTAGCTCCGGCGAAGCCGGTGGAGGAGGGGTGCGCCCGACATGCACATAAACTAGGCGGTGTAAGTCCGCTACAGGCATTGCAGTGTGAACTGTTAGCCAAAGGCAAGGGTGTCCATCGTGAGGTGGAATCTGAAGGAAGCCGGAGGCAAACCCTCGGTCCGACGAACAGGAACCGCATGTGAGGCATTATGGGACGGACGAGTCTACCCCCAAGACAAAGTCCTACACTGCACGAATCCCATGGTGTAAATGCGGCGGATATATGAGGAGAAAGTTTATGTGCTTACTCGGGGAGATCTTGCGGGGGCTTAACCTGAGTGCAATCCACCCAGAGATGGATGGATGAACCGCAAGAAGTCAGCAGAGGCCATAGTACTGGTGAGAGAAAAAAACAATCAGGAAGGGCCGAACGGTAACAAACTTCTCAGACGAAAGAAGGTCGGGCAATGCGAAGAAAGCAGAAAACTGCGCAAGCAGGCTGTTCATGCGAGGACAAGCTGGAAGCGGAAAGCACCATGAAAGCGCCGAGTATTGCCCACACAGAAACGCAGGAGAAGAAAGAGCGCAAACGTTGCTCGAATGTATCCTCACCAGAGCGAACATGGCAGAGGCGTACAAACGGGTAGTCAAAAACGGAGGTGCGTCAGGCATAGATGGAATGACAGTCCAAGCGATGTATGGACACCTGAAGGAGCACTATCCCGAACTTATCCAAAGCCTCTATGATGGAAGCTACAGGCCCCAGGCAGTAAAGAGAGTCGAAATCCCCAAAGCGGACGGAGGAAAGCGCAAGCTGGGAATCCCCACGGTCATAGACCGTATGATACAGCAAGCCATCTCCCAAGTGCTGACGCCAATATTCGAGAAGCAATTCTCCGACGGCAGCTATGGATTCCGCAAAGGAAGAAGCGCCCATCAGGCAATAGAACAGGCTAGGATATATTACGAACAGGGATACAAAGTATCAGTGGATATCGACCTGGCCAAATACTTTGACACGGTCAACCACAACCTGCTCATAAAGACGCTTCGGGAAGAGATAAAAGACGAGCGTGTAATAAGGCTCATCAGGAAATACCTCAAAAGCGGAGTAATGGAAAACGGGCTCATCAGCTCGACCACAGAAGGAACTCCGCAGGGAGGCAACCTATCACCACTCCTCTCCAACATCTACCTTACAAAATTTGACAAACTGCTGGAAAGCAGAGGACACAAATTTGTAAGATATGCCGACGACTGCAACATATATGTCAAAAGCGCAAGAGCCGCCCAAAGAGTAATGGGAAACTGCGTCAATTATCTTGAAGGAACGCTGAAACTCAAAGTGAACCAAAAGAAAAGTTGTATCGGAAGCCCGACAAAACTCAAATTTCTTGGTTTCTCCCTCTACCCTAGCAAAGGAGAAACGAAGATAAGGGTCCACGAACAAAGCCTGAAACGGTTCAAAGACAAAATCCGAAAACTTACCGCCAGGAATCAGGGACGCTCGATAGAGACCATCATGCTAAACCTCAGGAAATACACGACGGGATGGCTGGGCTACTATGCGATAGCCGAAATGAAAAGCGCGATGTTACAGCTGACTGGATGGATAAGACGCAGGATACGGCAAATCTACTGGAAACAGTGGAAAAGGATATGGCCGAAATACAAGAACCTCAGGCAGCTGGGGATCCATCACAGGGACGCGTGGCGATGGGCAAACAGCAGGCTCGGATGCTGGCATATAGCCAGAACGTGGATACTGACCACCTCACTGACCAACAAATACCTCGCCTCGCAGGGATATGACGATATCCTGCTGCGATATGAGGCAATGCGCGCTCGTTACCGAACCGCCGTATACCGAACGGTACGTACGGTGGTGTGAGAGGACGGCCTCTCAAATAATGGGAGGCCTCCTACTCGATTTGACCTTGGTGTTGATTCTTTGACCTTATCCTCTCCCGCGGCTTGCGCCGCTGGCACTGTTTAGCGCGGAAAACCGCGCCAAACAGTGCAACACTCCTTCCGACCCGGCGCAAAAATCGTGCGCCGGCCCACCTCCCTCGGCGAGGGAGGCTTTAAAATATAAACCCCAGTTTATCTTTCCTCGCAATCGCGTAAATCGGCGTTTAGACGTGCCGGATGCTAAATAACTTGCCCTCTGAGTACCGGAGCCGTATTGGTCATACGGCGAGGACACTCAGAGGGCAAGTTATGACGCAGACGGCGCGTATAAACGCCGATTTACGGCAACCAGCATCTCAACGACCCTCTCCATGTCTTCGACGCATGCGAACTCCAGCCGCCCGTGATGGTTGTGGCTCGCCGTTCCGAGATTGGGGCAGGGCAGCCCCATGAAGGAGAGGTTCGCGCCGTCCGTGCCGCCGCGTATCGGGACGATGAAGGGCTCGCCGCCCGCCGCTCTGACGGCCTCCTTCGCGATCTCGACCATGAAGGGATGTCTTTCGATCACCTCGGCCATGTTGCGGTAGCCCGGCGTCAGTTTGAGCTCCGCGCGCCCTTCGCCATATTTTTCATTGATGCGGCGCGCGGCCTCACGCATCGCCTCTTCGCGCTCCGCGAGTTTCCGCGCGTCGTGGTCCCGCAGGATATATTTCTGAAATGCGCTCTCCACGGAGCCGCCGCTTTCGTCGAGGAGGAAGAAGCCCTCGCGCCCCTCCGTGTTTTCGGGGCGCTCCGCCGCGGGCAGCATCGCGAAAAATTCCATCGCCAGCAGCTGCGCGTTTATCATGACGTTCTTCGCGGTCCCCGGGTGGACGCTGCGCCCCGTGAACGTTACCCGCGCCGACGAGGCGTTGAAGTTTTCGCAGGATATTTCACCGAACCCGCCGCCGTCGACGGTGTAGGCAAAGTCCGCGCCGAATTTTTTCAGATCGAAATGTTCGGTGCCGCGCCCGATCTCCTCGTCTGGGGTAAAGGCGATCGCGATCCTGCCATGTTTTATCGAATCATCGGCGAGCAGCCGCTCCGCCATCGTCATGATCTCGGCGATGCCGGCCTTGTCGTCCGCCCCGAGCAGCGTCGTGCCGTCTGTGACGATGAGGCTTTTGCCGACATAATTCCGCAGTACCGGGAAGTCGGCCTCCCGCATAACGATATTTTTCTCTTCGTTAAGGACGATGTCGCCGCCGCGATAGGCGACGACTCTCGGCCTGATATTCTCGCAGGGGGAGGCGGACGAGACGTCCATGTGGGCGATAAAGCCGAGGACTGGGACGTCGTCCGCGATATTCGCGGGAATGGAGGCGTAAAGATAGCAGTGCTCGTCAAGGCAGACGTCCGTGAGCCCCATCTCCTCCATCTCATTTTTAAGAAGGCGCGCCATCTCCCAGATTCCGGGCGCGCTCGGTGAATTTTCGCTTTTTTCGTCGGAGGCGCTTGCCACGCCCGCATAGGCGAGCAGCCGTTCACATGTTTTCATTTTACTCCTCCTTCCACAAGCTTCAGCCAGAGGCCGCGCGCCTTTTGCCGCCACTCTTCCTCTGTGCCGTCGTTTACCAGCACAAAATCGGCTCTTGCCATCTTCTCCCCGCTCGGCAAAAGCCTGTTCTCGCGGCGCGAGACCTCTTCGGCGTTCCAGCGGCGCTTCGCGTTGCGTTCCACGCGCTTTTCAAAGGGCGCAGCGGCGTAGACCACGCAATCGAGCCATCTTTCGTGGCCGCCCTCATAGAGCAGCGGTATCTCCGCCACGACCCAGCCGTCGGCGCCGGCCGCCATTTCCTTGATCGTTTCCATCGTTTTTTTGTGTATCAGCCGCGAGGCGAAACGGTATTCCTCTTCGTCGGCGAATATCTTCGCGGCGATCTTCGCCCACAGCTCTTTATGCGGCGCGTCGAAGAAGCCCGCGCCCCAGCGTTTTTCCGCCTCGCGGCGTATGCCGGGATCGTCCCAGAGAGCGCGCGCGACGCTGTCCGCGTCTATGATATGCGCGCCCATGGCGGCCCACTCTTTGCAGAGCGTGCTCTTACCAGCGCCAACGTCGCCCGTGAGCCCTACTGTCGGCATGATAACCGCCTCCCTGCGCGTCGTCTGTAAATTCTTTGACATCCTTCGGTATCTCGCCGAGAAAGCGCGACATCGGGTTGCGCTGAATGCCGCCGAAGAGCAGGCGGCTCGAGGCGCAGCTGATGTAAAGCTGTTCCCGCGCGCGCGTCATTCCCACATAGCAGAGACGCCGTTCCTCGGCGATGTCGCCTTCGCCGGTGACGGAGCGGGCGCTCGGGAATATTCCCTCTTCAAGCCCGATGAGGAAGACTACGGGAAATTCGAGCCCTTTCGCCGCGTGCAGCGTCAGCATATTGACGGAGTCTTCCAACCCCTCCGGGGAATCCTGGTCGGTGATCAGCGGTATCTCTGTCAGCGCCTGCGTGATATCGCTCTCCGGCGGGACGATGGAGAGTATTTCCATCACGTTCTCCACGCGCTCCTCCCAATCGTCGGGATATTCCTCCCGCAGGTATTTTTCATACCCGTTTGAATCGATGATCGTGCGCACGGCCTCGCCGATATTTTCCTCGTTAGCGAGGATCGCGAGCATATCCGAGGCGAGCGCCTTCACGCCGCTCCCCTGTTTGCCTTTGAGTCCGCCGCCGTTCGCGAGGAGGGCTTTCCACAGCTCTTCGGCATTGCCGGCTTTCAGCTCCGCCATCGCCTCGCCGAGCAGCTCGACGCTTTTTTTGCCGAGGCCGCGCGTCGGGATGTTGGCGACGCGCGCGAGCGAGATGGCGTCGCGCGGGTTGACGGCGAGGCGCAGCATCGAGAGGGCGTCCTTCACCTCGGCGCGCTCATAGAAAGCGACGCCGCGGATGACGCGGTACGGTATCGAACGTTCCAGCAGCGCCTGTTCCATACCGCGGCTAAGGACGTTCATTCGGTAGAGGATCGCCATTTCACCGTAGGCGTAGCCGTCGTCATGAAGCGATTCGATCTTTTTCGCGATCCATTCCGCCTCGTCGGAGTCTTTAAAGCTCCGCCGCACGTTTATCAGCCGCCCGCGCTCAGCGGCGGTCCAGAGGTCCTTCGGGTGGCGGTCGTCATTGTTCTTGATCACGCCGTTCGCGCCTTCGAGGATGTTCCCCGTCGAGCGGTAGTTCTGATCCAGGATCGTCATCTTAGATCCCTTGAAATCGCGCTCAAAGTTGAGGATCATCGCCATCTCCGCGCCGCGCCAGCCGTAGATGGACTGGTCGGGGTCGCCGACGACCATGATCTTGCGCCCGTCGTCGACAAGACAGCGCAGCATAAGATACTGCGGATGGTTAACATCCTGATACTCGTCTACCAGCACCCAGTCAAGGCGCGAGCGTTCATGCTCGAGCACCTCTTTATTGGTGGCGAGGATATGCAGCGGCAGCACCATCAGGTCGTCAAAGTCAAGCGCCCCCTGCGTTCTGAGCTGCTCCTGGTATCTGTCGTAAAGCGAGCGCCAGCGGTCGGATATCTTCGGCTCGCGCGAAACGGGATTCGCCTTCGTCTTCGCCTGCGATATCATGTCGAGCGCCGCCGACATCTCCAGTTTCTTCGGATCGATGTTGAGCTCCGCCATCGCCCGTTTGACGACCGCCTTTGTGTCGCCGCGGTCGAATATCACGAAGGGATAGGGATGGCCGAGCTTTTGCAGCGCCTCGGAGTAACGGTGCAGGAAGCGCAGCCCGTAGGCGTGAAAGGTAGATATCTCAAGCCCCTGCAGGTTGCCGTCCAGTATCGCCTCGGCGCGGCTCTTCATCTCACGCGCCGCCTTATTGGTAAAGGTAAGCGCGAGAATGCGCCAGGGGCGGACATGCCGCTCCTCTATAAGGTAGGCGATCTTCGTCGTAAGCACCTTCGTCTTGCCGCTGCCCGCGCCCGCGAGCACGACCTGAGGCCCGTCGCAATAGGTAACGGCCTCGCGCTGGCGCGGGTTGAGCGATTCTATCATTTCACAAACCATGAGCCACACGTCCTTAATAAAATATAAACTAAATTAACGCCTCAGCGGGCTGAGGTCAAGAGCAGGCGATAAAAAAATCCCCTCTTGCGAGGGGATTCCCAATCTGTAACAGTTTATGGCCTTTATTTGGGTTCAAGCAGCCCGTAGCCGCCCTCTTCCCTGCGGTAAACGACATTGATCGCGCCGGTCTCGTCGTTCTTGAAGAGGAAGAACGAGTGACCGAGCAGATCCATCTGCATCGTAGCCTCGATCGGCGTCATGACGTCCACCGAGAATTTCTTTCTTTTTACGATCTCGCGCACAGGCTCGTCTCTCTCGATCGCCGGAGCGGGGATAAGCTCTGGGTCTATGTCAAAGGAAATATCCTGTACCTTCATGCGGGCCTTATCTGTGAGGTAGCTCTTATGTTTTTTCACTTGACGTTCAATGTTCTTGAGCGCCTTGTCAAAGGCTTTGCGAAGGTCAGGGGCGTAATCCTCTCCGCGCATCACGACTCCATTCACATTTGAGGTGATCTCAACCACATTCATCCCTCTCTTGTAGTTGAGCGCGACCTGAGTGTCCAGGATACGGTCAAAGAACTTTTCGATCTTGAAAAGCTTCTTCTCCATATAATCCTTAATGTCTCCGGGGAGTTCAACATTGCGCGTGACAAAACGTACCTCCATAGCAACTCCTCCATTCGTATGGTGCTTTATATTACTGTTACTGATGTTATTCTAGCATGATATCCAAATAGGCTCAAATGTGCAAATTATGTAAATATTAATCGCAGTTATAATTTCAGAAGGCTTATATTTAGCCATAAGGCCACTTCAAGATAAGTAAAAGGCAATAGTGACATAAGAGATGATTTAGTATTATAATATCCGGACTTTACGTGTTTCTTGTTTCCAAACGGCAACATTGTCATTTAAAGGATGGAGGTCATAAAAGTGAAGTTTTCCAAGAAAATATTGAATATCAAACCTTCCGCAACTCTCAGCATCTCCGGCAGAGCCAAGACGATGAAGGCCGAGGGCAAACCGGTCCTATCTTTCAGCGCGGGCGAGCCCGACTACGACTCACCGAAGTCGGCATGCGAGGCGGCCGTCGCCGCCATCGAACGCGGCGAGTCGCACTACACGCTCAACCCGGGCATCGCGGAGCTGCGCCAAGAGGTCTGCAATTATTACAAGAGGCGCTTCGGTCTGGATTACACACCCGCCGAGGTCATCATCGCCCCCGGGGCGAAACCCCTTCTGTACGAGGCGCTGCAGGCTCTAGTAGACGAGGGAGACGAAGTGATACTCTTCGCTCCGGCGTGGGTCAGCTATGTCGAACAGATACACATGGCCGGCGGCGTTGAAAAGGTCGTCGATACGATAGGGACAGACCTCCTTCCCACAAGAGAGAACCTCCTCGCGGCGATCGGGCCGAAGACGGTGGGGCTGATCCTCAACTCCCCCTCCAACCCGACGGGGGCCATCTATCCCGAAGAGACGATGAAGATGATCGCCGAGGTCGCGAAAGAAAAGGACCTCTGGATCATCTTCGACGAGATATACGAGCGATTCGCCTACGCGCCGGCAAAACATGTCAATATCCTCAACGCCGCTCCCGGGATCAGGGACCGCGTGCTGATAATAAACGGCGTCAGCAAAGCCTACGCGATGACAGGCTGGCGCATCGGCTACGCGCTCGGCCCCAAAGAGATCATCGCGAAGATGAACACGCTCCAGACGCACCTCACCTCCAACGCCTGCTCGATCGCGCAGTGGGCGGCCTGCGGGGCCGTCAAGGAGGCCGACGCCGACGTCGACGCGATGCGCGACGAGTTCGCGAAGCGCCGCCGCGTCATTGTGGACCTCATCCGCGATATGCCCTACGTCAAGGTCAAGGAGCCGGACGGCGCTTTCTACGTCTTTGTGGACATCCGCGAATGCCCGATCCCCGACGACATGGAGTTCTGTGAAAAGCTGCTCAACGAGAAGTTTGTCGCGGCGGTCCCCGGCACGGCCTTCTTCGCCCCCGGCTTCCTGCGCCTATCTTATGCCTGCTCAATGGAACAGATAAAAGAGGGTATGGCGAGGATGAAGGAATTCCTCGAAAGCCTATAGGGCAGGACTATGTCCTCAGCTTTATTGACAGGTATTTCCCTAAAGTTTATAATGCACCATACTATTTCCGGAGGAGGAAGCGTAATGTCAACGACGACAGCAAAGGCCACAGATAAAATGATAATGTGCGTTATGATGCGTGCGCCTGCCTTTGCAGTCCGGCTGGGCCTTCCGCGCCTGTAACCGCGGGAAACGGCCTCAGAAACAAGACTTACAAAGGCAGTCCTCAAACAGACGGGGGCTGCCTTTTTTGTTGTCTATAAAATTCAAGGAGGAATTAATTTTGCAGAATCAGAAAAAACTTGACACACTTTGCGTACAGGCCGGCTATACTCCCGGGAACGGAGAACCTCGCGTGCTTCCGATCTGCCAGAGCACGACCTACAAATTCACCTCCGCGGACGAGCTGGGCGAATTATTCGACCTCAAGACCGAAGGACATATGTACTCACGCATATCAAACCCCACTGTGGCCGCCGTCGAAGCAAAGATAGCCGCTCTCGAGGGCGGCTCCGGAGCCCTGTGCACCTCCTCCGGACAGGCGGCGACGCTTCTTTCCGTGCTCAACATCGCCTCGGCGGGACATAACATCATAAGCGCCTCCGCGGTCTACGGCGGAACGATAAATTTATTTGCCGTGACGCTCCGGAAACTTGGCATCGAGGTCCGCTTCGTCAGCCAGAATATGACGGACGAGGAAATATCCTCCCTCTTTGACGAAAATACCCGCCTCGTCTTCGGTGAAACGATCGCGAATCCGGCGCTTGAGGTCTTTGACATCGAACGCTTCGCGAAACTGGCCCACGCGCACAGGGTCCCGCTCATCGTGGACAACACCTTCGCGACGCCGCTGCTCTGCCGCCCGTTTGAATTCGGCGCGGACGTCGTGACGCACTCCACGTCAAAATATATGGATGGGCACGCCACCGTCGTGGGCGGCGTCATAGTTGACGGCGGGAAGTTTGACTGGGCCGCGGCCGGCAGGTATCCCGAACTCTGCGCACCGGACGAGTCATACCACGGCGTAGTCTACACGGAGAGTTTCGGCGCGGCGGCCTATATCACAAAGGCGCGCGTCCAGCTGATGCGCGACCTTGGCGTCACCCCGCAGCCGATGGCCGCCTTCATCCTCAACCTCGGCCTCGAGACGCTGGCCCTCCGCATCGCGAAACACAGCGCAAACGCGCTCATCATAGCGAAGCGCCTTGAAAGCGAACCGCACGTCGCGTGGGTCAATTATCCGGGGCTCGCTTCGTCAGACCAGCACGAACGCGCGAAAAAATATCTGCCCAACGGACAGAGCGGCGTCATCTCTTTCGGAGTGAAGGGCGGACGCGCCGCCGCGATGAAATTCCTCGACTCGCTGAAACTCGCCGCCATCGTCGTCCACGTCGCCGACGCGCGCACCTCCGCGCTTCACCCGGCGAGCACCACGCACCGCCAGCTCGACGACGGGCAGCTCGCCGCGTGCGGCATCGGCCCGGAGCTCGTGCGCTTTTCCGTCGGCATAGAAAACCCGGAGGACATTTGGGACGACCTGGTGCAGGCGCTGAAAAAGACAGAGGGAGCGACCGGCAATGCCGATTAAAATACCAGACGGCCTGCCGGCGGCCCAGACACTGAACGGCGAGAACATATTCGTCATGCATGAGATCCGTGCCGCAAAACAGGACATACGTCCGCTGCAGGTGGCGCTTTTGAACCTCATGCCGACAAAGATCGCTACAGAGACACAGTTCGCCCGCCTTCTCGGCAATACGCCGCTTCAGGTGGAGCTGACGCTCCTCCAGACTGCGACCTACGAGGCAAAAAACACCAGCCGCGAACATCTGCTTTCGTTCTATGAAACATTTGAGGATGTGAAGAATAGAAAGTTCGACGGCCTCGTGATAACTGGCGCACCGGTGGAACTGCTTGAATTTTCCGAAGTGGAATACTGGGACGAGCTTTGCGCGATAATGGAATGGAGCAAAAGCCACGTCTACAGCACGATGCATATATGCTGGGGCGCTCAGGCGGCGCTTTGCTACCATTACGGCGTGAAAAAATACCCGCTTGAAAAAAAGCTCTTCGGAGTTTTTGAACACAGCGTCGATTACAAAAATTCCATGCTTTTCCGCGGTTTTGACGACATCTTCATGGCTCCCCACTCGCGCCACACGACGGTCAGGCGAAGCGAGATAGAGGCCGTCCCCGAGCTACAGATACTTGCCTCCTCAAAGGAAGCCGGCGTCTACACGATAAAGACTGAAAAGGGGAAACAGTTCTTCGTCATGGGACACACGGAATACGACGCGGATACTCTTGAAAGGGAATACCTGCGCGACAAAAACGCCGGCCTGCCGATAGAAGTCCCTAAAAATTACTATCCCAACGATGACGACAGCCTTCCGCCGCGCGTCTCATGGAGAAGCAGCGCAAACCTGCTCTTCATTAACTGGCTCAACTATTTCGTCTACCAGAACACACCATTTGAACTGGAGGCGATCGGCACCACTAGAGAAGACGAGTGGCTGAAGGGCTAAGCCCGGCCCGACTCCGGCGCGTCCGCCTCTTTTTCCAGCGCGCGGTAAAAATTTAAGGTGTCGTTTTCGGATGGACAAAACAACCTGAAGGTATTATTCAGAGATGTTCACCGTTTTAAAAACAGGTCGACGATCTCGCGCAGCGAGGATATTTTCAGTACATCTATCGGATAGCTCTCTTTCGGCGTGCGGCGGCTTATCACGGCCCGTTTGAAACCGAGCCGGGCCGCCTCTTTCACGCGCATCAGCGTGCGTCCGGCGGGGCGGACCTCTCCCGCGAGGCCGACCTCGCCGATGAAGCAGACGTCGGAGGGGAGCTCGATATCGGTGACGGCGGAGGCGAGCGAGGCGCATATCCCCAAATCGGCAGCCGGGTCCTTCAGCTGCAGGCCGCCGGCGACGTTCAGATAGATGTCGCTCGTGCGCGAAAGGATGCCGCAGCGGCGTTCCAGCACCGCGAGGAGAAGCTGCAGGCGGCTTATGTCGATGCCGCGCGCGGTGCGCTTCGGATAGGGAAAGGGCGTCGCGCAGCCGAGCGCCTGTATCTCGGCGGCAAGGGCGCGCGATCCTTCGAGCACCATCGCGATCGACACTCCCGAACTGCCGAGGTCCGTGCCGTTCCAGTAGAGGCGGCTCGGGTCGTTCACCGCCGCCAGTCCCCGCTCGGACATTTCGAAGATCCCCAGCTCCTCCGTGCTGCCGTAGCGGTTCTTTTCCGCGCGCAGCAGGCGATTGGGGGAGTTCTGTTCTCCGGAGAAGAGCAGCACCACGTCGACAAGGTGTTCCAGCAGCTTCGGCCCCGCGATCTGCCCCTGTTTTGTTATGTGTCCAACCAACACGGTCGGTATATCGCAGCGTTTCGCCGTTTCAACGGCCATCGCCGCGACCCCCTTGACCTGGTTCGGCGAGCCGGCCCAGCCGCTCTCGCTGTCGGCGCGGAAGGCCTGTACGCTGTCGATGACCATAAATTTATAGCCGTGGTTTTCCGCCGCCGCGAGCGAGGAGGGAAGGTCGCTTTCGCAGAGCAGGTCCAGCCCCTGCGTCATGAGCCCGAGCCGCCGTCCGCGCAGCGCGAGCTGGCCCGAGGATTCCTCTCCCGAGATGTACAGCACGCGGCCGCCGCGTTTCGCCATTTCAGCGCAGACCTGCAGCAGAAGGGTGGACTTCCCCACCCCCGGCTCGCCGCCGAGCAGCGTGACGCCGCCCTGCACCCAGCCGCCGCCAAGTACGCGGTCAAGCTCCTCGATGCCGGATGGTATGCGCTCCTGTTCTTCGACTTCGAGGCCGGAGATCGGCACGGCGGGCCTCGCCGCCGTCACAAGGCCGGCTTTCGAGGTCTGTATCGGCGTATCGTCCTCCATCGTGCCCCATGAGCCGCATTTGGGGCAGCGCCCGATCATCGTCGTACTGCGGTACCCGCATTCGGAGCACTTGTAACTGTTTATCTCTTTTTTTGCCATTTTTATATCAGCCCCACGGCCACGAGATGCGCCGTCCGTCCTCTCCGCGTATAGCTTTTTTTATCTCATCGAAGGTAGGCTCTTCGAGCATCATTTTTGTACAGTTGGCGCGCGACATCGTCTCAAGTGTGTGCGAATCGGAGGACCTTATAAAGGTGCGTCCGGGATACCGCTCGCGCCACTTTTGCGCCTCCTCGTGATCGAGGCGGCTGGAGAGCTCGAAGGCCTCCGCCGGATAATCGTCGGGCATCGGTCCCAGCGCCGCCGGATATGAGAAGGCTGGACGGTCAACATGGGCAAGGATGGGGATGCCCCCCACCTCCTTCGTTTTGCTGACGATCTGGTCGACTTCATAGCCCGCGCCCTGGATGAGCAGTGTCTCCTCTTCCTTCACTATTTCGTTGTTCGCGTCAACCACGATCTGATAGCCAAAATGCTCGACGTCGTTCGGGATCGGGCGAATGCGCCGCCAGAGCCACTCTTTGTAGCCTGCCGCCGTTTCGTAATCGGGAAAGACGCAGAGTATGTGGATGTCTTCCGCGCTTTGGGTCTCGATGCAGGGAAGCACGACGGGCACGCCGGCGGCGGCCTCATGGATGCCGGGAAAGTTCTCGCAGGTGTTGTGGTCGGCGATGCCGATGACATCCAGTCCGGCCTCGCGCGCCCGTTCGACTATCTCCGGAGCCCCCATTTCGAGCTCTCCGCAGGGGGAGAGCAGCGTATGTATATGAAGGTCCACCCAAAAGGGTTTCAGCAAGGCGTTATCCCTTTACCCCCAACGCGCTCAGCTTCGCGCAGATCTCGTAAAGGCTCTCCTGAACGGAGAGTATCGCTATGTTTTCTGTTTTGCAGCGTTCGATGAGATCTTCCGGCGCGCGGCGGCCCGCAGCGATGATTATCAGCGGCAGGTCCTTAAGCACCGCGACGGCGGCGACATTCAGATGCGCCTGTATCGTCACCCAGACGGCTCCCTCACGGGCTACGCCCATTATAAAGCTCAGCAGGTCTCCCGCTATCGCCTCCGTGACATCACGTCCGCCATCCCCCCGGCACTGGAGTTCTCCTCCCAGCGCGGCGCAGATATCGTCTATCGTCAATTCGCTCCACCCTTTCTCTTCAATGTCTGAGGCTGTGATTCGGAAAGGACCACGATCTTGTTCGCCAGCGAGGCGATGCCCTCGCGAAGTTTGAAGATGCAATCCGTGACTGAGCCATGACCGCGCACGATCTCCTCCGCCATCGCCTGGCAGGAGGGCCGCCCGCAGGAGCCGCAGTCGATATGCGGCAGCCCCGAATATATCTCTTTCATCTGCTGGAGTTTGACCATCGCGTCAGCCACGTTGTCGGAGAGCGGCAGGCGCGGGCGCGGCAGGTATTCTTTGGTGATCGACCAGAAATCCATCGCGTAAAGTTCCTCTACGCGGCGCAGGTCCTTCGGCGTTATCTCCCAGTCTGTGCTCATATTATTCAGCCTGAGGTTGGCGAGGAAACGCGAATCGGCCGTGCCGATACCGCCGACGCAGCCGGTGTCGCAGACGCGGCATTCGATGAAGTCCACCGAACGCAGCCGGCCGAGTTCAAGCTCCTGCAGCACGTCTATCGTGTTCCGCATACCGGAGACGGCAAGCATCGTAAGTTTTTTTTCGGAGAACGACTGTATATGGCGGGCCTCCCCGCCGCGGCGCGCCCACTGTACCCAACGGTTGTTGCGCGTTTTCAGCGTTTGGACGGAAGCCGGCGTAACATTGCTCGCCATAATGCTGCGCGCCACCCTGCGCACCGTGACGGCGTGGTTTATCGGAGAACGCTCGCGTCCCTGCGGCTCTCTGATCATCGTGATCTTTGATGAGCAGGGGGCCAGCAGGGTCACCGGCACGCTGCTGTTCGTCCTCATGCGCCAGAGGTCCGCCCCCAGCTCAAGCGGAGAACATACGTGGACTACTCTCGAAAGCAGTTCCGGGAAACGTGACTGTATGAGCCTCAGCACCGAGGGACAGTAACATGATATCAGAGGAAGAGACGACGCGGGAGTACGCGCGATCATTTGGGCGCTCGCGTAGGCGCAGAGGTCGAATGCCTCTTCAACCTCATCAATAAGGACGTTGAAATCAAGAGAAGAGAGCACCTCTTCAAGCTGAGACGGATTCATATAATGGCTGAACTGCGAGAAAAAGACCGGGTCGGGGACCAGCGAGACCCTCGACGATTCCTTTATGCGATTCCAGTCATCCTCTTCAATGCCGAGCGCCTGCCGGTGGCAGGAACGCAGGCATTCGCCGCAATCGATGCACAGCTCTCCGATGATGCTGATCTCACCGTCAACGATTCGGATAGCTTCGGCGGGGCACACCCTGATGCAGTTTACGCATCCCTGACATGCCTCCCTGGAGATTTTGACGCTGTGGAGCATTGGCGCTCACCCCTTTGCCTTTAATTTTTATTAAAAAAGACCGTGCTCCTAAGTGTGGTCCCTTTGCCTACCTCTGATTCTATGTCAAAGGTATCGCTGTTGCGCTTTATATTCGGCAGGCCCATGCCTGCCCCGAAACCCATCTCGCGTGCCTGTTCCGTCGCGGTGCTGTAGCCTTCGGTCATCGCCTTATTTATATCGGCGATCCCGGGGCCTTCGTCCCTTATCACCAGATCCACGTGGTCTTCCGATATCAGCGCCTGCAGCATGCCGCCGCCCGCGTGGATCACAAGGTTTATCTCAGCCTCGTAGGTGATTATCGCGACGCGCCGGCATATATCGGAAGCTATACCTAACATTTTGAGGGTGTTTTTTATATTATTAGAGGCTGCGCCGGCAACCATAAAATCATTCCCCTCAATTCTGTATTCAAGACAGACAGGGGCTCCCATGCCTTACATCTCCTGAATCTGTATGCTCGGTTTCATACCCTTCGCAAAGAGGATGCCGCAAGATTCAAACATGCTGTATCTTGTAAGGAGAATAGGGATCCCGTTGTCTTTTGCAAGCTGGACCGTCTCTTCCAGCGGGACCTTTCCGCGCACGAATATGATGGCGGGAATGTCGAGCATCTGCGCGGTGCGCACGATCTGCACGTTCGTCAGCCCGGTCAAAAGAAGCGAGCCGGGCGTGCAGAAGGCGAGCACATCGCTCATAAGGTCACAGGCGTAGGCGTTATTTACCACAATATTGTTCAGATCGTCCGATGTTGAAATATTCTTAGCATCAAGAAATGACGCCAGTTCATGTAAAGTCATCTTCACTGCCCCCTGAGAACTTTATTTGTATGTTTTGATGTGTTGCAAACTCCTTGTGTAAAGAATAACAAAGAGAGGGGAGAAAAACAAGTGCGCATAGCCGTTACTATTGGCAATAAATGTTGTAATATATGGACGAAATCGAAGAGGAAGTGATTTTTGTGTTCTTATTTTATATTTCGGCCTTCGCTCTGCTGGCGCTCTTTGTCGGGTCCGGCGTTGTGATCGGCAGCAGAGGCGGCGGTAAAAAGGATTACAGCCTCGGCGGACGCAAAGCCGGAGCGGCCGGCGTGACGGGCATTCTGCTCGGAGCGCTCGTCGGCGGCGCCTCTACGGTCGGGACAGTACAGATGGCCTACAGCTACGGCATGACGGCCTGGTGGTTCACCCTCGGCGGCGGCATCGGCTGCCTGCTTCTCGGCCTGCGCTTCGCGGTGCCGCTGCGCAGCTCGGAGGTCACGACGATCGCCGATTACCTTGAAAGAAACTACGGCGGTTCGGGCTGCGGCACGGCGATCGCCTTCACCGCCACCGTCTCCTCCTCGATAGGCACTTTCATCTCAATCTGCGCCCAGTTCCTCTCCTGCATCGCGCTGATACGCGGGGTGCTCCCGCTGCCCGCGTGGGCGGCGTCCATAGCCGCCGCGGTCTCAATATGGGGCTTCATCGCCGCCGGCGGGATGAAGAGCTTTTCAACCCTTGGCACCGCGAAAATATTCCTCCTTTATATCGTCCTCGTGCTCTGCGCCGGGGCCGCGTGCTGGCACGGCGGATTTGTCCCCACGGCAAAGGCGCTCGGCTTTCACCCGTGGTTCAACCTATTCGGGCGCGGCATCCTTCCGGAACTTGGATATCTTGCCTCGATGATCGTCGGCGTCTTCACGACACAGATCTACATACAGGCGCTCGCCGCGGCAAAGGACGCCGCCGCCGCCCGCGCGGGAGCATTCGCCTCCGCGGTGCTGATGCCGCCGATGGGCCTTCTGGGGACCTGGGTGGGGCTGTCGGTACGCGCAAGCGGCGTTGAGATCGCTCCCGACAAGGTGCTCTCGTGGTTCATCATGGACTCGTTTCCTCCGCTTTTCGGCGGCCTGATCTGGGGCGGCGTACTCATCACCGTCGTCGGCTGCGCGGCGGGGCTGATCCTCGGTATCGCCACGAATATCACGAAAAATTTTATCCCTAAAAAGTTAACGGAGAAGTACGCCTCAAAAAACAGCATGATACAGCAGGGGCTCGTGATATTGATGATAATAGTAGCGGCGCTTTCAGGCATAGGCGGCTCCGGCTCGATGATCCTTGAATGGAGCTTCATGAGCATGGGGCTGCGCGGCGCGGGAACCTTCTTCCCATTTGTGCTCGCGGTACTCAGGCCGGGGCTGCTTTCACCGCCGTGGGCTCTCGCCTCCAGCGTGGGCGGCCTAGCGGCGATGCTGCTGTGGGCGGTGATGGGACTGCCGCAGGACCCTCTCTTCGCGGGATTGGCGGCCTCGGCGCTGTGCGTGACGGCGGGAGCCATACTCGGCAAGAGGCGCTTATCTCTTTAAAAGATTTTTCAGCTGTGTTCTCTGCCCCATGCACACATGGCGTCCATGATCGGAAGCAGGGAGAGCCCCTTTTCGGTTAGAGAATACTCCACTCTCGGCGGTATCTGCGGATACTCGCGGCGCTCCACAGTGCCGGCGGCGGCAAGCTCTTTCAGGGCCATGCTCAGCGCCTTATAAGATACGCCGCCCATCTCGCGGTGCAGTTCGTTGAAACGTATATTATTGCCGCTCTGCGCGATCAGGTAGATGATTATCATCTTATGCTTCCCGCCAAGGATGGAGAGCGTATGGCCAAAATACGTATCCTTCAGCATCTCTCCCTGCGCGACACAGTTTCTGTTTACAGCCATAAGCACTCACCTTTTGTATAGTAACTGAAAAAATATTGCGTTCTTGTCTTTGCCGCTATAATTATATAGACTTTTATCAAAAGAGACAAAACAAAAAATAAATTTTAGGAGGAACAGACAATGGGAGAGAAAAAAGTGCTGACGATGCTGCTGGGAAGCCCGAGAAAAGAGGGCAACTCCGAAACGCTGGCCGACGCCCTCGCGGCGGGCGCGGCGGAAAAGGGTTATGAGGTGAGAAAGGTCCGCCTCGCGGGAATGACGCTCAAAGGATGCCTGGACTGCCGCCGCTGCTGGAGCACGGGAAGCCCCTGCATTCAGCGTGACGACATGGATAAGGTCTATGAGGATATAGAGGCCGCTGACGTAGTCGCCTTTGTCTCACCGCTTTATTACTTTTCCTGGTCGTCGCAGATCAAGCCGGCATTTGACCGTCTGCTGCCCTTCGGAGCAAAAGCGGCCCCCCGAGAATTGGGGAAGAAAAAGGCCGTGCTACTCGCGGCCGCGGGAGACGACGAAGCCGGGGTTTTCGACGGCCTGCGGGCGACATACCGCCTGACGGCCGACTATCTGGGCTGGGAAAACGCCGGTGAGGTCTGCGCCCACGGGATATACACGCGCGGCGAAATGGCGGAAAAGGGAACGGCCTGGCTCGAAGCGGCAAAGGAGCTCGGCGGAAACTTGTAGGCGCATCTTTACAGGAACGCCGGTCCCACGGCAATGACGGCGGGGCCGGCGTCCTTCTTTATCCGCGGCGGCGCGCGCCGCGCGAGGCGCCCTTTACCTCTTGTATCCGATGATATCCCTCAGCAGCATCTTGCGCCAGGCCTGTCCCTTTTCATCCTCGACGCCCTTCGTCGTAAAACCGTCGATCACGCCGATCACGCCGCGTCCCTGCCCGCTCTCGGCGATCAGCAGCTGCAGCGGATTCGCCGTCGCGGCGAAGATGCGGCAGACCTCCTGCGTATCTTTGATCCTGTTCAGCACGTTGATGGGATAACCCTTGCGCATCACGATTATAAATACGTGCCCGGCGTTTATCTTCTTCGCGTTCTCCACCGCGGCCGCCTCCATCTCGGCGTTGTTGCCGTCGTGGCGGATGAGGCAGTCCCCCGAGGCCTCGCAGAAGGCGATGCCGAACTCCAAACAGGGGGCGGACGTCACCATCGCCTCGTAGAGGTCTTCCACCGTCTTTATAAAATGGCTCTGCCCGACGACGACGTTCGCCTCCTCGGGAATTTCGACCTGCACGATGCCTATATTCAAATTCTCAGCCATAAAAAACACCTCCGGAGTTTTTTTTATTCACACCTGACCTTAGTATAGCATTTTCCCATAAAAAAGCGGCAGTCCCATCGCTGAGACCGCCGCCTGCCGAAAACTTATTTTCTTACTTCTTTTTAAGCTCCGCGACCACCGCGTCCGTAATATCGATGCCGCCGTAGAAGACCGCTTCCTTGTCAACGACGACCGTAAGCTTCTTCTGGTTCGCCACGGTCCTGATGGCGAGGTTGATCTCCTTAAAGAGCGGTTCCATAAGCTTCTGTTCCTCTTTGGCAAGCTCCTGGCGCTTTGACTGGTAGATCTGAGCCTTTTTCTTATCGTCCGATTCCTTGTCTATCGCCGTCTGGGCTTCCTTCTGCTTGCTCGCGGTGATGTCCTTGAGCTGCTTCTGGACCTGCTCAAACTTAGGATGCTGGAACATGATCTTCTGAGTGCTTATCGTACCGATCACATCGGCCGCAAATGCAGAGCCCGCCATGAACAGGGCGGCCGCCACAGCCAAAATTGATACTGAAACTGTCTTTCTTGAAAACATTGAATTTCCTCCTCTTGTTCGCAGGGGTATTTTTCAAATAACCTCTGACTGCCTGACCTGAGTATTTTACATTGTTTTCTTCATAAAGTCCACGTATATTATGTAAAAGGCCGGCACGCGCGGGCAAGTCCCGCATTTTTCCGGTAGAGCATTCGTTTTGTGGCGTTGCACAATATAAAGGGATATGTTATTTATCTTAGAGAGGAAGTATGGTAAAAATATATGGATATATCAGCCAGATGAGACATCGGGAGGAAATCATAAAGATGGAATGCCTTGCAACATTCGATACGACACATATGGCGCTCTTCTTTGAGAAAGCCTGCCGCGCGGAGGGGCTGAGCGTAAAGATCGTCCCCGTGCCGCGCCAGATATCGGCAAGCTGCGGCCTCGCCTGCAGCTACCCCTGCGGGGAGCTTGACCATGTTAAAAATATCGCCGTCGAAAGGGCGATCGAGGTGGCCGAGTATCACGAGCTCGCCTCATAATCAGCTCCTCTACTCCCCGTCCTCCGGCGGTTTTTCGCCTTTGAAATATTTGTGCCAGAAGAGCCAGCCGAGAAAACGCCAGAGAAGGTAACCGCCGCAGACTACGGCGATCGAGATCCAGAAGAGCGTTCCGAAATCCATTCCGGCTCCGCGCAGCGCCGCCATCCCTCCCCTGCGGACCTGGGCGCTGCCGGGGCCGAAAAATTTCCAGGCCCAGACCATCATCATTACGACCGCAACGGCCGTCAATATCCTGTTTATCATCCTGCGCGTCGAATCTCCGTCCATAGCCTATCTCCTCTCTATGAGCTTCGCCTTTATCCTCTCCAGATAGAAGCGCGCGATACGGTGCAGCGAGATACTGTCAAAACGCCGCACCAGCTGCTCGCCGTCCTCCGTCTTTTTGATGACGAAGGTGCGCGATTTCGGAGAGAGCAGCACCTGTGTAGGATAGAGGCTCCGGTGCCCGACGACAAGATAGGAGACCGCACAGGCTATGCCCGCAAAAGCCGCAATATGCGCGCCGAAGAGCTCCATCGCCAGGATCGTGCCCGATATCGGGGTATTGGTCGACGCGGCGAGCACGGCGCTCACGCCGAGCGCGCTGCAGAAGGAGGGGTCCAGCCCGAATACCGTTGCAAAGAGCAGGCCGGACGAGGCTCCCACAAATAGCGTCGGCGTTATTTCGCCGCCGCAGCCGCCGGCGGACAGAGTGATGCCCATCGCGGCGATCTTGATGAGAAATCCCAGAGGCAGGTTCCTCTCTCCCATGATCATCGACTGGATGACGTCGCTCCCGAGGCCGAGAAAATCGCCGCCGAAGAGAATGCCGGTGGCAAGAAGCAGCACGGCTCCGCCGACGGGACGCTTCCACCCTGTTATCTGATAATAGACAAACATCTTGTTCACAAAATGGATGCCCTCTACATTCATTATCGCCACGAGGCCGAAGAATATCCCCGCGGCCAGCACCGTCACGAGCACTCCCGGACCGATCTGCGGTATCTCCACCAAGTATGACGGCAGGTGTCCGGCGCCGATGCTGGCGGCGGTAAAATAGCCGACGATGCCGCTGATGAGCGCCGGCAGGAGCACGTCATAGAATATCTGCCCGACAAAGAGCACCTCGACGGCAAAGATCGCGCCCGCCACCGGCGTGCCGAAGACGGCGCAGAAACCGGCCGCGATGCCGCAGATGATTATCTTCTTCATATCGGATTCGTCGAGGTTGAATATCCGGCCAAGCAGATAAGAAACGCCCGAACCGATCTGCGCGCAGGGGCCCTCTATGCCGACGGAGCCGCCGGAAGAGATCGTCGCGATGGTGGCGATGATCTTCACGGGAACGGCCTTTACGTCGATGAGCGTGCGATGGCGGTTATGTATCGCGTCGATCACAGCCTCCGTGCCGTGCCCCGCGGACTGCGGCGCGAGCATCCGCACAAGGTAATAGCTGAGGATGAGGCCGGGGAAGAGCAGCAGGTAGTGCAGAGCGCCGAGCGAAGCGGCGAAATCCATCGAACGGCGCAGCGCGAGCAGAAAGCCGCCCGCGACCAGCCCGACGGCGATCCCCGTCACGATCGAGATAAAACACCACTTGACGACGGTGCACATGAGCCAGACTTCGTCGCGCACGATATTTCCGCTGTCCGGCTTTTCTATATCTATTCGGATAGAACCGTCGTCGCGCGCCGCCCGTTGTTCGCCTTGGCGAGCTTTTGAGTTTTCCGCAGGGGACGGTCCGGCTGACGCCCTTGACGCGTCCGATTTATTATTTAAATCTTCCATAATTATCACCGCCCCGTATTCTAGCATAAAGTTCCGGCAACTACTGGTATAATAGCCCCATGAGTGTAAAAATTTCAAGTATCGCGGAACGGACGGCCAAATACATATTTTCAGCGGCGGTGATCGCCTCTTTCGTCTTCTTCGGGTGGCGCGTGATGACCAAAGGCGCTTACGTGGAACACGAAAAGGCCCAGTGCGAGGCGTTCGCGGTGAGCTCGGCCCTGACGGCGGCGGCGGCGGTTTCGGAAGACGGGACGCTCGCGCGGCTGGTAAAAGAGCTCGGCAAAGCTGATTTCGTCGCGGACCACATGAAGATGCCGGGCAACAACACCATCTCCGTTACGATAATAGCGGAGGGCGGAGATTTCATGATAAGGTCAAACGCCGCCTCCGGCTGGAACTCCCGCAGCCCGCAAAGCGCGGAGTTTAACCTGAAATTGAATTCCGACCGCCATATCTCTTACGAAAACGAGGCGGACGCAAAAAGAGCGGAGCGCGTCCGTTCCGCCATCGCCGGCGCCTCCGGCTCGGACACGGCGGCGGAACACACCTTCACCTTCCCCCACGAAAAACCATGCCCCGCGCCTTTTACGGCTATAACGGCAAAGGCAGAGGGAATTTCAAAGGAAGCAATCTACGTATTGATTTTCAAACGCGACAAATAACCGGCGGCAGGAGTATCGCCGTTTTATTATCCGTAGTCCCTACGAATACTCCATCGGCCGCCGCTGCAGTATCAGCAGGCCTTCGCGCGGCTCAAAGCCGAGGCGGCCCATGAAGGCCGTCAACTCGCTGGTGTAGGTGACGAGCACGGGGACGTTCCGCAGCGCGGGGTGGCCTAGCGCGTATTCAAGCAGCCGCGAGCCGATGCCTTTCCCCTGATAATCGGGGTGTACAAGGATGTCCCAGAACGAACCGCGAAAGACGAAGTCCGTGAGCACGCGGCAAAAGGCGATGAGTTTGCCGTTATGGCGGATCGAGAAACACATGCTCGTTCCCTCCAGCATCTTCGCGATCTGCTCGAGGGAACGACTCCGTCCCCAGCGGGTGAAGCGGTAAAGGTCCTGCAGGTCGGCGGGAGATACTGCCAGCTTGCTGTCGTAGAAATAGTATTCAGGATCTGATTTCATCGGGCATACCTTCCCGTATAAAGGCGTATCTTCTATCGGGATTTGCCGCGAACGCCATGCCGCCGATGATCTTGCGAAGGTCCCCGCGTCTGGTATCTTTCGTGACCGTCAATTCAAGCAATTGCCCGGCTCCGCATTTACTGCAGGTCCACATGGCGCGCGCCGTACCGCTGGCATCGGGCGAACCGGCAAGCACTTTGAGCTCCCCGCATTTTTGACAGGCTAAAATAAGCATTTGAAATTACTTCTTTCTAGGAGATATTCCGCCGCGGCGGCCTCTCCTGCGTATTTTCCGTGCGCCGCGGCCGGCGGCCCCAGATCACTTTAAGATGAATTTTACCCTTAGTGGGCCTTCGCTGTAAATATCCCTCGCCGTAAGTATCTCAAGCTTTATTTTGCTCCTGACCTGCGATATTTTGTCCAGCGCCGTGATAAACTCCCCCGTGTCGATGGAACCGACGTTGCCGGAGATCGGATCGCGCAGCACGCCGTCGTTGGCGGCCTTCTGGTTGAGCGATCTCAGCGCCTGGAATACGGTCTCTTCTATTTCATGGCGGGGCGTGTCCGGTTCAAAGACGTGCGTATAGAGCAGCTGGTCCTCTTTGTATATCAGGCGTGAACGGTACGCCTCTATCTGCGCCCGCACAGCCTCCCCCTCGACTGCGTTGCCGAGCGCCGTCAGGCGCAGCAGCCAGCGTCCCGGGTTATGTGTCAGCCGGTCTCTGACTTTGGCTATAGACTCCGCCGTCACCTCCGGCAGCTTCGCGGATTCCGGGTCCTTTCCGCCAAAGCGGTAGGCGAGCAGCGCGCGGGCCTCGCTGCGCAGTCTGTCGACATGCTGGTCCACCTGCTGCGCCGTTATGATGGAATCCGTCAGCACTCCCTGGGCGAGTATCTCGCCGGTAAAGGCGGCGATGCGCCCCTCGCGCAGGCGCTGTATCCCTGATTTCAGCGATTCGGATTCGGCCTTCAGTGCTTTGACCGAGGATTCGAGTTTTTTGCTTTCGGAGAGCAGCCGGTCGTTTTCTTTTTGGAGCACCGCCTGTTCGGCTTCCGTTTTATTGCGCATCTCCGTCATCGCGGCAAGCTTCGCGCGCGCTTCGTTAAGGCTCTTCATGCCGAGTTCCAGTTTTTCCTCGACCTTCTGAAGCTCCTCCTCTTTTTCAGAAAGGTCTCCCCTGCTCTGGAACAGATCTATCTCCATGCGCCCCATCGATTCCTCGTTTTTCTTAAGTTCTTCTCTCGTGGATATCAGCTGCCGCTGGATGACCTGCATGCTGAAAAGCGCGGTCCGTACCTGTTCGGAGGCGGTACTGAGGACGAATATCGTCGCGATGGCGATGCCGACGCCGGTCAGCACCGATATTATACGTGAGGTATATTTAGGGCGGAGCTTTAAGAAGGTGATGCGCTTTTTGCCGAGTTTCATGCCTATTACGTCTCCGGCCCATGAGACTAAAGCGCTGACGATTATCAGCGCGCCGAGCAGTATCCAGTTTATGTCATGAAAAATCTCAAACAATGAGTTACCTCGCTCTTAAAAGATTTTAAGTATACTAAATACCATATACGGTCCTATTATACCAGATGCTTTTTATGAAAATCGGCGGCAGGCAAGATAACAAGAGAGAGAAAGAGGCAGTTTCACCCCGCCCCTTTCTCTCCCAGCCGTCTATTCGTATTTGAGCGCGTCTATCGGGTTCAGCAGCGAGGCTTTGTAGGCCGGGTAGTAGCCGAATCCCACGCCGACCATCGCCGAGAAGAAGAAGGCGAGCACGATCGACATCACCGTGAAGACCGGCGGCGCGGAGGTGAAGGACGACAGCGCGTAACCCGCCGCCACGCCAAGCATAATGCCTATCGTTCCTCCGATCATGGAGAGGACGACCGCCTCGATGAGGAACTGCATCCTGATGTCCTTTTCCGTGGCGCCCACCGCCATCCTGATGCCTATTTCCCTGGTGCGCTCCGTCACCGATACGAGCATGATGTTCATGATCCCGATGCCGCCGACGACGAGCGAGATGAACGCGATCGAGCCGAGGAGCATCGACATTATGGTCGTCGTCTTGCGGCGCGCCTCAAGCATCTGCGATACGTTGCGCACCGCGAAGTCGTCGGCGTCGCCTGGCTTTATCCGGTGGCGTTCGCGCAGGAGCGCCTCGGTCTCGTTCTGTATATAGGAAAGGGCCTCCATAGAGACGCCCTTTATGTATATGTTTCCGATGCGCCCCGCCGTCTTCCAGCGCACGAGCCTCCTCTGCGCCGCGGTCAGCGGCACGAGGACGAAGTCATCCTGGTCGCTGCCCATCGCGGAGAGCCCCTTCGTCTCGAAGACTCCGACCACCGTGAAGGGGATCTTGTTTATCCTTATCGCCTTTCCCACTGGGTTTTCCCCGGAAAACAGCTTGTCCACGACCGTCTTGCCGACGACGGCCACCTTGGCGCCCTGGCGCACGTCGCTCGCGTTTATGTCGCGCCCCGATTCGACGTTCCATTCCTGCACGTATGAGTATTCCTTGGTGCTGCCGACGACGCTCGAACTCCAGTTCGTGTTTTCGTAGATGAGCGTGGCGGACATGTTTATCATCGGCGCCACGGCGTCCACGCCGGAGACCTCTTTTTCGATCGCCTGGGCGTCGTCGTAGGTTAGGTAGCGCGTGACGCCCGTCGTCGAACGCCCGGGCCGGTCGGGGAAGACCATGATGAAGTTGCTGCCGAAGGAGGATATCTGCTCGTCGATGCTCTTGTTGGCCCCAGCGCCCACCGCGAAGGCCGCGATGACGGCGGCGACGCCGATGATGATGCCGAGCGCCGTCAGCATGGAGCGCGTTTTGTTGCGGCGCAGCGCCGTCAGCGATGCGGAGAAGACTTCTGATACGGCGATCATGCGACCTCCCTCCTTTTTTCGTTTATTTCGTCTTTCATGATGACGCCGTCGCGAAAGTGAAGTATCCTCTTCGCGTACAGGGCGACGTCGTATTCATGCGTAACTAATATTATCGTCATCCCGTCGTCGTTGAGGCGGCGAAAGAGCGCCATGATCTCGTCGCTCGTCTTTGAATCGAGGTTGCCCGTCGGTTCGTCCGCCATCAGGATCGGCGCGCGGTTGACGATGCCGCGCGCGATCGCCACGCGCTGCTGCTGCCCGCCGGAGAGCTGCGATGGTTCGTGATAGAGACGGTCATGCAGCCCCATCTCTATCAGCGCCTCTTTAGCCTTTTCATGACGCTCCGCGCGCGGCACTCCCGCATACAGCAGGGGCAGCTCGACGTTTTCCAGCGCCGTCGTCTTGGCCAGCAGGTTGAATCCCTGAAAGACGAAGCCGATCATCCTGTTTCTGATGTGAGCCAGTTCGTCGCTCCCCATCCCCTCGACGTTGACGCCGTCCAGGAAATATTCCCCGCCGGTCGGGCGGTCAAGACAGCCGAGGATGTTCATCGTCGTAGATTTTCCCGAGCCGGAGGGGCCCATCATCGCGACGAACTCGCCCTTTTCGACGCTGAGGTCCACGCCGTGAAGTATTTCTACCTCTTCCGCGCCCAGCGTAAAGCTCTTTTTTATATTCCTGAGCTCGACGAGCGCCATCTTATTTTTCCTCTTTGGGAACGATGATGCCCGTTATTACGCGCTCGCCCTCTTCGACGCCGGAGATTATTTCGGTGTTCTGCCCGTCGGTGATACCCTTTTCGACCTCTATCTTGACCGGCTTTTTCTTTTTATCGAGCGTATAGAGGGCGGGCTTCGTCACTTCGGCGACGTTCTGCTTGTGGCCGCCGCCCGGGCCCGGAGGTCCCATTTCGCCTGAGGACTGCCCGTTTGACGGTTTGAAGCGGAAGGCGCTGTTGGGAACGACGAGAACGTCGTCGCGGTTCTCAAGGATGAGCGAAACGTTGGCCGTCATACCGGGCAGCAGCTTGCCGTCCGGGTTCTGCACCTTCACGATGACCGTATAGGTGACGACGTTGTCGGTCGTCTCCGGAGACAGGCGCACCTGCGTCACCTTGCCCTCGAAGTTCAGCGTCGGATAGGTATCGACGTTGAAGGTCGCCGGCTGTCCCTCGTGGACGCCGCCGATATCGGCCTCGTCGACGTTCACCTCGACCTGCATCTGGGTGAGGTCGCGCGCGATCTCCGCGATCGAAGGCGTCTGGTAGCTCGCGGCGACCGTCTGTCCCTCTTCCACGTTCTTCGCGACGACTACGCCGTCCACCGGCGAATATATCCTCGTGTAATTAAGGTTGATACGTGATTTTTCGAGGGTCGCGCGGTACTGCGCCACCTTCGCCTCCGCCGCCGCGAGGTTCGCCTTCGCCTTGAGCCAGGTGCTCGTGTCCGCGTCGACGTCGGCCTTCGCGATCAGGTCGCGTTTGGCGAGCTCGCGGGTACGGGCGAGATCCTTGGCCGCCACGTCGAGCGCGGCCTGCGCGTTGAGCACGTCGGCCTGCGCCGAGGCCACCGTCGCCTGCGCCTGCGCCACCTCCGCCGACTGTGTCGCGGAGTCCATTATGGCTATCAGCTGCCCCTGTTTGACGCGGCTGTTGTAATCAAAATAAAGTTCCTTGATCGTGCCGGAGATCTGAGTACCGACGTCCACCGTCTCCACGGGGTTCAGCGTGCCGGTCGCCTGGATCGTCGAGCGCAGGTCCGAACGCACGACCGGGACAGTCTTATATTGTATTTCGCCCTCGCGCGTGTTCAAGAAATAAAATCCTCCGGCGGCGGCCACCGCCGCGGCGGCTATCAGCGCGGCGAATTTGAGTTTCCCGCCGTTTTTCATTATCTTAATCTTATTCTCCATATTTCAGACCTCCCATAGCCTTCTCAAGGTCGAGCTGTGCCGTTTTGCAGTTATAGAGGGCAAGGACCCTGTTAGCGGACGCCGTGGCGTAGCTGTCGACGGCGTCGGAAATTTCCAGGTTGTCGCCGACGCCGGCCGCGTAGCGCCCCTCCGCGAGATCGAGCGTCGCCTTCGCGCTGCGTTCCGCTTCCAGCGAAGAGACAAGCGATTCCTTTGCCTCGCGCAGCGCCTCCCAGGCCTTGCGCACCTCCAGCGTGACGCCGTTGGTCAGGCTCTTCATCTCGGCCTCGGCGGTGCGCAGCTCCGCGCTCGCCTGTTCCACCTTGCTCTTCGTGAGTCCGCCGTCAGAGATCGGCACCGAGAGAGAAAGTTTGGCGCTCCATTCGCTGCCGTCGAAGGGCGACGAACCATAGATGTCATATCCGGCAGAGGCGGAGAGCGAGGGAGAAAGTCCCTTCATCTGCACCGTAAGGTTCGTGGAGGCGTATTCGACGCGCCGCTGCTTCGCGATAAGCTCCGGACGCTGCTCCATCGCCCTTTTTACGGCTTCGTCCAGCGGCATATTCCATTCTTCATATTCCAGAATGTCGTCCACCTCGCTGATCTCGAGCATCGGCTGCCCGATGGCGTTCGCAAGATCCGCCCGATACTGCTCCATCGAGGCCTGGCTTTTGACTACCGCCAGCTTTGAGGCCGCAAGGTCTGCCTCGGCTTTCGTCACTTCGATCTTCGGCTTCGTGCCGACTTCGTAGTAGGACTGCGCCCATTTAAGGCGTTTTTCAAAATTATCATAACGCGTCCTGGCGACCGCATTCTCACGCATTGCGCGGTTAAGCCCGTAATAGGCGTTATAGACGTTCTGGATCACGCTCTCGCGCGTGCTCCGGTAATCGGCGTCCGCAGCCTCGGTCGAAAGCTGCGCGCCCTCCACCTTAGCCTCGCGCCGGCCCCAGTCGCTGATCGACTGCTCAACCTTCACGTTGCCGGAATAGGAACCGCTGTTGTTGTCTCCGGACAGACCGCTGCCGCCCCGCGAATACGAGCTTCCCGCCGAAAGCTGCGGCCGCCCCGCGGAGGCCGCCTGCCCGATCGTGGCGCGCTGTGCCGCGATCTTCTCCTCCGCTGCCATGAGGTCGGGGTTGTTCTTCATCGCCGAGGCCAGACATTCCTCGATCGTAAGCGGCGCCCCCCATGAGGCCGCGGCGCAGAACATCAGCGCCGCGCAGGCCAGAGGCCATCTTAATGCGGCTATTCTCATAAGATACACTCTCCTTCTTTACTCAGTATCTTTTCGTGGTATCCTGACGGTGAAGCGGCTGCCCTCGCCTGGATCGCTCGCGACGGTTATCGTACCGTCGTGCGCCTCGACGATAGCCTTAACTATCGCGAGCCCGATGCCGATGCCGCCGCTCGTCCTCGCCCGCGACACATCGGTCCTATAGAAGCGTTCAAATATATACGGCAGGTCCGCCGCGCCGATGCCGATGCCGCTGTCGGCCACCTCTATCCTCATCTCGGCGGCGTCGCTGGACATCGACACCGTGACCGCGCCGCCGGCGTCCGTGTAACGCAGCGCGTTTGAAAGAAGGTTTTCTATCACCTGGCGGATCTTCGCCCCGTCCATGACCATCATCACATCGGGCTGGATCTCCCGCTTCAGTTCGACGCCCTTGTTCTTATACAGCGGGTCGAATACCAGCGCCGCCCTCTCTATTACCGACGAGGCGTCAATATTTTCAAGAGCCAGAGAATGCCCCGCCCCCTCGATGTAAGTAAGCTTCTCCACCTCGCAGATAAGCTGCGAAAGGCGATCGACTTCGCTGACCGTTAGGCGGATACGTTCCGGCGTAGGCTCCCACACGCCGTCCTCGATCGCTTCGAGGTGGGATTTAATTATAGTCACAGGATTGCGCAGTTCATGAGCGATATCGCTTAAGAGCCGCTTACGCAGCTCCTCCTGCGCCTCCAAGCTCTCGCCGAGCCGGTCCACGCTGTCGATCAACGCCTGTAGCTCCGTAATATCCGACTCCATCCGGTCTTCCATGCGATACTTGCCGTGGCTTATCTGCTGCGCGCGCTTTGCCGCGTTCAAAACCGGACGGCTGATGCGGTAGGCCATAAAGACCGCGATCATCGCGGCGACGACAAGCATCAGGGCGACCGCGTAATACATTATCTTGTTGAATTTGCGCAGAAAACCGCCTTCCGGACTGTTGTTGAAGGGCAGGCAGGTGAAGCGGACCTCGCCGACCCGGACGCCGTCAATGATTATCTCACGGCTGCTGACCAGCAGGTCTCCTTTGAAGGCCATCGGCTCGGGATTTTTATTATGATGCCCCTCCCGCTTCATCATGCGGCTGTACTTACGCACCTCGACGCCCTTTTCGTCAAACAGCTGCACCACCACCATCGGCCAGCGCAGAAAATCCGATCCCCGCGGAAAGAGGCTGCATCCCTGCCACGATCCGTTTTCAATGTACATTTTGGCAAAAAACTCCGCGACTTCCAGTTCATTCTCACGCAGACGCTCGGTGGCGAAGCCGCGGAACTGCCGGTCTAACAGCTCAGAGATGGCGGTCGGGATGACGAGCATACACACGATGACGATCACCATATACTGAAAAATCAGCTTCGTCTTCAGGGACCGCTTGATATTCATCGCGCCTCACTCCGAGATCTTGTAGCCAAAGCCGTGCACCGTGCGTATGTAGCCGTTCTCATGCTCGGGGTCGTAAAGCTTCTTGCGTATATTCTTTATGTAACTGTCGATAGAACGCTCAAAACCGTCATACTCATAGCCGAGCGCATAGGTTATAAGATCGTCGCGGCTCCACGTCTTCTCAGGACGCGCAGCCATCTTTGAAAGGATCATAAATTCGTTGCGGGTAAGCGATACCTCTTCGCCGTTCTTCTTGACGGTAAAGTTTTGCGGGTCTATCACGAGCGAACCGCCCACCGTAATGACATCCGAGCCGCCGCCCTCCGCCGCGCCGTTCTTGCGCAGGTTGGCCCGGACGCGCGCCATCAGGATCTTGGGCGAAAATGGCTTTACTATATAGTCGTCCGCGCCGGCGTCAAGCCCGGCGACGATGTCGTCCTCTCCGCTCTTTGCCGTCACCATGAGGATCGGAGCGTTTGAGCTGCGGCGTATCTCACGGCAAACGTCGGCGCCGGCCATACCCGGAAGCATCAGATCCAGCAGCACCAGGTCAAAAGTGTCGGAGCGGAACTTGGCAAGCCCCTCCAGGCCGTCCCGCGCGATCTCCGCGCCGTAGCCCTCCCGCTCTATATAGGCCTTTTCGACCTCTGCTATCGCTGATTCATCCTCAATAATAAGTATCTTCATGGCCGCACCGTCGCTCTCCTCGTAAACTTTCTTCGTTAATTATATGCCAGAAATATCTCCTATGTCTCTTTTACGGCCGGGACGGATCAAAAAAACCGCCCCGACCTTCCTGTTGGTTTCTATAATAAACGCAAGGGCTCTATGCCGAGCCGCCAGCGATATTTTTACAGCCTAGTTGATTACGCAATTATGCTGCGGGCAAGTTCCCGGCCTGCGGCAGTCGGGGCAATCCCGGTGTGAGCCGCAGAAATCGTGACGTCCCTCCGCCCGTCCGCGCCGGTGTTCTCCATCCTGCATAAACCTCGCCGGGTCCTTGAGGACCTCCTCAAAACGCGCCTTCGCCTGTTCGCGGCGCGTCTTTGAGGCCTCTTTGTAAAGCTCGAGCGCCTTTGCCTTATTAGGGTAATCCTTGCTCATCTCCTGGCGGAGCTCGCGCCAGGCGCCGTCGTTATCTCCGCGGCCTCTTCCGCCTTCGTCACGCCAGCGGCAGCGGCTGTCCTTATCGTGGTTGGCGAGGCAGTCATTGAAACGCTCCGCCATAAAACTCTCTCGAATATCAAGCTCCTTCTCAAAGAGCTTCCGCGCCTTTGCCTTATCAGGCTTATCCTTGCTAAGTTCGGCTCTGATCTCGCCTTGCAGCTTTTTCAACGCGTCAAATTGTACGCGCTCCTCCTGCGACAGTTCCCGGCCTCCGTGACGGCGCCCCTCGTGACGCGGAGCGTCTCCGCAAGGCTGATAAGCGGCAGCCGTTCCCGCAATTGCCATAACCATCAATAACGCTCCGATGATTTTAACTTTCATTCGTTTATTCCTCCCAGAAAAATTTTACCTCGGCGGCCGCCATATTCTAAAACCGGCCGCCTCCCTATCCGCTGAGGATATGATATCAAGAGGCTATGAAGATTTTATGAACTAAATGTGGGGATTTTGTGAAGGCCGAAACGCCGCCCCCAAACCGACCGGAAAGCCTCCCCCGGCCGCAGCCATACCGGCACAAAAACCAGCCGGCGGAGGCGCTCCGCGGCGCCGCCCCAAAAACAATTCATAAAGAAAATGGGATGAAATTTCTCTCCCTTCCTTGACACCACAGTCAAGGATTGTTATACTCTCTTTCGTTACGGCGGCATAGCCAAGTGGTAAGGCAGAGGACTGCAAATCCTTTATCCCCAGTTCGAGTCTGGGTGCCGCCTCCAAATTTTTTTATTTCCCTTAGAAACTATTTGCGAATACTGGTGTTTCCCGCCGTTATAAACTTTTGTTATGGCAGGCGATTTATAATACTATGCCGCGCCTTTTGTCCGATGCGGCTCAATAATCGAAAATTATCACAATTGGCACGGATAGAATAAACAAGACTGCGCTTGAATTAACCGCCCCTTTTCAATTATAATTTCATAGTTTCCTGTTTCCTTTTCCGAAAAAACTCTTTCTGATTATGAAAAGGAGGGATGTATATGAATCTATTTGATGAGAGCAACTCTCGGAAAATATTCATAAGACGCCATAATACCGACGGTGCCGCGATAATTGCCGAATGTGAACTTTGCAGGCTCGGCCCGGAGGACATCGAAGAGACGGCCGCTCTTCATGATGAAGTGGCCAACGGACTTTCCCGCGATATCTTCGCGGCGAGCCCATACGAGGAGATCGAGCGTTTTCTCGGCAGCGAAGGGCTGGCGGTCGGCATACGCCATAAAGGAAAGCTCGTCACTGCGCGCACCGTAAAGATGGAACGCAACTGGGTTGAGAAGGAGGTAAAATCCTTTAATGTCGAACTTGACGGCGACGAATTCCCCGCCGTCACCGGTTTCTGTGTCGTGGACTGGGAGTTCCGCGGCAACAACGTACAATATCTGACACAGTACCTCGTTGAGGACATCGTCGCGAGGGAACACACTTCTCTGCTGACGACCGTATCGCCGAAGAATATCTTCAGTCTTGAGAATATACTGACCTGCAATTTCAGGATAATCGGCATCAAAGAGGTCTATGGAGGCTATCTGCGTTTTATCCTAAAAAAGGACTTCCGCTCGTCGCTGCTGCCGATATGGACGCACGGCCACCTGCAGATCCCCATCAGAGACAAGGCCGCGCAGATGAAGGCCATCGCCGAGGGATACGCGGGATACAAACTGGTCCGCAAACACAAGAGCGGCTTTCACATCCTCTATGCGAGGGCGGCGGAGGCGTAGACGGCGTAGACCGTCTATTCGGCCCTGCCGCTCTTTAGCTTGCCGTACAACGAAAATAATTCTGTGATCGGGAAGATGAGCGTAAGAAGCCTTCTTCCCGAAAACGCCGTAAGCGCTCCTGCCGCCGCCGCGGCGGCTGCGCTTTCTATCGGGTAACTTCTTATTATATTTGCCGGGCTCATCTTATCCATAGCCGCGGCGAAATTCTTTTTCGCCTCGGCTAGGTTTGCCGGCTTAGTCCGCGTCTTCATTTTTTGACTCCGCGCGCTCCGCGCCGCCGTTATTCCGCGGCGACGATTTTGATATAAGAGTCATCCCCACCGCGCCGAGCAGCAACGCGACGATGAAGGCGGCCGCGGGGGCTCCGAGCAGGCGGGCGAGCGTGAGGTACAGCGCGTAGCCGGCCGCCAGCAGGCCGGCGGTAAGCAGCACTCCGCCAAAAAAGAGCATGATGGCGCCGCGCGCGACGATCTGTGCCTGTTCGCGAAGCTCGCGTCCCTCCGCCTCCATAAGGTCAAAAAAACTCAGCACAAGCTCGGTCAGCCGGCTCATTCAGTTGTCCCTCCGTCCAAAGCTGACAGGAGGTCTCTGTTTTCCCGCGTCATCAGGAACGGTGAAAATGTCCGCCGTGACAGACCTTGTTCTCCAGCAGCCTGGCGATCAGAAGGCCGGCGCCAAATGCCGCCGCCACCGATATAAACGGATGCTCGCATATTTTCGTTCCGGCCGCGCGCATCGCCTGATCGCGCTCTTCCTTGTATTTCTCGACAAAGGGGGTCAGGTCTTTGTAAAGGCGCTCCGCGCCGTTTTTTATATTTTCGAGCAGAGCTTCTTTTCCCTCGCTGATCTCTTCCCCCGCCATTTTTGCCTGCTCCTGAAGTTTCGCCTCCAGCTCCAGTATCTTTGCCTCCATCGCCTCGATCTTTGCCTGGCTAGCATCCATAATTTGATCGCTCATAAGAAATGACCTCCTTCAAATAGTTATATATTTTGGCGTTCCGCCGCAAGTTTATTCTAACATCGGCGCAGGCGGATAATTATATAGAATTACCTGAAAAAAAACGCTAAAATCAATGGTTAACGTATTATCTCGCCGCGCCCCCGCGTCGGCCGTTTGCCTATACAAATATATAGCCATCCCGGCAAGATGGCAAACGGCAGCCTGAATTTTTTAAACGCGAGAAACCGGCGTCAATTCAAAACGGCGCATATGGGTGTTTTTCGGGGTAGAATAATCATATCGTTTTCTTGTATGTCCATCACAGGGAGGTTGTCATTTTGGGAGAAAAATTTAAAGAGATCCCGCTTCTGCAGCAGAGAGAGATCGAGGCAAAGGTGATCGGCCCGCTCATACGCGCCTTTTCCCTTGAGTTCGGGGAGGAGCGTGCTTACGAGGTCGTCAGGCGTGCGCTGAAAGATATCTCACGCGAGGCCGGAAAAGAGCTGAGTGAAAAATGCGGCGGCGGCCTGGAATCTTTTAAGAAAAACTGCATCGCGCGCTGGAACGCCGGCGGAGCGCTGGAATCCACTCTGAAAGAGGACAGCGCCGATTGCTGCCGCTTCGACGTCACCCGCTGCGCCTTTGCCGAGCTTTACCGGGAACTCGGCTATGGGGATATAGGGAGCGTCATCTCATGTGAGCGTGACGCGGCCTTCCTTGAGGGCTTCGACGAAGGGCTGGAACTCGTTCGCAGCAAGACGCTGATGGAGGGCGGAGACCGCTGCGATTTCTGTTATAGAAAGAAGAAATGACCGCTTAAAGACGCCCGTCCCGCCGGTCAGGATGATCTCCGGCGGGACGGGATTTTTTTATTTTACAAGTTTTTCAGCCTGATGAGCTTTATTTGCCGACGGAGATGAAAAGCGTCTGCCCGCCGCGCGAGACGAGGAGGCCCAGCGCGCCCTTCTTTGCGCTCATCATCCGCTCCCAATCGGCGATGGAGTTTATCTTCTGGCGGTTGATCTCCAGAATCACATCTCCGGGGCGAAGGCCGAGGCGCTGCCCCTGCGAGCCCTGGGCGATCTTTGTCACGACCACCCCGCCGGTCTCCGAGAGGTCATGCTGTCTGCTGAATTCCGGGCTGTTGACGACCACCGTGACGCCCATCTGCGTCGATTCCTGCGGGGCGCTCTGCTGGCCGCCGCGCGGGTTGGAGCTCTGTCTTCTCGCGCCCTTGATGCTGTCCATATCGCCGAGCGTTACTTCGACGGTCATCTTTTTGCCGTCGCGATATATCTCAAAGGGTACCTTTTCGCCGGCAAGTTTGTTGCGCACGGCAAAGACCACGTCCTCGCTGTTCTTTATCTTGCTGTCGCCCACCGCCGTTATCACATCTCCGCGCCGCAGTCCGAACTTCTCCGCCGGTGAGCCCTTCTGGACGTCTGCGATGATCGAGCCCTCTTTGACGGGGATCTTATAAGCCTCTACGAGTGAAGCCGTAAGCGGCTGCACAGTCACTCCGAGCCATCCGCGCCGCACCTCTCCGTGTTTGATGAGGTCGTCCATTATCTGCTTCGCCATATTTACTGGGACCGCGAAGCCTATGCCCTGGGCATAGGGAACGATCGCGGTGTTGATCCCGATGACGTTTCCATTGAGATCGATGAGCGGGCCGCCGCTGTTGCCGGGGTTGATCGCCGCGTCGGTCTGCAGGAATCCCTGAAAGTTGATGCCGGGGGCCTGCAGAGTCCTGTTTTTCGCGGAGATGATGCCCGCGGTGACAGTGTTCTCAAAACCATGCGGGTTTCCGATCGCCACTACCTGCTCGCCGACTTCCGTCGCGCCGGAGTCGCCAAGCGGCAGTACCGGAAGGTCCTTGGCCTTTATCTGAATGACGGCAAGGTCGAACGTCGGGTCCTGCCCCACTTTTTTGGCGTCGAAGGTCCTGCCGTCGAGCAGAGTTACCTTTATCTTGTCGGCATCCTCAACGACGTGGTTGTTCGTGAGGATGTAGCCCTCTTTGCTGACGATGAAGCCGGACCCCTTGCCGCGGCGCGGCACCTTTCGCGGCTGACTCTGACGCTGCTGGGGGCCGAAGAACTCTTCGCCGAAGAACTCCTCAAAAAAAGGATTTCCCTGGAAGGGGTTGACCACCGGCTGCTCTGTCACCATCGTCTCAACGTCGATGTTGACGACCGCCGGCGAACTCCTCTTGACGATAGCCACGTATGGGTTCTTTTGATCAAACACCGTCGGGGCGGAAGCCGACGCCGCCCCTCCGGGATTTGCGGCCACGCCGACGCCGGCCTCGGTTACTGTGTATCTTGTTGCTATATAGGACCCAGCGGCCCCGCCGGCGAATAAAACCAGCGCGGCCAGCGCGGCTGTTCCGAACTTTTTCAAACCGCTGTTCAGATTGAATTTCTCCATTGAAACACCTCCAAAATTTTTCTCACTTTCTACTTACTGCATGGCTCATAATAATACCATATGGTCAATGAAAGTCAATAATGCTTTTTGTGGAATATTTGTGGAGATGTCAATGCCATTCGTGCTATAATTAATCAAAGGCGCACGATCTTGAGGAGGACTCGCGGGAACTTGAAGAATAGGATAAATCTACATTTTTTCCTGACACGCACCTTTGTCCTTCTTATAGTAATGCTCTTTTTGTTTGCCTGTATGAGCGTTATGCTGCTGCTGCGCGTCCGGGAGCTATACGGCAGACAGGACAGCGTCCAGACAAATTCTGTAGTTTCGCTTGCCGCGGACATCGTCAATGAAAGAATAAATACCCGCATCCAGATGCTCTCCTCTGTCGCGAGGACGCGCGCCAACGAATCGACAAGGGATCCGCGCAAGGTACTGGACGGGCTCAAGGATTATATCGCCTTTTACCAGACGTCAAAAGATGAGATGGATTACAAGCGCATCTCCATCGCCGACGCGGATGGCACGGTGATAAATCCCGATGGAAAAGGTTACAACGTCTATGTTTACGACTCCTTCCAGCGGGCACTGCGCGGTTTTTCCTCAACGTCATCCGTGATGCTCGACCCCGCCGCGAAAGACAGGATACAGGGAACCGAATTTATCGCGATCTGCGTCCCCATCTATATGGGGGCCGAAGTCATCGGCACGCTCAACGCCGTGATGGGGCTCAGGGACGCTGCCGCCTTCCTGAAAAATATAAACATCCAATATAACGGCGCCTTCCTCTTTCTTGTAGACGGGGAAAATTCCGTCATCTCAAATTCAGGCCTCTTCAGCGACCCGCAGATGTTCCTCAGCAGTTCGACTAACGTATTCAACTTCATGGGAGGCATCCTCTCCGAGCGGGAGAGCGACGAACTCGCCGCGCGGATGTCTTCCGCCGCCGACGGCTCCGACGTCTGCAATTACAGTTCAAAAGACACAGGGCGTTTTATCTCCTACGTAACGCTGCCCAATACCAACAACTGGAAGCTCATCGCCATCTCGTCAAACAACAGTATCAGAGGCGAACAGCGCAAGCTGCTGATGACGGTCGCCGCCGCATTCACGGCGCTGACGCTGCTGCTGATCACCATCATCCTCTCCGTCTATTTTTACGCCTGGCGCTCGTCCCGCCTCCAGCGCATCTCCAACGCGATGCTGGACTCATCGGGACTTCACCTGCTGACCCTCCATCCTTCAGGGCGGGCTGAAGGTTTCGACGGCGGCTTCGCGGAGCTGCTGGGGCTGCCGGCAAAGACACGAGACTTCAACTTCGGCGACATCACGATTGCCGGACAGAAAATATTCCCGCACGCGCCCTTCAAGGGAGGGGAATCGCTGCGCCTCTGCTGCGCCGTTTCAGGCGGGCACTGCGTATACCTACTGATTCAGCTTGTCGAAGCCGATCCCAAGGGAATAGGGCAGGCGCTGGCGCTCGACATCACCAAGGATGAAAAAATGCAGCAGCGCATACGCGACCTCGCTTACGTCAACAAGCTCACGGGACTGCCCAACAGTGAAGTCTTCTCACAGAAAATACGCGCGGTGATGGCGGAGCATCCGCCGGAAGATTACCAGGCCGTATGCTGCTTTGTCGAGATCAACAACGCGAACAGGATACTGGAAATATTCGGCAGCCCCGTTTACAACAAAACGATCGCTGAGGCCGCCAGCCGCCTGAAAACGGCGGTGAAGGACTTCAAGGCCGAGCTTTACAGCCTGAAATACGATAACTTCGTCGTCTATCATGATTACAAAGATACAGAAGAGCTTGCGGAGCTCCGCGAGGCGATCAAAGCGGCTTTCTTCGCTCCGTTCCGCGTCGGCAACAGTACTTTTGACGTCAGCTGCAACATCGGCGTCATCACCTATAAGGAATATACCGCCAACCACAGCGTCACGCCAGACGATATATTTCGCTATGGCGAGATAGCGACGCGCCTCGCGAAGGAAAACAACGGCGTCTGTCATCTCGATGAGAAGAGATACCGCTCCATACTGCGCAGCCTCGACATTGAAACGGCGCTCAGCCTCTCCCTGAAAAACTGTGAGATGGAGCTCTATTACCAGCCGATATACGACGCCATGGAGGATAGGATCACCTCGGTGGAGGCGCTCTCACGCTGGCGCAGCGCCAGCCACGGGGATATACCGCCGGGCGTATTCATCCCGATGGCGGAAAAAAGCGGCTTCATCAACGCACTCGGCGATTGGGTCGCTGACGAATCGATCGCCTTCGCAAAAAGGCTTAAGAATGCGGGATGCGGCGTTTCCGTGGAATTCAACGTCTCTCCCGTACAGCTCGCGCAGGCCGACTTCATCCCGAAACTGCTTGCAAAGGTCAGAGATTCCGGGCTGCCGCCTCATTCACTGGGTATCGAAATAACGGAATCGAACTGTCTGGAAAATGCCGTGGAACTGCGGGAGATGCTGTGCCCCGTCAAAGAGGCGGGAATAGCGATATATATCGACGACTTCGGCACGGGATACTCCACCATCTCTTACCTGAAAGACCTCAGCGCCGACTATATAAAGGTAGACAAGAGCTTCGTCGATGATATAGAGAATTCCGCCATACAGAGGGAGATCGTCAGGGCGATCATCGCGGTCGCGCGCGCCACCGGGCAGAAGGTCATCGTCGAAGGGGTCGAAAGCGAAGACGAGCTTGCCGTTTTGCTCAGCATCGGCTGCACAAAAATACAGGGTTACCTGATCGCGAAGCCAATGGACGGCGAATCGCTGCTGCGGTTCCTGAAAAACTTCAGCGGCGGCGAAGCGCGAAAAGACGTATAACGGAGAAAGCCAGCCAGAGAAGGCCGGCGAAAGAGGCGAGCAGCCATATCCACCTGGAGCCGGGAAGCTCCCTGAAATGGTCAAAAATGAGCCGGTAGAGACCGTACAGCGCCATGAAAAGAGGGAATACCACCGCGGCGCTGCCGCCGCCCCTGACTCTTCTCACAAACCTCTCGACCAGCAGCAGCAGGATCAACATCGTCAGGGCGGCGAGAGATTCCATCAACTGCGAGGGATACCGGTAAAGGCCCGCCGGATCAAAATGCAGATGCACGGCCCACCATGGCGCCGGGGCGTAATGCTTTCCAACGCCGGCGCAGCAGCCTTCCATAAAACAGCCGATACGGCCGACGCCGAGCATCGCGGCGGCGGGAATGGCGGCGGCCTCCGCGAAATCTTCGATGCCGATCCGGCATTTTTTCAGCCGCCAGATCCCAACAAGTCCTCCGGCGAGCATACCTCCCCCCGAGGAGAGCCCGCGCAGCGTCATTTTAAGAGAGAGGCCGCCGCTGAGGTAGAGCGGCAGCCTCTCAGCGACGCTGGCCGCGTATGAACCGAGGACGCCGGCGCAATAGACCCATAGCAGCACGGAAGTGACATCGTCGTCGTCCATGTCCCAGAGCTTTTCGGCGCGGCGCCGCGTCCAGAATACGAAGATGAGCAAAGCGGAAGCCCACAGCAAATAATAGCTGCGGGCCTCCACAAATGAAATTTTAAATATTACGGGATACATGATCCCCCTTCGTTAGTTGAACTTTCCGCGATTGGAGTGTCTCCGTCCACGGTCGCCGCCGCGGCCTCGCGCGGCCGCTCCCACGGGGCAGACGAGGACCCTGCGCAGCGGCTCTTCGCCGATCGAACGGGTCTCCACATCCTTATTGTCGCGCAGAGCGATATGGATGAGGCGGCGTTCCCAGCTCGACATCGGCTCAAGGCTCACCGGCGATCCCTTGTGCTTCGCCTCGCGCGCGATCGACTCGGCAAGGCGGCGCAGCGTCTGCTCCCTGCGGGCGCGGTAGCCCCCGCAGTCGAACCGGACGCGTCTCGTCGACATATCATCGTGGCAGACAAGGTTCGTGATGTACTCAAGGGCCTTCAGCGTCTCGCCGTAGCGGCCGATCACCACTCCGGCGTCCTCGCCGACCAGGTTGATCATGCCGTCGTCGGTAAGCTCCGGTATCAGGTCAAGTTCCATCTTGTCGAGTATCTCGTTGACGAAATGGCAGGACTTGATATAAGAGACGGGCGCGAACGGGCGTATCTCTATCTTATAGGTCGAGCCCAGCAGTCCGAAAAGTTTTTTATCCTCGGAGAGGACCGTCGCGTCCACATCCTCAGTCCGGATATCCCACATCTGAGCGCCCTTGGCTTTCGCTTCATCGATCGATGAGCAGTCCACCACTGCGCTCTCTATTTCAGGCATCGGTATCAGATCTGTCTCTTTCATGATTTAATCCTCATCGTCTTCGTCATCGTCGTCCGCGGGATTAACCGGCTTGTTCTTGTGGAGAGTCGGCTTTACCGCAAGCTCTTGGGTCGTCTTCTTCATCACGAAATACTGCTGCGCTACGCCTATCAGCGAGGAGAGGCCCCAGTAGAGCATTACGCCGCCTGGCATCGAGAGGCAGATGAACGCCATAAAAAACGGCATGATGGTATTCATCATCGCCATCTGGGGATTGTTGCCGCCCGAGAGCTTCTGCTGCGCCCAGGTGAGCACGGAGATGCTGATGAGCAGGATCAGGTTTCCAAGATAAAAGTTGACGTGCGCAAGTCCGGCGGGATTCGTAACGACGGCGGAAAGGACGGCCATTATGCTGTATTCGCCGTTGGCGGCCGCCGCGATGCCGAAAGCCTTGGCAAGCCCCGCGGTCGTCGAAGAGCCGAGAAGGACGCCGAAAAAGGCCGTATCCGCGAAATCATAGGTGCGCAGTACGTTGAAGAGCAGGATGAGTATGGGAAGCTGCACTACGAGGGGCAGGCATCCCGCCGCCGGGTTTACTTTGTATTCCTTGTAGAGACGCATAGTCTCCTGATTCATTTTTTCCCTGTCGTTAGCGTATTTTTCCTGGATCACCTTCAGCATCGGCTGAATCTTCTGCATATGCTGCATAGAGAGCATCTGCTTCTGATTGAGCGGGTAAAGAGCGATCCTCACCGCTATTGTGAGCAGTATGATCGCCAGTCCGTAAGAATGCGTGATCCCATAAAAGAACTCGAGTATCGAGAGAAGGAGCTCGCTCGCTCCATTCCATATCGCGCCCAAAACCTTCACCTAACCTTTCGAAGTTTGCTCCGTCTTTGAGCAGAGCCTTCCTATCCATTTCCGCACCGCAATCTCAGCGGTCTCCGGCACAGGGTCGAAGCCCCCCTTATGCCACGGGCCGCATTTTACCAACCGGGCCGACGCCAGCCACAATCCAGTGACCGGGCCATAACGCCGCAGCGCCTCCGCCGCGTACTCGGAACAAGTAGGATAAAACCTGCATTTTCCCCCGCCAAGGATCGGAGAGATGATCGCCTGATAGGCTCTGATGCAGAATATCATACAAAAAGAGACCAAGCGCACGATCAATTTCTCCCGGAATCGATATTCCAATCCGCGCCGGGCCACTCCTGTACCAGCAAGCCCCGGCGTTTCAGGGAAAGAGCCATGTCCGCATAAATTTCATCGGCCTTCGCCCCGAGGGCGTTTTCACGCAGGGAGGCCACTATCCACGTACCCTCTCTGACCCACGGCAGAAGCCTCCTGACGGCCTCGCGCATAACGCGGCGTCCGCGCGTGCGCCGCGCCGCGCCGGCGATCTTCTTGCCGACCGTCACACCGGCAAGCGCGGGCCCCTTTGCCTTAGTTAGAAACAACAACCGCACCAGTGCGCCAGTTTCACGACGTCCGGTGCGGAATACAAGATCAAATTGCCACCCGCTCTTTAGCCTTTTTGCAGATGAAAAACCAAAATCCACAGCTAATTAGACGGCGAGACGTGCTCTACCTTTACGGCGCCGATTTCTAAGAATGCGGCGTCCGCTGGGGGATGCGGAGCGTTCAAGAAAGCCCATTGAGCGCTTGCGTCTTATATTGTGCGGCTGAAAAGTTCGTTTCACAGACTACACCTCCTGCGTTTTGTCATCGTTATCAAACTATCAAAAATTCTTTGCAGAATAATTGGCCCATAAACAACCTGATAAATATAACATAGACTTGCCCGCGCGGCAAGAAAAGAATAATCTTTTTGGCGATTTTTTTTTGAACTATTGCGCAACGCCCCCCTTTTGTGCTAAGATGTTCGCTGTCTTTGTGAAGGAGGTGACGGCATTGCCAAATAAGAAATCAGCAAAAAAACGAGTCCTGGTCACTGAGAGAAACCGCATCTACAACCGTTTCTGGAAAACCCGCTGCAAGAACGCGGTTAAGAAACTCCTCGAGGCGGTAGCGAGCAAGGATCTTGATCTTGCGACAAAGAGGCTGAACGAGGCTCAGGGCGTACTGGATAAGGCGGTAGTTAAGGGCGTCGTCCACCGTAATACAGCGGCCCGCCGCAAGTCGAGCATGTCTGCAAAAGTCAAGGCTCTCTCAGCCTAAGACACGGGTCTGTATATTCATTATTTAGAAAACAACGGCGGAGCTCCCTGCGGAGATCCGCCGTTTTTCGTTCGTCCTAAACTGCAAACTTGAATTTAATCGTCCACTCTACCGGCTCCGCGCAGCGGGAGATGAGCTCAACAGAGTTATCACCGCCGTCTCCAACCCCTGCCAGCCGGAGCCCAGCCCGCTTCTCTCCTCGATGTTCATCCTTATCAGAGAGGCGATAAAGTCGGTGACCGCCGCGTGGCCGTACCTCTGATCGGCCTGCTTCGCCATGCGCCAGGCGTAATCCTTCGCGCCGAGCGCCTGGGCGAAAGCCGGTCCGTCCTTGCCAAGCCCCGAGTACCAGGCCAGTCTCATACGATTGTGTATCGGCGTCAGCGTCGGTATCAGATCCCCCGTACGCGCTATCGCCCGCAGGCTCTTCAGCACTCCGGCACAGTCGCCGGTACAGAGGCCGTCAAGCAGGCGCAAAAGGTTCCGGCTCCCGTCGTCGAGACAGAGCTGCTCCACATCATCCGCGCCGACGGGGGTTTTCTTTTTCAGAAGGCCGAGGCTCTTCAGCTGAGCACGGATCTCCTCCGGGTCCTCAAGCAGTTCGACGATCATCGAAGCTCCCTGCGGCGCCAGGTTCACGCCGAGCTCCTTCGCTAGGCCGGCCACCCACATCTGGCGTTCGCGCGGCCAGCGGGGAAACTCCGCCGCCCGGAGCAGCCTGCATTTCGCGAGGATATCTTTGGGGATAAACTTCGACGGCTGCGACTTTACCTCGCTTTCATAAACGAGTACGAGCACAACGGACGAGGCGGGGTCGATCATAAAGGAGAGTTTTTCGGGGAAGGGGCCCATAAGCGGAGCCCCCTCGACGACGATAAAACGGTTTTCGTCAAAAAGGCCGCCGGTCATATTATCGGAGAGAAGGGAGTGCCACTCCCCGCCCTCCTGCCTCCCGGCGGCCGCATATCCTTTTTTTTCAAGTTCAGCCGCGGTCTCCTCGAGAAGGCGCCTTTGAGCTGTCCCCGAGGCGGCGATCAGGAGGAGGGCCGGCATCAGCCCTTCACCACTATATTTACGAGTTTTCCGGGGACGGATATCGTCTTGACGATCTCCTTGCCCTCGAGACGCTTCTTGGTCGCCTCGCGGGACATCACCTCGGTGAGCAGCTCCTCCTTTGAGAGGCCGGCCGGCACGGTGAACTGTTCGCGCACCTTGCCGTTTATCTGCAGAACGACGGCGGCGCTGTCCGCGACAAGCGCTGACCCGTCTACCTCGAACCACCTGCGGACGGAGAGGAAGTCTTCATTGCCCATCTGGTGCCAGAGCTCTTCCGTAATATGAGGCGCAAAGGGAGAGAGACAGCACAGCAGCGTCTCCACGCCCTCGCGCTTGATGCTCCAGCCCTTGGCATCCTCCGGCGCGAAGGAGATCAGCGCGTTCGTCAGCTCCATCAGGCGGGCGACGGCGGTGTTGAACTGACGCTCGTCGCGGATGTCCTTCGTCACGCGGTCCAGAGCGCTGTGGATGACGCGCTTCATATCGCGCTCCGCCTGCAGCGTGAGAGAATCCATCGCCACGCGCTCCGCGGAGGCCTTTTTAAGTTCTTCGAGGTTCTGCTCGACAAGGCGCCAGACGCGTCCGAGGAAACGGTTCGCCCCTTCGACTCCGCGCTCGGACCAGTCGAGGTCTTTCTCCGGCGGGGCCGCGAAAAGAATGAAGAGGCGCGCGGTATCCGCGCCATACTTTTTTATTATCTCGTCTGGGTCGACGACGTTGCCGATCGACTTTGACATCTTGGCGCCGTCCTTGATGACCATGCCCTGCGTCAGGAGCCTCTTGAACGGTTCGCGCATATCGGCGGGAAGCAGGCCGAGGTCGGAGAGCACCTTCGTGAAGAAACGCGCGTAGATCAGGTGCAGGCAGGCGTGTTCGATGCCGCCGATGTACTGATCCACAGTCATCCAGTAGGCAGCGTCGTCCTTGTCAAAGGGCTTATCTTTGCACCACGGGGACGTATAGCGGTCAAAATACCATGAGGAACAGAAGAAGGTGTCTATCGTGTCCGTCTCGCGGCGCGCGGGGCCGCCGCAGACCGGGCAGGTCGTATTATACCAGTCGGGACGCAGCGCGAGCGGGTTGCCGCCGTTCGCCGGCATCTCGATGTCAAGCGGCAGCTTGACGGGGAGCTGTTCCTCGGGGACGGGAACGACGCCGCAGTGATCACAGTAGACCATCGGTATCGGCGTGCCCCAATAGCGCTGACGCGAGATCAGCCAGTCGCGGAGGCGGAACTGCACCTCTTTTTTGCCCTTATTGTGCTCCACGAACCACTCGGCGGCCCTCTCGATCGCCTCTTCCGTCGGGAGGCCGTCAAGGAAGCCGGAGTTGCATGAAACGCCGTCCGCCGCTACCGCCGCGGGCATCGTCGCGCCGTCGGGAGCAGGTTCGTCAACAGGGCGGACGACTGTAATGACGGGGATATTATATTTGCGCGCAAAATCAAAGTCGCGCTGGTCGTGCGCGGGAACGCCCATGATCGCCCCCGTGCCGTAATCGGTAAGGATATAGTCGGCTATCCAGATCGGCGCCTTCTCGCCTGTGACGGGATTTATCGCGAAGAACCCCGTATCGAGCCCCTCCTTGTCCGTACCGACGGCGGTGCGTTCGATCGTGCTGCGCGAGGCCATCCGCTTGGCGAAGGCGCGCATCTCATCGGCCTTCTCTCCGCCGGCCATCTTCGCAAATTCCTCGACGTAGGGGTGCTCCGCGGCCATCGCCACGAAGGTGACGCCGAAGATAGTATCGATACGCGTCGTGAAAGCTTCAAGCTTGAGGTCCGTATCGGCGATATCCATCTCAAAGTGTACGCCCTCCGAGCGGCCGATCCAGTTGCGCTGCATCGTGACGACGCGCTCCGGCCAGCCCTTCAGGTCGTCAAGGCAGTCGACCAGCTCCTGCGCGTAGTCCGTGATACGGATGAACCACTGGTCAAGGTCGCGCTTCGTGACGGGCGTGCCGCAGCGCCAGCAGACGCCGTCGTCAACGACCTGCTCGTTGGCGAGGACCGTCTGACACTTCTCACACCAGTTGACGGGCGCGTGCTTGCGGTAGACAAGGCCCTTCTTATAGAACTGAAGGAACAGCCACTGGTTCCATCTATAATAGTCCACATTGCAGGTCTCGACGCGGCGGCGCCAGTCGTAGCTGTAGCCGGAGCGTTTAAGCTGCTGCGTCATATGCTCGATGTTGCTCCATGTCCAGTCAGAGGGAGCGGTCTTATTCTTGATCGCCGCGTTTTCCGCCGGCATGCCGAAGGCGTCGAAGCCCATCGGGTAAAGGACGTTGAGCCCTTGCATACGCAGGAATCTGGCAAGCAGGTCGCCTATCGAATAATTGCGCAGGTGGCCCATGTGGAGCGCGCCGCTCGGGTAGGGGAACATTTCAAGGCAGTAAAACTTCTCTTTGCTGGGGTCGGCCTCTACCTCAAATATCTTCGAGTCGGCCCACGCTTTCTGCCATTTTGGCTCAATGGCGGAAAAATCATACGGCATCTATATCTCTCCTTCTTAGATGAAGAATTTTCATTTATACATCAAGGTATTATATACACTGGATTATGAGAGGTCAAACGCAGGTAAATCGGCGTTTATACGCACGACTAACTTCATAACCGAGGGCCTGCCAATGCTCGCCGCACACTAGTGCGCCTCCGCTTGGCAGGCCCTCGGTTATTTCGTTATTCGCACGTCTAAACGCCGATTTACGCGATTGCGGGAAAATATAAACTACGATTTTACAATTCATCCACAAAAACGGCCTGCGTTCGGAGACGCGGCTCTTCACCGGGGCAGCGCGAGGGAACGGTTATTGCTTCTTCTCCCCTCCGCTGATGTTCTTCAGCACAAAGGCCGCCCATAGTTCAAAGGCGTCCTTGAAGTTCCAGGGGTCTTTGCCGGTGAGGGCGCGGATCTTTTTAAGGCGGTACTGCAGGCTGTTTCTGTGCATCGCGAGGCGTTCGGCCACTTCTCCGCTCGCGAAGGGCGATTCGCACCAGCCGAGAAAGGTGTCGCGCATCTCTTCGTAGTCGTTGCGCCCTTCCAGCCCGGCGAGCGTCCGGTCGGCGAACTCTTCGCGCTTGCCGGCGGGGAGCAGGTCGAGCAGCGCCTCGCTCGTGAGGTTGCGGGCCGATATCACTCCCGAAAGTTTGAGCTGTCCCGCGAGGCGCATCGCGTCACGCGCCGAGCGCAGCGAGATAGCGAGGCCGTTCAGGTCGTTCGCGGGAAAGCCGACGGCGATGTCGGCCGTGATGCCCTTGTTTTCGAGGCTCTCAATGAAACCGCGGGCGACTCCCTCTATATTCTGGGTTATATCGTCGTTCGTACCGGGACGGTTCGGCGTTACGAAGATGGTCACGCGCCTGTTTCTCTGCGGGCAGATGACGTTGCGCGGATGTGAAAAGGCGGAGCGCAGCTCGCGCACCATCACCTGATAGGCGTTCTCGCTGGAATCGTCTTTCCAGCTTTTCATCTCGACGACGACGGAAGCCTTGCAGCGTGTAAGCGTGACGCCGAGCTCTTTGCCCTGCAGTGTGATGAGCTCGCCCATCCCCTGCGAAGCGTCGTAGGAGGCGACATTCTCGACGAGGTCGCGCAGGGCGCGTTCGCGCATGAGGTTTGATTCAAGGAAGGCCTGTTCGCGCAGCATTATCTCCGCCTGCTTCTGCACGAGCAGCCCGAAGCGCTCGACCTCCTCCGGCATGCCGGTTATCGAGACGGAACCGATGACCTTGTCGAAGAATTGTATCGGCAGGGTATAGCCGGGATAGACGCCCGGCATTTTTTTCGCCTCCTCGCTGTATGTGACGCAGGGCTTGTTTTCCTGCATCACCTTTATGGACGGTTCGTGGTAGGTGCCGACCCTTTTCTTGACATTACATCCAATAATGATGCCATTTTCGTCGGTAACAAGAACGCCGCGGCCGATAACCTCGCTCGTACTTTCGGCGATATTCTGGGCCATCTTCTTAAACATCGGAAAACCACTCCCGGACTTTTTTATTCAAGAGCATAGTTCTATTTTTATTATATATCATTTTTATGTTCTTAGGAATGATGTATTTTACCTTGCATATGGATAGAATGTGAATAGGGAGACAAAGGGGCTGAAGCGCCGAAATCTTCCAAAAAGAATTAAATGTTTGTTTTATCAATAAATAAGGAGGAATGCAAAATGCGTTTGGAGTTGCATAAGGTCCATATCAAGGGACTTGATTTTGCAGAGAAAACCCACGTAAAGAACGGCGTGCTCTATGTCAACAAAGAAGAAGCCGAAGCCCTCATCGCCGAGGACAGAAACTTCTCAAAGGTGAGCATAGACTTTGCCCGTCCCGGCGAGAAGACCCGCATCATTCCGGTCAAAGACGCGGTCGAACCCCGCGTGAAGATCGGAAAGGGCAACTATTTCCCCGGATTCATGGCTCCCATGGAGAAGGCCGGAAACGGCGAGACGCTCGTCCTTGACGGCGCTGCGGTCATAACCTGCGGTCCGATCGTCGCCTTCCAGGAGGGCTTCATCGACATGAGCGGCCCCGCAGCCCCCTATTCACCTTTCTCAGAGACGTACAACATCGTCCTCTCGGTCGAACCCACAGAAAACCTTGAGAAGCACCTCTACGAGACTTCTCTCCGCGAAGCCGGACTGAAGCTCGGCGTCTATCTTGCCCGCTGCGCGGAAGAGAACGGCGCGAAGGCCGACGAAGTCGCGGTATTCGAAAAGGGCGACACCTTTGAAGAGAGCCAGAAGTACCCTGATCTCCCGAAGGTCATCTACGTCTGCATGAATATCACCCAGGGACTGCTGCACGACACCTATCTCTACGCGGCTGACCTCCGCCCCTCGCTCCCGACTCTCATTCACCCGAACGAAGTCCTCGACGGCGCGATGGTCTCCGGAAACTGCGTCTCTGCCTGCGACAAAAACACCACCTGGCACCACTGCCACAACCCCATCGTACAGGCCCTCTATGCCCGCCACGGCAAAGAGATAAACTTCCTCGGCATGGTCCCCACACAGGAGAGCACCGTGCTCGCCGGCAAGATCCGCGCCTCGCAGATGAACCTCTCGATCGCGCAGCAGCTCGGCGCGGACGGCGTGATCGTATCGGAGGAAGGCTACGGCAACCCCGACACCGACCTTTGCCTCAACGCGAAGAACTTTGAGAACGCGGGCATCAAAGCGGTCCTCGTCTCCGACGAATCGGCCGGAACGGACGGCGCGAGCCAGAGCCTTGCCGACGCCACGCCGGAGCTGACGGGCTTTATTTCCACGGGCAACGTCAACGAAATGATCGAAGTTCCCGCGATGGACAAGGTCATCGGCTACCCCGAGTCGATCGCTGTCCTCTCGGGCGGCGCGGAAGAGAGCCTGCGCCCCGACGGTTCAATGTATGTGGAGCTTCAGTCCATCATCGCCTCCACAGCTGAAATCGGCTACAACAAGCTCGGCTGCGAGTGGGTATAGGGAGGTAATCACAATGACCTTAAGAGTTGTTCATTATATCAACCAGTTCTACGCCGGGATCGGCGGAGAAGAGAAGGCCGACCACCAGCCCGAGGTACGCGAGGGCATAGTCGGCCCCGGAATGGGCCTTAACGCGGCCTTCAACGGCGAAGCCGAGATAGTCGCCACCGTCATCTGCGGCGACGGCTACTACGGAGAACACACTGACGAGGCGCGCGCCAAGTGCCTTGAGCTGATAAAGGCTCAAAAGCCCGACCTCTTCATCGCCGGCCCCGCCTTCAACGCCGGACGCTACGGCTTCGCCTGCGGCGACATCGCGGCCACGGTCGCGGCTGAACTCGGCGTCCCCACAGTAACTTCGATGTACCCCGAGAACCCCGGAGTGGAGCTTTACTCCAAGAAGACCTACATCGTCCCCTGCGCGGATTCGGCGCGCGGCATGGGCAAGGCCCTTCCTGTAATGGCGGCGCTCGGCCTCAAGCTCGCGAAGGGCGAGAAGATGGGCCCCGCGAAAGAAGAGGGCTACATCCACCGCGGCATGCGCAAATCCTTCTTCCACGAGAAGAGCGGAGCCGAGCGCGCGGTAGAGATGCTCCTGAAGAAACTCCGCGGCGAAGAGTTCCAGACGGAATATGAGATGCCGACCTTCAAGAAGATCCCGCCGGCAGCTCCCATAAAGGATCTGAAGCACGCGACGATCGCGCTCGTCACTTCGGGCGGAATCGTCCCCAAGGGCAACCCCGACCGCATCCGCGTCTCCTCGGCGGAGAGCTTCGGCGAGTATGACATCTCCGAACTCTTCGACATGACGCCCGACAACTACGAGTCGATCCACGGCGGCTACGACCGTCAGTGGGCCAATGTCGACCCCGATGTCGTCGTTCCGATCGACGTTATGCGCGAACTTGAGAAAGAGGGCGTTTTCGGCAAGCTTCACAATAAGTTCTACACCACGACCGGAACCGGCACGGCCGTCGCCTTCGGAGAAAAGTTTGGCCAGGAGATCGGCGCGAAGCTGAAAGAAGCTGGAGTTGACGCCGTGATCCTCACCTCCACCTGAGGAACTTGTACTCGGTGCGGCGCATCGATGACAAGAGAAATTGAAAACGCGGCCGGAATCCCCGTCGTTCAGATAGCGACGATCGTTCCCATCATGCTCACAGTCGGAACAAACAGAATAGTCCCCGGCGTGGCGATCCCCCATCCCGTCGGAAATCCCGAACTGGGCCCCGAAGTCGACAAGGCCGCGCGCAGAGAGCTGCTCATGCGCGCCTTCAAAGCGATGACGACCCCGATCGAAGAACAGACGATCTTCGAAAAGAACTAGAAAAAAGCGGCACAGGGGGCGGCATCAAGCGCCGCCCCCCTTTTAGAAATATTTACCCGAACAAAAAAACTTACTAAATCCGTGTTTCCCTTATTATTTTTATAAAAATGCACAAAAACAGCCTTTGCTTTTTGCTGTAGAATATCATATTATACAAAACGGCGCGGGCTGAGGAGATTGGGTGACAGGCAGATGGCGACAAAAGAGTTACGTATCGTTACGAACAACGGCTGGATAGAAAAAGGCCCGGCTGTGCCCCATGAGATAATCCCGGTTGACGGTACGCCGCTGGAGGTCCTCGACAAAGCGGAAGAGCTGCTTCAGCAGGGGTGGAAACTGGTTTCGGCTCCGCTTCCTCCGAACGTCCCGATAATGCGCGGCCCGTACAGGTCGCTCGTGATCGAGAAGAACGACCGTCAATATGACAAGGACGGCCTGATCGCGATCGATAAGGCGAGAGAGCGGTACAGGATGGAGCGGGAGAACCACAATCTGCCGGAGCCGGGAGAGGATTTCGGCGTGATAGACCGTCAGATGCTCCAGCGTATGTTGCGCGACACTATGTTAATAGAAGCTGAAAAAGAAAATTAATTACCATTTTTAAGGTCGACTTTCTGACCGGCAGATGATAAGATAAGAAATAGAAATTAAAAGTTGTGACTTTTAAAATATAAACAGGAGGCAGAATACAATGATTGCACTTACAAAAGAAAACTGTGACGCCGAAGTACGCGAAGAGAAGTCAATTCCCGTAGTGGTGGACTTCTGGGGTCCCCAGTGCGTCCCATGCATGGGCCTTATGCCCCACTATCACGAGATGGAAGAGGATGAGAAGTTTAAGGGCAAGGTAAAGTTCACCTCCGTCGACTGCTCGACAAACAAGAGAGTGGCGATGGGCTTCCGCGTAATGGGCCTTCCCACTTTCCTTTTCTGGAAGGACGGAGTCGAGGTAAAGCGTCTTTCAAAAGAAGAGTGCACCCCAGAGTCGATCAGAGCGGAGATCGAAAACCTTATTAAGTAAGGCGAGAGTTGGGCACATTCGCCCAATTTAGCATAAAACACAAATAGGAGGTATCTTGTCCATGGGCAAATTAAGTGGTAAGAAACTTCTCCTGCTTGGTGAAAGAGACGGCGTACCTGGGCCCGCGATGGAAGCGTGCCTTAAGGATTCTGGAGCCGAGATAGTATTCTCAGCGACAGAATGCTTTGTCTGAACCGCGGCAGGAGCAATGGACTTGCAGAATCAGCAGCGTATTAAAGACGCCGCTGAGAAATTCGGAGCCGAGAACTGTGTAGTAGTATTAGGTTCTTCAGACGCGGAAGGCGCAGAGATCTACGCCGAAACCGTCACGAACGGCGACCCGACCTTCGCAGGCCCGCTTGCTGGAGTCCCGTTGGGACTTCCCGTATATCACATCTTTGATGAAACGATCCGCGCGGAGTGCGATCCCGCGCAGTGGGAAGAGCAGATTTCCATGATGGAGATGGTCCTCGATCCCGAAGCGCTCGCCGCCGCCGTCAAAGGCATGCGTGATGAGTACAGCAAAGCACAGCTGTAATTAAGCCAAGACAACAAAAAGACATGGGGTCCTTTCCTTCGGGGGAGGGCCCCGTCTTTTTTACCGCGCTTGAAAATAAATGCTAAAATAGGCTCATTACGGCTTGTGTTTTCCAAGGAAGGAGACCGCCTGATGTTTTTCCATGTCATCGTGCTAACGATACTACTGACCGCAATATTCTCGGCTCTTGGCAGGGTGCTCATTGAGCGCTGCGGACTGCGCGGCGAGGAGCCGTTATTTTATCTGATGCTCTCGCCCGCGATCGGCGCCGCCTTCTGGCTGGGAACCACGCTTTTCCTGGGAATAACGTTTTCATACGGCAAGCCTCTCTTACTCCTTTGTTCAGCCGCCCTCATAATTTACCTTTGCCGTTTTCACCGCGATATCGGCATAAAGGGCGCCCTTACGAAAGGCGAATGTTCCGTCCTGCTGCTCATACTCGCGGCGGCGCTTGTTACGACATATCCGCTCATTCCTCTGGATTCAGGCGGCGGCGTCTATTTTTCCGCGCCCATATACGACCATGTGAAGGCCGGCATCGTCGATTCGATCGCGCGAAACGGACTCCCGCCGCTGAGCCCCTTTCTCGCCGACGACGGGACGCCGGTCTTGTTGACGTACTATTACGGATGGCACGCATTAGCCGCACAGCTCGGCATCCTCTTTGGGATATCCGGATTTACCGCCGACGCGGCGCTCACGGCCTTCACCACCTTAACGGCCATCCTGCTGATGGGCGCCTTCGCCTACAAGCTCTCCGGCGCGAAGAGATCCGTGCTGTGGACGCTGTTTTTGTTTCTGATCCTCTTCCCCATAGACATGGCGAACAAAGACAATACGTTCCCCTGGCTTCTGCCTCTCATCGCGACGGAAAATTATCCGGGCTTCTGGGGACTTATCGACAACTGTATATGGGTCCCTCAGCATATCTTCTCCGCCTCGCTGGTCGTCATTGTCGTTTATCTCGCCGCGCTGATCATTCAGCAGGGCCGGATGCGGCCCCGGTTGGTCATGTTAGCCTCCGTGCTGGCGGCGGCCTCATTTTACACCTCCGTCTACGCAGGTATCTTCGCCTTCGCGCTTTTTTTCATATCGCTGCTCGTCTGCCTGCCCTTCTCCGCCGCGCTGAGGGAGTCCCTTCTGAAGGCGGCCCCCTCCGTCGCCGCGGCCGCGGCGATCACGCTGATCATGAGCGTCTCCTACCTGCTCTATCTTTTTAACAACAGTCCGGCGGAAACTCCCCTGCTCTTCGGCGTATACCCCGCTTACGAATCCGGCGGGCTGCGGCAGTTTGTCTATGGGACGCTCCACCTTTTCCTCGTCACGCTGCCGGTACGTCTGGGCGTCATTTACGTCGGCGGCATGGCCGTAGCTTTAGGCGCGCTGTCATTCAAAAAATCGGACCGTCTGGCGGCGTTCTTCCTGAAACTCCTCTGCCTCGCGCCGCTGCTCTCCGCGGCCTTTATTCATTCGTCATTCTATACCAACGATTACGGCTGGCGGACGACTACCGCGTCGGAGCTGATCCTGTACATTTTTACCGCCGTCCTTCTTGAGCGTTCATGGGAAAATATCTCCGCGCGCGTAAAATTACCGGCGCGGGCCGCCGCCGTTTTCGTCCTCGGCGTCACCGCCGCGTCGTTTGTCGTATTTATGCCGGAGACGGTCTCGCTGATCCTTTCACGACAGCGCACCGCCCCGGAGATACACCGCGTCTGCAAAGGAGCCATCGCCGCCTGGGACGAGGTCAAAGCCCATACGCGCCCCGACGATCTGGCGCTCACGAATCCGGACGGTTTTTTCGAGGTCCTGACCGTAAAGACCGACGATAATTACAGCACAAACTTTTTCCAGTTGCTCTACGCCGACCGCGGCACGCCGCTGTCAGATCTGATATTCGCGAAGTGCTATTCGGAATTTTACAACGACGACAAGCTGAAAAAACGCTACGGGGAGCTGCGGCGCATTTTCAGCGGCGAGGTCAGGGGCGGCGATGCGGACTACCTGGCGGACGAACTTCGGACCGCCGCGATCGTAGTGACCCCTCTGGACGGCCTGTGGCACGACCCGGGAGCGCTCGGAGCAAGGTTTGAAATAATTTCGGAGAAGGACGACTACAGGATATATCTGAAAAAGAAACAGCTTTAGCCAGCCGCCGATACTAATGACCGGAACGTCGTTATTGATCCCCGTATTCAGGCGGGCAGGCGACAATATACTGCTGCACACGCTGGTCGACAGGCAGGGCGCCGATGTCGCGCCATGTGTGAAAGAACTCCTCGGCGGAGACGACCGAATAGCCATCCTGGCAGTGGTCGCAGACGTCGTCGCTGTCCATAAGGATCAGGACGTCGTCGGCGGTCGTTGGCGTGCCCATGGTGTCGTAACCGATTATTACGCGCCAGTGCCCGCCGAAGCGCATATTCTCCACCATTACCGGCAGCCCGGAACGCAGCTTGCCGACGATAAAATCACGGAACTCGGCTGCGTTTTTAAAGATATTTTCCCCGCCGCGGCATTCGCGCAGGCTTGAGCACACCTTCCAGCCTATCTCTTCAAAAAAACGGCAGATACCAGCCGTACAGGTGCCGCCCTCGCCCCTTTCGTTGGGGACGCCGCTGGTGCCCATTCGCCGCATCAGCTCCGGTTCGTCATAGCAAGTGACGCCAAAGTACCAAAGGACCGTCAGCGCCGCCGCGGGGCCGCAGCTGTAGCATGTGGTCTGCTGGTAGGTCGGATAGTTGGTGAGCATCGTCAGCCCTTTGTCGTTGCTCTTCATTGAATAAAAATCGGGAGCTTTAAAATAGGGCGAATCCTTAACGTCCGAAATACCGGCATATCCCGCTGCGCTCTCCGGATGAGGGATTATCCAGTCGGGACGCGGGACGCGTCTTACACGGCTGCGCATAGCCAAAGCCTCAGTCTGCGATCGAGCTCAGCCGGCCGAGCTGTTCCCGTTTCTGAAACAGCGCCAGCGCGACGCTCAGGATGTGAGTGTTGTCCACCCACAGGAACGAGGCGCTCGTAAGCAGCCGGTCGGTGGCTTCGGCGGGAGTAAATACGAGATTGCCGTTCACGATGCCCCATTTAAGGCGCTTCCATTCGTAAAACTCCGACTGAGAGCCTTTGAAGAGCCCTTTCTGCGTTACTGTGACGCCCTCGTCGCCCACCTCAAAGTCGCCGAACCGGTACGCTCTCCCCTTACGCAGTCCTTCAAGCATCTCCGCCATCAGGCGTTTCCCCACGGAGCGCCAGAAGCGCTGTGTGAGGTGCTCATAGAAATCGTTTTGTTTGGTCTTGATCGTAAATTCGCGGGTCTCTGTACCGAAGGTAGCCAGGTACCTCACCTTGGGAAGGGGGCCGCCCCGCCTCTGGTCCACGCCCCAGCGAAGCCGCGTTATCGTCTTGAGGGGGAACAGTTCGCCGCAGTACAAAAAACCGGCCGGGGTGATGTCAAGGGTTTTCTTGAAAGGCCAGACGCCAAAGCTGCAATGAAAATCTATTTCTTGATGCCATGATTTTTTATCCACGACAGACCGCTCCTATAATCTTTCTTTTATGTCCACATATCCGACGCCGGAAATCGTCACAAAAAACCTGACCTCCGGACTCTTCTTTGATTTTACTATAAAAGTGGCCGCTGGGGTCATGGTAAACCAACGTCCGGAAAAAATTAATTCGCCGACGCCCTCATAGGCCAGCGCCGCGTCCCCGAAAGTAAAGACCTCATGCTGCAAACTTTTCATTCCGCCAAACCAGATCAGCGTCATCTCATAATTACGATCCTTACCTTGAGTGAGCATAACGCGAAATTCCACGCTCTCACGCGCCGCCAGCGCCATCCGGTGTTTTATCCAGAGAGAAAAATCCTGCGCCTCGTTACGGACCATGCGCCGTTCTCTTGCGATGGAATCCGAAAATGCCATAACGGAGATGCCGGCGGCGCTCCCGATGATCGTCAGCACCGCAAGCAGTTCCACCAACATAAAGCCTATTTTTACACGAGGCTTGTCAGGCGTCATCTCCAATTATAGAAAGGACCCACAAATAGAAGGGATGCTCTTTCTTGAACAGCTTGCCGCTGCGGTCGGTGCAGCCATGCCTTGTCCACCCCTCTGTGAGCAGTTTGCTGTCGGCGGCGCGTACGACCCGGTATTCAAATTTTATGCTGTGGACCTTAAGGTCGGAAACACGCCCCCAAAGCTCTATCTCGTCATCGTAGCAGGCGGGATGTTTATAGCGGCAGTATGCCTCCACCACGGGAAGCATGAGTCCGTTTTCCTCCCATTCGGTATAGGGCCTGCCCCAGCCGCGGCAGAGCTCGGTGCGTGTCACCTCGAACCAGTCCAGGTAATTGGCATTGTAAACTATCTTCATCTGATCCGTCTCACTGTAGCGCACCCTAATCTTCGCGGCAAGGGTGTATCTCTCTGCCATCTGTCATTCTCCTCTCTATTTATGCGCCAAGCGCGCCGCGCTTATACAAAATATATTTGGCGCGGTCCAGGGGGGACACCCCGCGATAGGGCACCTCAACCCCCTCGCCCGGCGGGCAGGGGGCATAACCGGCGCTTACGGTTGAAAGAGCGCCGCGTCCGCCGGTGAGCGAGGCTATGCGCAGCGGGAAGTCCATGCTGGCGGCCAGCGGCAGGAGCCCCTCCATCATAAAAACGCCCCTGCGCACCACGGGGCTGTCAAAAGTACCGCGCATCGCGATTATTTCACCGATCAGTTTGCCGCTCAGCTCCTCAGGAAAAGTGAGGCGGAATTTCTGAATCGGCTCTAAAAGTTCCGTGCCGCCGGCGACAAGTCCGTCCATTATCCCCATCGGCGTCGCCAACATAAAGTCGAGAGGATGTGTGTGCACCGTATGATGTTCGCCGCCGACGAGCCTTATCCTTATATCCGTGACCTCCCAGCCCTTCGGCCCCTGCCGCAGCGCCTCGGGAATAGTCTGTCTCACCTGCGCCTGGTACCGCGTATATATTTTATCGTTGGGGACGACGCTCTCAAAGACGACGCCGGAACCGACCGGCAGCGGCTCTATCTCAAAATCCATCACCGCCCAGCAGGGCTTGGGCATGGTGTATTCAACATAGCCGTGCGCGCGTTTGCACGGGCGCTCCTTATAGATCACCATCGGTTCGCCGATCGCCGCCTCAAGGCCAAAGCGGTCTTTGAGCAGCGTTTGAAGTATCTCTATCTGGATCAGCCCCGCAACGCGCACGAGCATCTCACGGGATTCCCTCTCCCAGATCACGTCGAGCAGCGGGTCCTCGGCCGCCAGCTCGGCAAGCGCGGCCGACAGCGCGGGATACTGCTGTTGGTCGGCGAGCGTTACCCTGACCCGCAGTGCCGGCGCCGCGATCTCCGCAAATGGGGGCACGTACGAGGCGTCGCCGATAATGTCGCCGCTGACGGTTCCCGTCATGCCGTAGACCGCGCCCACCTCTCCGGCGCTGAGACAGCCTCTGTCCCTTTCCTTTGAGCCGAGCACCTCGCGTATCTGCGTCACCTTCTCGTCGCGGTCCGCGGTGGCGTTGCGCACGATATCCCGGTTTTTCAGCGTCCCCGAGAAGAGGCGGATATGAGCCACCCTCCCCAGCGAGGGATTATGCTCCACTTTAAAGACGACTCCTGAGAGCGGTCCCTCCGGAGCAGGCCTCTTCGCCAGCCACGCGAGGAGATCAAGCAGGGGCTCGACCCCCTCGCCCTTCAGGGCGGCTCCGCTGAGGACGGGGACGAGCTTTCTTGAATAGAAAGAATCCCGCAGGAGTACGCCAAGCTCTTCGCAACTGAAGGCTTCGCCTCCTCCCTCAAAAAATTTTTCCAGCGCCTCGTCGTCATATTCGGCGAGCGTTTCGGCAAGCGCTTCTTTGTCTCCCAGTTCCAGCGGACGCGGGGCGGTCCCGGTCAGCTCCCCTATCTCCGCCGTTACCGAACCGGCGTCGGCCCCGACGCGGTCCGTCTTGTTTATGAAGAAAAGCGCCGGTATCCCCATCTTGTCTATAGAATGCCAGATCAACTCGGTCTGCGACTGAACGCCCTCGACCGCGGAGACGACGATCACGGCGAGATCCATCGCGCGGACGGCGCGCTGCACCTCGGAGGAAAAGTCGCTGTGCCCCGGGGTGTCGATGATATATATCTTTCTTTCCCTCCACTCAAGCAGAGCGGAGGCGGCGCGGACCGAGATGCCGCGCCGGCGTTCAAAATCCATAAAATCGGTATGGGCGCTGCCGTCATCCACACGCCCCAGCGAACGGACGGCGCCGGCCCGGAAGAGCATCTGCTCCGTCAGCGTCGTCTTTCCGCCGTCGACATGGGCCAGGATGCCGATCGTCAGCGGGCGTGTTTCGCCTACAGCCAATGTATCTTTGCTTCCCGGCGCGGTGGATACTGGCGCAGAGGCAGGATCTGGGGCCAGCCCATCATCTGGGCGCCGCATATATGTTCGTCCTCGCCGATCCCGAGGTATTCCCGCAGCGGCGCGAAATTCCTGATCGCCGTCGTCAGATAGCCGCCCCAGCAGCAGCCGATCCCCAGCCCATGAGCCGCCAATTCAAGGTAGGTAAGGGCGATCGCTCCGTCCTCGGGCCAACGGTGATCCTTCGGCACCACCGCCACCGCGACATGCGGAGCGCCCCGCAGCAGCGCGTCTTCACCGCTTTTGGCCTTTGCGATCATCGCGGCTCCCAGCAGCGATCCGGGAGCGGTGGGGTTTTTGAATATCTCCTCGCGGAACCAGCAGAGGATGAGATTAGTTATCTCCTTAGTCTTCGCCGGGTCTTCCGAAACCACCCAGCGCACCGGCTGATAATTTACAGCCGTCGGCGCCTGCCGCACCGTCTCAAATATCCGCTCAAAGCTCCCGCGCGGTATACGCTCATCTTTGAACTTACGGATACTGCGGCGCGTCTTGAGCAGGTTTTCCGCCTCCTCGGCGGAGGGCATCGCAATATCTGCGCTCTTCACCAGCTTTTGGGGGTCCATGAAAGAGAGCGTATCAGCACATGCCGGACAGAAGAGGACGCACTGTGCGCACTGGATACAACGGTCGCCCTGTCTGGCTGCGATCTCAGGATACCCTTCGCCGCCAAACTTTATTATCCCCGCGGGACAGATGCGCAGGCATGTTCCGCACTTTGTACACCTTTCACGATCAACTTTAAGTTCATTCATCGGCTTTCACACTCCTGATTATCAGCGTCTCTATAACAGACTAGATAATTTTATCACTACGGGGCAATTTTTTATCCTCCGATCACGCAAAAGCATGGAGCGCTTGCCTTCGTTTTAAGCTATAATCTGTGCTTGAAGCAGAGATGCAGCCGACTACAGGAGGTAATTTAATGAAACGGATAATCATAACGCTGGCGCTCATTACGGTACTTTTCACGCCGGGCGCGGCGATGGCGAATATATCTGATCTGATCCCGCCCTTTCACTGGACGTATCATTCTTTGAGCAATCTCTCAGCCAAAGGGCTGATAGGCGAACAGGTGACCCCGGGCAAGAGCGCCTTCACCCCGGAACAGGTGGTTGCTCTTGTGGTGATGGCGCTCAAACACGCGGAAAGCGACACCATGAAGCTCGGCGACGCGGAGCTCTCCAGCATGCGCCAGCTGGCTAACGCCTACCGTCCTTATTTCAAGGAGGCGGGCTATGACTATAACACCATCCGCAACGATATCGAGATGGTGGCGATACGCGCCGGGCTTATGGCGGTCGAGACGAACGGAGGCTTCAGGCCGACGCCGAAGACTCTCTCCGCCAAGGCGGCCTACGCCGTCAACAAATTCACCTTTGACCTCTACCGGCAGGTGGCGGCGGAACGCGGGCACCGCAATCTATTCATATCGCCGTACAGCGTCACCTCCGCGCTCGCGATGACCTACGCCGGCGCGCGCGGCGTCACGGAGCAGCAGATGGAAAAAGTGCTGTCCCTGTCGCCAGACATCCATAAGAACATTGGCGCGCTCACCAACGAAATAAACTCCGTTCCGCAGGATATCGCGCAGGTCGGCGCGGCCAACGCCGTTTGGCCCGCGAAACAGGAGAAGATCCTGCCGGAATACGCGCAGACCGTCAGAGACTATTACAACGCGGGGCTGACGCCGCTCAACTACAAGGCCAACCCGGAATCGGCGCGCCAAACGATAAACAAGTGGGTGGAAAAACAGACGCAGCAGAGAATAAAAGATATCATAGCCCCCGGCTTGCTCCGCAAGGACACGCGGATGGTGCTGACGAACGCCATCTTTTTCAAATCCTCCTGGCTCGAGGAGTTCCAGGCGGTCAATACCACGCCGCGGCCCTTCTGGGTAAGCCCGGAAAGATCCGTTAACGTGCTGACCATGAACCGCACCGGCGACAATATCGGCTACGCCAATATCAGCGACGCGGAGATAGTGGAGCTGCCTTATAAGGGAGGACGTTTCTCGATGCTCGTCCTGCTCCCTGATAAAAAGTCCGACATCGAAACCCTGGAAAACAGCCTGAGCGCGGAGCAGCTGGGCAAATGGACGGCCGCGATGACACCCCGGAAGGTGAAGATATATCTGCCGAAATTCAAGCAGGAGAACGACTATGACCTCGCGCAGACTCTCGCGGAAATGGGCATGCCATCGGCGTTCAGCCCCGGCTCGGCGGATTTCTCCGGGATCACGGGCATGGACGACATCTATATAAGCAACATCATCCATAAGACCTTCATCGAAGTGGCGGAAGAGGGCACGGAGGCCGCCGCGGCGACGGCCGTCATCATGATGCGCACCTCAATGCCGGCCCCCGACGACGGCATGGTCGTCTTCCGCGCCGAACGCCCCTTCATCTACCTGATCAAAGACAACGCGACCGGCGCGATACTCTTCATCGGCAGATACGCAAGGCCGTAGGATAAAAATTTCCTTAAAGCATAAAACAGCGGCGTCCGCTGCCGCGGACAAGAAATTAGGCAGGAGGGCCGCCGCTATTTTTCTCTTATCAATTAACAGCCGTCAGCGCTTCGCGAGCGCGATCTGCGCCTCGCCGTCCGCCGGCGCGTCCTGCATGAGGCTCACCGCCACGGTGATAAAGGTCGAAGATAGCGCCGCGGGGAGCATCTCATACATGATATCCTTCAGTAACGGCGTATTGTACCAGAGCACCGTCACGACACCGCCCGTGATGATACCACCCAGCGCGCCAAGCGCCGTGACCCTTTTCCAGTACAAACCGAGAATCAGCGGCGGTGCGAAGGAGGCCCCCATTACCGCCCAGGCGTAGAGAACGAACCAAAATACCATGCGCGTATTTGAAAGGGCAATACATGCTCCGCAGATGCCAACGGAGACGATCACGATACGCCCGACAACGGTCGCCCACCTGTCGGAGAGTTTTTTGTTGAAGACACCCTCTATCATGTCCAGGTGCACAGTCTGGGAAACGACCATTATCAGGGAATCGAGCGTGGAGAGGATTGCCGAGAATACCGCGGCCAGCACGACGCCGGCGACCATCGGATGCAGCCTGTCTTTTATGAGTACGGGAAAGGCAAACTCCGGGTCGTGTATCGTCGGCATGATGACCCGGCAGATAAGGCCAATCAGAGTAGCCCCGCTGACGACGGCGACCATCCAGAATACGCCGATGACGGCAGAGATGATAAGCGTCCTGTCGTCGCGCGCCGTAATGAAGCGCTGCAGTACCTGAGGCTGCCCCATAAGGCCGATCCCGCCGGCGGCGAGACCGAAGGCGAAGGCAAAACCGGCGTATCCGTCGATGCCCGCCGTCGCGTTCAGCAACATGGGATCGAGCGCGAATGCTCGCTCCCAAAAGACGTGCCAGCCACCGAGATAAAAGATGAAGATAAAGGGCGAGACGAGCAGCACCAACAGCATGATCAAGCCCTGCACCACATCGGTCCAAACGACGGCTCTGTAGCCGCCAAGAAAAGCATAGGAGGTACCGAGAAAGGCGGAGACCCAAATCGCATGTTCATAATCCCAGCCGACAAGGGCCTCGAAGGCCTTACCGGCGCTTGTGAGCTGCGCAGAGGTGTAGATGACGAAAAAAAGAGTGATGATCAGCGAGGAGACGCCGCGCAACAGCTTGGTGTGTTCTTTGAAGCGCACGCCAAAAAAATGAGGTATCGACATCGCGCCAGTACGTTTGGTGTAGCGGCGCAGCGCCGGCGCCAGACAAATGTAGTTGAAGAAATAACCGAAGGTGTAGCCCACGCAGATCCACATCATCGAAACGCCGAAGGCGTAGGCAAACCCCACCGCGCCGGTAAATATCCAGCCGCTCGAATCTGTCGCGCCCGCGCTGAGCGCCGTCGGTATCGCGCCGAAATCGCGGTCCCCAAGATAGAATCCCTCGGCGGATCTGGAAAAATAGCGTGTCGCGATAAAGCCTATCATTATAAATATCACAAGATAAATGGCGGATACCGTGAGCATAGTATTCATTCGCCGCTTACCTCTCTTTCGCGCGCCCTCTCCGCCTTCATTGCGTAATAATAGTAGATCATGATCGCCGCTAGGGCCGTCAGCGGAAAAATTATGAACATGAAGGTTATCAAAAATGGTATTTCCGGTAAAATATTCACCAGTCAGGCCGCCTTCCTGATTCCATCAATTATAAATACCCCGTTTAATTTAAAGTAGACTAACACAGGACAATTTTTTACGCAAACCCATCAGAGGCAAAAATGGCCGGAGCTTATTAAAGATCCGGCCATTTCGCATATTGCGGCGTTATTTCTTCTTAGGCGTGTAGCCGATAAACTTAGCCTCCTGTTTGTAGCCGAGTTCCCACAGTGTTTCGCGGTATATTCTGAGATACTCTTTTCCTTCGGGGGTCTTGCTGCATTCGTTGACAATAAGCTTAAGACCTGTCTCACGCGCTTTTTTCTCATCCTCGGTGCTCCATCTGATGATCTTGATCTTCGGATTTTCCTTCCATTTCTCGCGCGCCTTCACCTCGGCGACGTATACCATCGCCGACTGATAACGGGCGCGGTCACGGGCGACGATGATGATATCCTTAAGGTGCTGCGGGAGCTTCTCCCATTTGCCGGGGTTGACGACGAGCGGGAAGTATTCGCAGGTCCCGTTCTGGAAGGCGGGATCGACAACATACTTGGCAACTTCGTGGAAGCCCATGCGCATGTTCTCATCCCAGAAGGTCCATTCCGCGGCGTCGATGTTCTTCGTCTGGAAAGCGGTGTAAATCTCAGGAGCGGAAAGCGAGACGGTCGTCGCGCCAAGCGCGCGGTAGTAAAGCGCGCCGAAACCGGAGGTACGGATCTTCTTGCCCTTGATGTCGGAGATCTTGTTGATGGGAACGACGGACATCAGCTGCTCATAGATCGGGCTCTCCATGATATGTCCAAGGTACTTGATGCGGTGCTTGGCGTAGAGCTTCGAGAAAAAGGGTTCGAGCTTTTCATCGAGGTAAGCGCCCTCCGCATAGGTGTTGAGCGGACAGCCGGGACGTGTCTGGAGATTAAAGAGCGGATCTTTGCCCGTCCAGTAGGCTCCGTATACCATCGCCATATCGACGACACCGTTCGCCACGTTGTCAAAGGTCTCGAATACCGGGAAGAGGACTCCCGCTGCGTAGGGCTCGATTACCAGTTCTCCCTTAGAGAGCGTCTTGACCGTCTTGCAGAAATCCTCTGCGATCTTCTGCTGCTCTGTACCGGGCATTGCGTGGGTTACTACGCGCCATCTGGTCGCTGCGTCTGCGCTCTGCACGGAAAAGACCGCGAGAAAAAGCGCAACAAGTACCATAACCTTAAAACTCTTCATAATTACAGTTTCCCCCTTAAGTTTTTTTACTGCTCTATAACTTAGCGTCCCATCGCAAGTCTGGGCAGCCAAAGCACAAGATTCGGAAATAGGAAGATCAATACTACAGATACAACCTGCAGGGCGAGGAAGGGCAAAGCGGCCCGGTATATCTCCATGATGTCTACATCCTTTGGAGCACATCCTTTGAGGTAGAAGAGGCTGAAGCCGAATGGAGGAGAGAGATAGCCGCACTGCAGCAGCACGTTGAATACAAGTCCAACCCAGAGCGGGTCATAACCGAGCTGCGATAGGATCGGCGCAAGAATAGGAACCGCGAGGAAGATGATCGCGCCGGGCTCAAGGAACATTCCAAGGAAGAAGATGAAGGCCGCGGAGACAAAGAAGACCATCGTCGCTCCGCCGGGCATGTTCATCGCCATATCGGCTATTATTGAGTTTCCACCAAGGCCTGAAAATACCGAGCCAAAGGCCGAGGCGCCGATCATCGTCCAGCCGACCATCGCTGTGATCGAGAGCGTCTCATAGCAGGAGCTCCAGACGATATCCCAGGTAAGGCGTCTGTTTAACAGGCCGATGAGGATAGCGCCCGCCGCGCCGAAGGCCGCCGCCTCCGTAGGCGTAGCGACGCCGTTAAGTATGGAACCGAGAACGATCGCAATGAGCAGCGCGGGGAGCGCTACGCCCCGCAGTGAGCGAAATTTTTCACCCCAGCTCGCGCGCTCTTTCAGAGGAAGCGCTGGCGCAAAATCTTTGTTAAAAAGAGCCCCAATTAGGACATAGCCAATATACAGTACCGCCAGCAGGCCTCCAGCGCAGAGCCCTCCGGCGAAAAGACCGCCAATGGAGACTCCCGTCACGCATCCGTAGAGAACCATGTTGGTGCTGGGGGGGATAAGCTGTCCGAGCGTACCGCCGCCGAGGACGCAGCCAAGCGCAAGCTTTTTATTGTATCCATGCTTGAGCATCTGCGGCAAGCCGATAAGACCAAGGCCTATAACGCCTGCGGCGACGACGCCGGAGACCGCGCCGAGGATTGCTCCGACGATGACCGTCGCGATCGCCAGGCCGCCGCGCAGCCCGCCGGACCACTTGAAAATAGTGTCATAGAGGTCGGCGACGACATTCGTCTTTTGTAATATATAGGCCATATATATAAAGAGCGGCACCGCAACGATCACGAAGTTATTCATTGCCCCCCAGGTTGCGGAGACCAGCAGGTTGAGAGCTCCCCATCCCCAGAGAAAATAGGCGAAAACTATAGAAACCGCCGCCAGCGAAAAGGCTATCGGCACTCCGACTGCTAGCAGTACGAAGAGCAGGACAAACATCAGCAGCGGATAAAGATCACTTGACATCCGAGTGTTCCTCCTCTAAGGCATCTTCTCTCTCTTTATCCGTGCCCCTGCCGGTGATGATCCCGACCATATCACGGATAGACTGGTAGGATAAAAGCAGGCACGAAATAGGTATGATCCACCGGTACCACCACACATGTGGATTGAATGGGGTCTGGTGTGTGGAACGCTCAAGCATCATCGTAGAACGCCAGGCGGTGGGGATACTTACAACCAAAAGCGTCAGGACGACAAAAAGGACGACCACCTCCGAAAATACGGCTAATCTCTTGCGCCATTTGGTACTGAGATAGGGAGCAAGCGCCTCGACGGCGACATGCGCCTTTTTCATATGGCAATAGGCTGCCCCCAACATGAAAAATGTCCCGTAAAGAAATATTGTTACCTCAAAACTCCAAATAGGAGTGTCGTTAAGCAAAAAGCTCTTCAGCGTACTGTAGACGATCTCGACGATCAGCGGAAGAATTAAAAGAGAGATCATATGCGCAAACCTTCTCAATTTTAATTACCCCTTTCCCAAAGATTATGGTACTTTTCCCTGCACAAATAAAAACCGGCTGCCTCCTTTATCTTTTTATATATAAAATATTTGATGACACAATAGTTTCATCTCAACAAAAGAGTATGAACATAAAGGCTCAGCGAAGCGCTGTCCAGTATCACTGATTCTCACTCAAATATTTATTTTTACCTGTATTTTTTCTGACCCGCGTGAAAGTATAAGGCTCACCTTAGATTTTGTCAAATATTTGTTAAAAGTAAAATTTTTATTTTAAAGAATTATTTCTCACATCTATTGAAACCTGTCTGATTTAGGTATATCATTATTATAGAATTACGAATTTCCACCAAACAGGAGGGATAGCGTTTGCTAGGAAGCCGCATTAAAAAACTTCGTAAAAAGCGCGGAGCCACACTGAAAGAGGTCGCGGATGCAACCGGCCTGTCGCAGGGCTACCTGAGCCAGATAGAGACGGACAAGGTTGAGCCTTCCATCTCCGTGCTCCGAAAGCTTGCCTCTTATTACAAAGTGCTCATGCTCTATTTCTTTGACACCGATCCGGTGGATAACATTGTCGTCAGAAAAGATGAGCGCAGGATCATAGGAGGCCCCGGAGATCCTCTTATGTACGAACTGCTCCAGCACAATGTGAAAAATAAAAAGATGGAGTGCGCGATAATGAGGCTTGCTCCCCATTATCAGGATCCTGAGGGCGTATACACCTCATACCCAGGAGAAGAATCTTTCCTCGTCCTCAGCGGCACTGTGGAATTCGAGCAGGAGGGCAGCGTTTACAGTCTGAACGAGGGCGACAACATATACTATGAGTGTTCAAAACCGTTTCGCCTCTTCAACCCCGGCGATACAGAGGCCGTGATTGTCGGCGTATGTACTCCCCCGCACCATCAAATAGAAGAGGAATAAAAAAGACAGGCGATAAAAAATCCGGAAGAGAATCTCTTCCGGATTTTTTTATCGCTTTGTGGCAGGGATTATTTTGCAGGATAAACAGGCCTCATTCATCCTCCAAATTGTCGGCTTCGGTCTGGATAACCTCCTCTTCACCGGAGACAGGGAGCTGCTGGACGTTTTTCAGGGCGCGGTTTATCGCTCTTGTACGCGTGCCGGCTTTGTCAAGTTCTTTTCCGGCCTGGTCTATCTTCTGCCGCGTCTTCTCCAGCACTTCGCCGAATTTTTCAAACTCGGTCTTTACTTTACCGAGGAGCACCCAGACTTCGCTTGATCGTTTTTCGATCGCGAGGGTACGGAACCCCATCTGGAGGCTGTTGAGCAAGGCGCAGATGGTGGTCGGCCCGGCCGGTACGACGCGGAAGTCGCGCGAGAGTTGTTCGCATAGGCCGTCGATGCGCAGCACCTCGGCGTAGAGCCCTTCTATCGGCAGATAGAGGATGCCGAAGTCTGTCGTGAAGGGAGGTTCGATATATTTGACGTGTATCGTCTTTGCCTCTTCGAGTACGCGAAGCCGCAGCGCCTTCTGCTGTTCCGTGATCTGCTGGCTGTCGCCGCTCTCCGAGGCGGAGATGAGGCGCTGGTAGTCTTCTATCGGGAACTTTGAGTCTATCGGCAGCCACACTTTGCCGCTTTCGTCGTCGGCGCCCGGGAGGATGACGGCGAACTCCACGCGCTCCGTACAATTCGGGCGCGTCGCGACGTTTTCCGCGTACTGTTCCCTGGTCAGCATCTGTTCAAGCAGGACGCGCAGCTGCATCTCTCCCCAGCTGCCGCGCACCTTGACGTTCGACAGCACTTTTTTAAGATCGCCGACATCGGATGTGAGGGCGCGCATCTCCCCCAGCCCCTTGTGCACCTGCTCCAGGCGCTCGGAAACTGTGGTGAAGGCCTCGCCGAGCCGTTTTTCGAGCGTCGAATGGAGCTGTTCGTCGACGGTGGCGCGCATTTTTTCCAATTTTTCTTCGTTGCTCTTGTGCAGCTCGCGCAGCCGTTCCTCAACGACTCCGCGCACCGCCTCCAGCTTTTCTTCGTTGAGGCGGCTGATGTTCGTCAGCTGGTTGGAAAAGGCCGCGAGGCTCTCCGCCTGCTGGCCGCTGATCTCTTTGATGCGCGTCGCCTGAGTCTCGCCGAGCTTCGTCAGCTGCGCGGAAAATGTCTGAAAGCTCTCGCGCTGGAGATCGCCGATCTCCTTGATGCGCTTCGCCTGCGCGTCGCCGAATGTGCTGATCCCGCGAGCCTGCTCAGCCCGCGCTTCTGTCGCCGCCTCGCGCTGTTCTTTGCGCATCGAGCCAAGGTTGTCGTTGAGCCGGCCCTCCGTCTCGTCAAGCCTTATCTCAATCTTCTGCAGCCGCGTAAGCAGCTCCCTCGTCGCCTGCTCCATCGCACCCGCGCTTTCGCGAAAGCGGGAGAGCGACATAACGATATATATGCCCGCAAGCAGGGCGAGGGCCCCAATTCCAATCAATACCGGCATCATTAACACGCACCTTCCATTCATCTGCCGCTATTATAAACTATTTCGACGAAGGCCTCCGTTTGCGTAAGCAAACGTTTTAAACTTCCTTCGAGGGCGGCTAGTGCCGAGCGCGCCGCCCCTGTCCGCTTAAGAGCGGACATTTCAAAATTCCTCAGGGGCAAGCCTTCGGATGCGTTTGCCGAGCGCGTCAATCGGCGACGACGGCCTCCGTTTGCGCAAGCAAACATTTTAAACTTCCTTGGAGGGCGGCTAGTGCCGAATGCGTCAATCGGCCAGCGTCAGGAACCCCTCGCGTATCGCGTATTTCGTGAGCTCGGCCATGCTTTCGCAGCCAAGCTTGTCCATGATGCGGCGGCGGTGGGTATCTACGGTGTTTTTGCTTATGAAGAGCGCGTCTGCGACCTGTTTGCTGTTGCGTCCCTTGACGAGGAGCTGCAGCACCTCTATCTCGCGTTCGGAGAGCGGGCTCGCGCAAACGACGTCTTCGTTGCGGAGCAGCCGCAGGTAATCGCCGACAAGCACGGTACATACCTTCGGCGAGAGGTATATCTCTTTCCTGCTCACGGAGCGGATCGCGTCAAGCATCAACTCCGGCGAGCTCTCTTTCAGGACATAACCGCGCGCGCCGGCCTTCAATGCTTCGGCGATGAAACGCCGGTCATTATGCATAGAAATGACAATGACGGCGATATCGGGGAATTCAGAGCATATCTTCTCCGTCGCCTGTATGCCGTTCATATTGGGCATGGTGACGTCCATCAGGACGACCTCCGGCTTTAACTGCCGGACAGCGTTTACAGCCTCAAGCCCGTCGGAGGCGGAGCCTACGATCTCAATATCTTTTTCCCTGCTCAGCAGGCTCCTGAGCCCCTCGCGGAACAGCTCGTGGTCGTCGGCAATGAACAGTCTTATCATCGGGTTTCATCCTCCTCCCGCAGATCGCTTATCTTGATTTTTAACGGCGCGAGCAAAGAGACCGTGGTTCCGTCCTTGTTGGAAACTATCCGCATGTCGCCCCCGATGTGCAGAAGCCGTTCCCTGATGCTGAATAGGCCGAGTCCGGCGGTATTGCCCCTGCCTGGGATGAAGTTTTTCCGCATACCGACGCCGTCGTCGTCGATCACGACCTGTATCTTGTTCGGTCCTCTGTTCACGTTGATGTGGACATGTTTGGCCTTCGCGTGTTTGATGACGTTGACCAGCAGCTCGCGCGACATCCTGTAAAGAATGACGCAGACGGCGTCATCCGCAGGGTGGTCTTTCTGCTGCCCCCGCGTCGAAACGCTCCACATTATACCGCGCGGCGTCAGCAGCTTATCAGCGAGCGCCTCCAGAGCAGGCGTGATGCCCACTTCAAGCAGGATCGGCGGGCTCAGCTCGAATATCAACTGACGGCTCTCCGCGATCATCCGCTCCGTAGCGTTTATGGCCCCATCCAGGATAGATTCGGCGGCATTCGGATTGTAGTAGTTTTCTTTAAGCTTGCGCAGGTCAAGCAGCAGCGAAAGCAGCGAGTGGCCTATGCTGTCATGCAGGTCGGTCGCGATCTCGCGTCTCGTAGTCTCTTCGCTGATCGTGAGTTTGGTCGCAAGCTCGCGCAGCATCGATTGGTATTTGATCAGTTTTTTCTGTTTGTCCTTAAGTTCCGCCTCTGATTTTTTGAGCTCCGTCCGGTCAAGAAAGATCGTCGCCGCAAGGTCTTCGGCCAAGGGAAATGCTATCGCTTCAAGGTATTTATCGGTGTAAACGCTCTCGCTCTCACAATGAACGGCGTGCTTCTCTTTCACGCAGCGCTCTATTATCTCGGACCAGCAGGGCTCGACGTCCGGCCATACTTCAAGAAAACTTTTCCCGATCACATCCTCGCGTCTTACTTTATTCACCGTCTCGTAGGCGCTGTTCACATTGATATATATGATGGAGGAGGCTCCTCGCGTGCCGATATCGGGCTCGATCTTATAGAGAGCGATGGGATTGAATGTCTGTTCAAAGAAGAACTTTTCAAAAAAATTATTTTCTATCATGACGATCGACCATCCATCTGGAATTTATTTGCTTAATTATACTCTATACCGTTGATATAAAGGCCGAACTGCGCGTAGGCGCAAATTCGATCGGCGGCGCAAACAAAAACCTCCGCGATATCCCGGAAGCGGCATCTGCGGAGGCTCGAATCTCTATCTCTTGCTTTTGAACGCCGCGGCTAAAGGCGGTAAAAAACCACGTTATCTTCCCCAGGGGCAGGCGGCGAGGCAGAGGCCGCACGTCCCAAGGCCGAATACCTTTTCCATGTCGTCCCAGTAATGAAAGCAGCTATCCGCGTCAAACCGTTCGGAGAGTTCTTCGGAGGAGCTGAAAGCGCGCCCGCGCAAGGCGCCTACCGGGCACGCATCCCGGCACTTGGTGCAGCTTCCGCACCGGTTGGGGATCTCGGCGTCCGGCGCGAAGGGAGCGTCGGTGAGTATCGTTCCGAGCCTCATACGCGGCCCCACCTGCGGGTTGATGACGCTGCAGCTCTTTCCGACCCAGCCAAGCCCCGCTTTGGCGGCGGCGATCCTGTGGCTGAATACCCCGATAACACCCAGCTCCGTCTTGGGAAGCTCCGCGGGATCTCCGGCCTCTGCGACGATCCGGTGTAGCCCCTTTGTCCGCGCAGCAGGGCGGTAGTCCGAAGCTGGAACGGGGTAAGACCTGAATCCGGCACGCTGCAGCCTGTTGGCGGCCATGACGCTGATGCGGTCGATCTCGCGGTTTATCGTACTGTAGACGGTGATGTAGTTTCGCGTCGGGGCCTCAAGCTGTTCCTGCACGACCTCTTTGGGAAAGAATATCGCAAAAGAAACCGCCGTCGGGAAAGAAGAAAAATATTCACCGTAAACCTTTTTTATGTAACTGCTCTCGCCGCTCAGGCCGGCGACGGCACAGAGGTCGGCTCCCTCAGCCTTGACGAACGCGATGATCTCTTCTTTGACTATGCTCACGCGAATCACCCTCCAGGTAAAATAATTTTCGTGTCAAACGATATAGATATTTTACACGTCAGGCCTGACGATGTGCAGACTTCGATCGCAGAACCAATCGTAGACCGTATACTCCGGCTTAGGCTGCAGGCGCAGGCGTTCTATGCTCGTACCGACGATAAAGAGCGGATTGGCCGGTTCGATGAGGTTTTTGCCGTCATAGGAAAGGCGCTCGTAAACGGCGTCAAGCTCCCTCTCGTTGTCCGTCACGATGACGAGCATCGTCCAGTTTTCCTGTTGCTGGGAATCGATGTCGGCATAGCCGGGGATGTAGACCCGCCGCTGGCCGAGCAGAAATAGGTGCAGCTTGCCGATCGCGTCGTATATTTCGTCGTAATGCACGCCGTCTGCGCGCAGGAAGAAAAGGCGGTCAGCGTCTTTCATGTAGTAAATGTCGTCTGGTAGATGCGCCTCTTTGCGATACAGCGCAAAATCATAGCGGCTCCTCAAAATGAGGTTGAAGCGCACACTGTCGGCCTCCACGCCATTTATCGCCATCCATTTCAGCATTCCGGATTTACCGGGAGGCGTGATCCCCCTGGCGCCTACACCCCATTTCGGGAAAGCGCCGCAGAAGGAACGGACGAGCGGGGATTCCGGCCACATATACTTGACGCGGCCGTCCTCAATTTTCCAGAGCTCTTCCCTCGCCAGTTTGGGCACAGAGGGCAGCGTCTCGTTGACCGAATATTCTTTTATTCCAAATTGACCGATAAAGGCCCTCTCCATCAGAAGGTAAAGACGGTTGTTCCAGAGGGCCTTTTCGGCGTCAAATTTACCGATCGGAAGGGCGGAAAGATAATGCAGCTTCGCGCACTCCTGACGTCTTTTTTCTCCCTCTTCCGTAAGGATATAGCCACCGCCGTCCTTAACCAGCAATCCATTTCCGGATAGCTCCGAGAGAGAAGATACATTCTCTCCGACAAGGACAAAGGTCTCCTCATCCCAGCAGGGGAATTTATCTTCAAAAAGAAGCAGTGCGCGGTCCATAATATTATCTCTCCCCTTTTTCCTCTTTCGTAAGCGCCTTCCAGAAGGACGCGCAGGCGCAGATCATTATCAGCGAGAATGGCATCGCCGCCGCCAGAGAAACTGTCTGCAGGTTCTGCAGGCCTCCGGTAAGAAGGAGCACTACCGCGAGCGCCGCCATCAGCACGCCCCAGACCAACATTTTGCTCTTGGGCGGATTGAGGTCGCCGTGCGTCGAAAGCATCGCCAGCACGAAGGTGCCGGAGTTGGCGGAGGTGACGAAGAATGTTACGATCAGCACAAGCATCACGACCGACATTATCTGGCCGAGAGGGTAATGGCTGTACATCTCAAATATCCCGACCGAAACATCTTTTAGAACCTCGACGGATACGTTTATCTTCTGAACCAGCTCAAGATGCAGCGCCGACGTGCCGAAGATCGCAAACCAGGTGAAGCTGCCCAGAGCCGGCACGATGAGCACGCCGCTGACAAATTCCCTTACCGTGCGCCCGCGTGATATTCTGGCCACGAACGAGCCGACAAAGGGCGCCCATGATATCCACCAGGCCCAGTAGTAGAGCGTCCAGCCGCTGAGGAATGATTCATAATCCCCGCCGTAAGGCGCCAGCGTGAAACTCTCCTTCACCAGGCCGCTGAGGTAATCGCCGACCCCGGTCATCAGTGAATTGACGATGGGGAGCGTCGGGCCCACCAAAAATAGCGCCAACATCAGCAGCAGGCAGACCCACAGGTTGAAATCCGCCACCACCTTGATGCCCTTTTCTATGCCAAGCGCCGCCGATCCGGTGTACAGGACTGCGAGTATCGCGATTATCGCTATTTGGATAAACATGCTCTTCGGAATGCCGAAAATCGCGTTAAGGCCGCTGTTGAGCTGCAGGGTGCCAAGCCCCAGCGACGTGGTGATGCCGGCAAGCGTCGCGAAGATGGCCAGGATGTCGACCGTCTTGCCAAATGCGCCGCGGACCTTCTCCTCACCTACCAGAGGGATGAAGATCGAGCTGATGAGCCCGGGAGAATTGTGGCGGAACTGGTAGTAGGCAAGCGGCATGGCGATGACGGCATATCCGGCCCAGGGGTGGAGCCCCCAGTGGAAGAAGGATATCTGTATCGCGTCGCGCGCCGCTTGTACCGAGCCGGCCTCCGCTCCAAATGGCAGCGATCCAAAATGAAAAAGCGGCTCGGCTGCTCCGTAGAATACCAGGCCGACTCCCATTCCGGCAGAGAATAGCATGGCGAACCATGACATATTGCTGTATTCGGGACGCGAGTCGTCCGGGCCGAGGCGTACATTGCCGAAACGGCTCAGCGCCACGGCGATGCAGAATATTACAAATAGATTCATAGTCAGCATGTAGCCCCATCCGTAATAACTTGTGAGGCCGCCGTTCAGAATCTTTGCGAAAGCACCGAAGCTCTGCGGGGAGACGAGCCCCCAGAACACCAGCGCAAAGGTTATGGCGATAGAGATTATATAAACCATATTTTTTTTAGAGGCAGTGCCGTTATCTGTTTTTTCTGACATTGCTAGATTGCTCCTTTGCAGCCAGGTAGTCAAAACTATGAGACGAACTACAACTGCGGGGCGTTGTAACGCCCCGCTCTAAACGCAAATAGCTAAATGCTTACTTTGAATACCTTGGGTTCATTGATATCTTCCGCGAGCGCGTCAAGCGCGACGCCGACTCTGTGGTAACGGAGCGCCCACTCTTCTTCTTTCGAGAGCGTGGGATCGCCGAGAGGATAGGGAACGGATGTCGTGGGAACTATTCTGTTTGAGCCGACCGTCTTCGCGACGTCGATGAGGTTCGCCATGACGACGACGGGGAATCCTGCGCGTTCAATTTCTTTGGCCATCGTTGCACCGCAACGAGTACAGGTTCCTCAGGTGGCGGTGAGGATCACGGCGTCAACTCCGGCCTGTTTCAGCTCGGCGGCGATCTCCTTGCCGAACTTTGCCGCGTAGTTCTGCGTCGTCCCCGTGCCTACGGTCACATAGTAGTAGTCGTAAAGCTTCGCGAATTTGCCCTCTTTCTCGTAGGCGCGCATAGCGTCGAGGGGAATGCCGCGGTCAGGAACCGCACACATGGCTTCGGGGTCAAATCCGGCGTGGATCGTCTTAAACTCTCCGGCGGGAAGGCGGTCCATACCGGCGATGTTGTATTTGCCCCACTTCTGGGCGGAGGCGCTCTGTATCCTGTCTGGGTTATCCGAGGGAACGACGCCGCTCGAAGATACCAGCGCTATCGTGCACTGCGACAGATCCTTCACCGCCGCTGCCGGCGGTATCCTGTCGGTCTTCGGGATCACGAGCTCTGTCTGGAATGGTTTGCCGTTGAGTTTCTTGACAAGCATGTCGATGACGCGGTCGGCGGCCATCACTTCGCCTGGCGCGGGGATCTCGCTGCGGATGCCGCGTGGGAAATAGCCTTCATCCGCGGCGGGGAGAAGCTTCTCGCCCTTCGCGATCTTCTCGGCATACTTCGCCATCAGCGTGAGGTCGTCCTTCATAAATGTCGCCTTGCGTCCGCCCTTGAAGATGATGCAGGAACTTTTGTACTCCTCAACTCCGGGGTTTTCCTCGTTCATCGATGTGATGACGGGCACGCCGTAACGCTCGGCGACGGCCTTGCAGAGAAGTCCGCAGCCTACTCCGTAACGTCCGGCCATAAAGGCTGGACCGGCGAAGAAAATATCGAACTGCTTCGTGTCGAGCCAGGCGAATATTTCCGCGAGCGCTTCGTCCGTGTGGTTGGTGATATAGTTGTCGCCGCAGACAAAGGTATTTGTGACTTCCACATCCGGCATCATCTGATTGAGCATCAGCGAGCAGCCGATAAGTCCGTCATGGAAGATCGGCTTACTGTCAGCCGCGTCTTCGCCGCCCACCTGGCCGAAGAATTGGTTTATATAATGTATGGCTTTCATCTGTTTCGCCCCCTTAGAAATCGGCGCAGCTTCTGCGCGAATAGCCGCTGATGTGGTTTGCGCAGAACATGCCGTTGTTTTCCATTACACAGCTGCCGTCTGGATTGATGCATCCTTCCCAGCCGCCGGAATTGCCGTCGCGGGCAAGAGCTTCAAGTTCGCCGATGACCTCCATCGCCGGCATTTCGTAGAACTGCGACACGTTGCCGGTGGTCACCAAAGCGTCGGTGGCGGGGTTCATCGAAACGAGCGGCTGAGAAGCGCCGTCTCTCCCGGTCGCCTCGTCCGACAGCCCTATCGTCTTGATGCCAAGCCTCTCAAGCTCGACGAGCATCGCCGTGTAGTCGACGTCGGGGTTGCCGTACCCCTCTTCGGCGACGACGGCGCCCTTCGCGCCGACCGCCGCCGCGATCTGGCCCGCGATCTGTACGCAGCGCGCCTTCTCTTCCATCTTCGGGTTGAGGGTCGAAAGGATCACGCCCAGGAAGTTGATCGTCTTTCCATGCTGGGCATAGAGGCGCTTTATCATCGGGTTGGTCGAAAATTCATAGGTGGATATTTTTGAGGAGCTGGGCATGAAGCTGCCGGAGACGAGGCATCCGTCAAGGAACTCGTTGGGATGCATGAAGGTCGGCAGCATCCTGTTGCCGTCCCATCCGTAGACGAGGGTGTTGTAGCCAAGAGCCTCCATCTGCGTCTGCGGCTGAAGGACATAGACTACGCCGGGAAGGGCCGCCGTCTTTTCGTCGCGTTCGTTGAGAGCCGGCAGGTCATAGACGTCGATCTCCTCGGGCTCCATATCGCGGACGCATTCGGCGATATGTTCAGCGAGGCGCAGGCCGGCCCAGCGGATCGCGTGGTTCTTCTTCTGCTGTTCCCTCTGCTCGTCAAGTTCGCTGGTGTCGGCGACGAGAACGAGGTTCGGCATATCTCCCCATATCGTGTAGTGCTGATAAGGGCCGCCCATGTCGATCAGTCCGTCCTGAAAACCGCCCCAATGCTTTCCTACGGAAAGGAGCGTCACTCCGTCAAGGACGTGGGTCCTCCCCATGCCGGCCTGACCCAGCGGGCTCGTCACGCCGGGATATGCGCCCTCGCCGCCGTTGACCTTGCATCTGAATTCCACCGAGTCTTTCACCGGGCAAAGTCTCACCATATCGCCGGGATGTACGACCTTAAGGTCGGCCTCGGTGATATATTTGTCTTCGCACACGACCTTGAGCGCCTCTTCCTTATTAACTGTGAGGACGCCGCCGCAATAGGCCGTCTTATCGCCAAAGACGATGTCTTTGACTTTGAACTTGCCAATTTCCAGTCTCATGTTTTTCCTCCTCCTATATTTAATAAATCTTATTGCGCGCTGTTCTTTATGTGAAAAGATACACGAAAACACTATTCAGCCTCAATGAGGGAAAACACTAAAAGTTTGTCATGTTTTACACTACACGGGGTGTCACGACGAATTGCATCCGTCAATATATAAGAACCGTCTCTTCGCCGATGCTATATAATAATGGGCGAAAAGACGGCTTCTTAATACTTGATAAGGAGGCAACAGACAATGGCGGAACGTCCCGAAATAAATATCCCAAGGCTGATGGCTGCCTATTATACTGAACATCCCGACATGGCGGACAAAGGACAGAGAGTCTCCTTCGGCACCTCCGGGCACCGCGGCTCGTCGCTTAAGGACAGCTTCAACGACGACCACATCGCAGCTGTCGCGCAGGCGATCTGCGAATACCGGCAAGCGCGGCGGATAACGGGGCCGCTCTTCATGGGAATGGACACCCACGCGCTCTCGGAGGCGGCGCTGCGCACGGCGGCGGAGGTCTTCGCGGCAAACGGCGTCGAACTGCGCCTGCAGGAAAACTTTACCTACACGCCGACACCCGTCGTCTCTCACGCGATACTCGGCTGGAACAGGAGGCCGGGAGCGCCGACGGCGGACGGCGTCGTCATAACGCCGTCCCACAATCCGCCGCAGGACGGCGGTTTCAAATACAACCCGCCCAGCGGCGGCCCCGCCGGGACCGATATCACGAAGCTGATCGAGACGCGCGCCAACGAATTGATCGAAGAAAAGCTTGCGGGCGTCAAGCGCGTCGGTTTCAAAGAGGCCGTCTCGCGCGCCAATGTGCGCTTCATCGACTACGTGGCGCAATATACGGCGGAATTGGGAGAGATCATCGACATGGAGGCGATCGCAGCCTCCGGCCTCAAAATCGGCGCGGACCCTCTCGGCGGTTCCGGCGTCTTTTTCTGGGAGCCGATCGCGGAGCGGTACGGCCTTGACATCGAAGTCGTCAACAAAAGCGTCGACCCGACCTTCTCATTCATGCCGCTAGACCATGACGGCAAGGTCCGCATGGACTGCTCCTCTCCGTGGGCGATGGCGAAGCTCGTCGCGCTCAAGGACAAATATGACATCGCCTTCGGCAACGACCCGGACTACGACCGCCACGGCATCGTAACTAAGGACGGACTGATGCAGCCCAACGCCTATCTGGCCGTCGCCATCGACTACCTGTTTACTCACCGTCCCATGTGGCGCGAAGAGTCGATGGCCGGGAAGACCCTCGTCTCAAGCTCGATGATCGACAGAGTCGCGGCGGGCGTCGGACGCAAGGTCTACGAAGTCCCCGTCGGCTTCAAATGGTTCGTCGACGGACTGCTCTCCGGCGCGCTCGCCTTCGGCGGCGAGGAAAGCGCGGGAGCCTCATTCCTGCGCAAAGACGGTTCCGCCTGGAGCACCGACAAGGACGGCTTCATCATGAGCCTGCTCGCGGCGGAGATCACGGCGGTCACCGGCAGGTCACCCAGCGAGCATTACGCTGGAATGACGGAGCGCTTCGGCACGCCCTATTATTCGCGTAAAGACGCCCCCGCCTCGCGCGAAGAGAAGGAGAAGCTCAAAAAGCTCTCCCCCGCCGACGTCGCGGCCGAGACATTGGCGGGAGAAAAAATCACGGCAAAGCTCACCGCCGCCCCTGGCAACGGCGCGCCGATCGACGGCCTCAAGGTAGCAACGGAAAACGGCTGGTTCGCCGCCCGCCCCTCCGGCACGGAAGATATCTACAAAATATACGCCGAGAGCTTCAAGAGTGAGGAGCACCTGAAAAAAATCAACGAAGAAGCCAGGGCGATCGTAGCCAAAGCCATCGGATAAACAAAAAAAAGACACGCTCGCAAAGCCGCTCTGCGCTAGGCAGATCCGCATCCTCCGGCTAATTTGATATTGAATATTGAATCAGCCGGAGGTTTGTATGGTGTATATAAAACGGCATTTGCAGGGGCTGACCGCTAAACAGCCCCGCCCTATGAGGGCTCCGTCCCGCCCGTAGAAAGGGGCCGGACGATCCCGCTCTCTATGATATGATCTGACCGCCGCTCAGGCATACCTCCGCCAGTACCATCTCAGCGCCTCGGCTTCCGCACGTTTGATAAAATCATCCTTGCCGTCGCAGTAAGCGCCGATATCGTGCGGAAACTTCTTCGCCAGCGCCAGTTTCAGCTCTTCGTAGGCGGCGCACACACCGGCATTTTCCCGCAGATAATCGCGAAAGGCGAGATGGCGCGTTATTTCGTGGACGCTGTCGTACTGGTAGGCGTGTATCTGATGTGTGCGGCGTGCGCCTCCCTTGCGAAAGTACCTCCGCCCGGGCAGCCCGAATTCTCCCATCGCCTCGTAGCCGGCCCCGGCGAAGACCTTCTCACGTCCATCAAGCCGGGATATATCGGCGACGACGGCCAGAATGTCGATGACAGGCTTCGCCGCAAGGCCGGCGACCGAGGTGCTTCCAATGTGGAAGAGATTTATCAGATCGTCTCCGAGTATCCCGCGCACCATCGCCGCCTCTTTTTCAAAAGCCTCAGTCCACCCCGGGTCATGTTCAACGACCGTCACTTCGATATGGCCGGCATTTGTCGGATTCATCGGACCCTCTCCTCTCGTATTCCTGTCAGCCGCGGACAGGTATTTTCCGCTTAACCGTTATATTACCATACCCCAATGAACTGAGAATCATTAAATGCGTTTAAGAATACAGGCCTATTGCCGCCCGTGCCGGACAAAATCATTGTTTGGCAAAGTTGCCGCATACTTATAGTCCTTGCAATATAGATAACGGTATATCGATATATGTATACCGATATACATATTCTCATATCTTCATAAAACGCTTACTCTCCATTATCATTCTACTTAATGAATTGAGAATTTTTTCACATTCATAACAAACGAAGAACTTTCTATTTGGGTAAAACCGGACAGGAGTGTTGAGAATGGCAAAAGAGACAACGAAGAAAGAGCGGATCGTCGATAGTGTCGAGTCGCTTAACGCGAGAATGGCCGAGGTACGCGAAGCGCAGCGCAAGTTCGCTCTCTACACGCAGGAGCAGGTGGACAGGATATTCCTCGCCGCGGCTACGGCCGCCAACAAGGCTCGCATCCCCCTCGCGAAAGCCGCCGTCGAGGAGACCGGAATGGGCGTCATGGAGGACAAGGTGATAAAGAACCACTTCGCCTCCGAATATATTTACAACTATTATAAGGACGTCAAGACCTGCGGCGTCATCGAAGAGGACAAGGCATTCGGCACGCAGAAGGTCGCGGAGCCCGTGGGCGTCATCGCCGCGGTCATCCCCACGACGAACCCCACCTCGACGGCGATATTCAAGTCGCTGCTCGCGCTTAAGACGCGCAACGGCATCGTCATCAGTCCCCACCCGAAGGCGAAAAACTCGACGATAATGGCCGCCCGCATCGTGCTGGAGGCGGCGGTCGCCGCCGGCGCGCCGGAGAACATCATCGCCTGGATAGACATCCCCTCGCTCGATATGACGAACACCGTCATGAGGGAGGCCGACCTCATCCTCGCCACCGGCGGCCCCGGCATGGTCAAGGCCGCCTATTCAAGCGGCAAGCCGGCCCTCGGCGTCGGCGCCGGCAACACTCCGGCGCTCATCGACGAAAGCGCCGACATTCAGCTCGCGGTAAGCTCAATCATCCACTCGAAGACCTTCGACAACGGCATGATCTGCGCTTCGGAGCAGTCGGTCATCGTGCTTGACCCTATTTATGACAAAGTAAGGGCGGAGTTCGCGGCCAGAGGCTGCTATCTGCTGAACAAGCGGGAGACGGAGCAGGTGCGCAAGACGATCATCGTCAACGGCGCGCTCAACGCGGCGATCGTAGGGCAGAGCGCCTTCAAAATAGCCTCGCTCGCCGGCGTCAGCGTACCTGAGAAGACGAAGATACTGATCGGCGAGGTCGAAAGCGTCGACATCAGCGAGGAGTTCGCGCATGAAAAGCTCTCGCCCGTTCTCGCGATGTACCGCGCGAAGGATTTCAGCGACGCGGTGGCGAAGGCGGAGCGCCTTATCGCCGACGGCGGCTTCGGACACACCTCTTCCGTTTACCTCAACGCCGTGACAGAACGGGAAAAGCTTGATTACTTCAAGTCCCGTATGAAGACGGGACGCGTCCTTGTCAATACGCCCTCGTCGCACGGCGGCATCGGGGACGTCTACAACTTCAAGACCACCCCCTCGCTGACGCTCGGCTGCGGCTCCTGGGGCGGCAACTCCGTCTCGGAAAATGTCGGCGTCAAGCACCTCATCAACATCAAGACCGTGGCCGAAAGGAGAGAGAATATGCTCTGGTTCCGCGCCCCTCAGAAGTTATACATTAAAAAGGGCTGCCTGCCCGTAGCGCTGCGCGAGCTGAAGGAGGTCCTTGGCAAGAAGAGGGTCTTCGTAGTAACGGACAGCTTCCTCTACAATAACGGATACACAAGGGCGATCACCGACCGCCTCGACGAAATGGGCATCACCCACACCACCTTCTTCAACGTAGCCCCGGACCCGACTCTGGCCTGCGCGCGCGAAGGCGCGGCGGCGATGCACGCCTTTGCCCCCGACTGCATCATCGCGCTCGGCGGCGGCTCTGCGATGGACGCCGGCAAGATCATGTGGGTCCTCTACGAGCATCCCGAGGCCGATTTCATGGATATGGCGATGCGCTTCGCCGATATCAGGAAGCGCGTCTACACATTCCCCAAGATGGGCGAAAAAGCCTACTTCATCGCCGTGCCTACCTCGGCGGGCACCGGCTCCGAGGTGACGCCCTTCGCGGTCATCACCGACGAAAAGAGCGGCGTCAAGTATCCGCTCGCGGACTACGAGCTGATGCCGAACATGGCGATCGTCGACGCAGACATGATGATGAACGCCCCCAAGGGGCTGACGGCGGCCTCCGGCATCGACGCCGTGACCCACGCACTCGAGGCCTACGCGGCGATGCTCGCGACGGAATATACCGACGCGCTCGCGCTGCGCGCGCTCAAGTCTATATTCGAATACCTGCCGCGCGCCTACGACGACGGCCCCAACGACCCCGTGGCGCGTGAGAAGATGGGCAACGCCGCGACGATGGCGGGCATGGCTTTCGCAAACGCCTTCCTCGGCGTCTGCCACTCGATGGCCCACAAGCTGGGCGCCTTCCATCACCTGCCGCACGGCGTGGCCAACGCCCTTATGATAGAATATGTGCTGCGCTTCAACGCCGAGGAGGTCCCCTCAAAGATGGGCACCTTCCCGCAGTACGCCTACCCGCACACCCTCGCGCGCTACGCCGAGGTCGCCGATTATCTCGGCATCAAGGGCAAGAACGACGGCGAGAAGCTGGAGAACCTCATCGCCGCCGTAAACGCGCTCAAAGAGCGCGTCGGCATCAAGAAAACGATCAGGGAATACGGCGTAGACGAGAAGGCATTCCTCGCCACACTCGACGAGATGACGGAGCAGGCCTTCGACGACCAGTGCACCGGCGCAAATCCGCGTTACCCGCTGCTCTCCGAGATAAAAGAAATGTACCTCAAGGCCTACTACGGAAAATAGGAGGAGGATACGAAGATGAAACTTGAAAAAATCATTGCAGTACGCACCTCAAAGACCGTCTTTCGCGACGGGGACAAATGTATAAAGCTTTTTGACGGAGATCACTCGAAGGCGAAGATACTCTCCGAAGCCGCGACGCACGCCAAAGTCGAGGAGAGCGGGCTGCCCGTGCCCAAGGTGCTCGAGGTGACGAAGGCGGAGGGCAAATGGGCGATCGTCTCGGAGTTCATCGCCGGCAAGACGCTGGACCGCCTTATGGACGAGTCGCCGGAGAAAAATGGCGAATATATGGAGCGCTTCGTCGAGGCGCAGCTTAAGATCAACGCGACAAAGGCGCGCGGACTCGAAAAGCTCAAAGACCGTCTCGCCGAGAGCCTCTTCGCGGCGGAACTTTCCTCCTCTACCCTCTACGAACTCCACATGCGCCTCGAATCGCTGCCGGCCGGCGACAAAATATGCCACGGCGATTTCGCGCCGAGCAACCTTATCGTCGCCGACGACGGCAAAGATTATATTGTAGATTGGTCGCACGCGGCGCAAGGCGCGCCCGCGGCCGACGCGGCGAGGACCTATCTGCTCTTCTGGCTCGCCGGGGAGATCGACGGCGCCGACAGCTACCTCAGCCTCTATTGTGAAAAGAGCGGCATCGCCAAAACGGAGATACAGAAGTGGATACCGCTGCGCGCCGCCGAGAGGCTCGCGCGGTGCAAGGCGGAAGAGCGCGAATTTCTGCTCTACTGGGTCAACGTCGTCGACTACGAATAATAAAAGGCAGGTAATAGAGATGATAAAGATCAAAGTCTGTATTGGAAGCGCATGTCACGTAAAGGGCTCACGCCAGGTCGTAGAGGGGCTCCAGTTTCAGATCGCCGAACACTCGCTTAAAGACCGGATCAATCTCGGCGGCGTATTCTGCATGGGCCGTTGCCAGGAGGGCGTCTGCGTCACCGTAGACGATAAGTTCTTCTCCGTCAGCCCGCAGGAGGTCGCCTCGTTCTTTGAAAAAGAGGTACTGCCTCTGACGAAATAAACGATATTTTCCACGCATCGCACGTCGCCCCGCCGAAAGAGACAGCCGGCGGGGCGACGTGCGCCGTTCGGACGGACGAAAAACGGCGGACCTTTATTGACGCGTCTGCCCGGCCCCCGCGTGATATTCGTTTCACAAATCCCCCTCCGAGATGTTACAATAAACGCTGTTAAAATCCTTTTGCAGAGGGGTACGATCTAATGCGTTATGTTGGAACCGTTTCAAGGGGGATACGCCTCCCGGTCGTCACCAGGGGTGCCGATATTGTAAAGATCATATCCGACAGCATAATCAATGCGGCGGAATCGGAGAGAGATAGATTCGTAATGAGGGACCGCGACATCGTCGGCGTGACGGAATCGCTCGTGGCGCGCTCGCAGGGGAACTATGTGACGCTGGACGACATTTCAAACGATGTCGCGGCGAAGTTCCCCGAGGGAGACGTGGCGGTGATCTGCCCGATACTTTCACGCAACCGCTTCCACCAGCTGCTGCGCGGCATGGTAAAGGGGATAAGGGGCCATGTCCACGTCGTCCTCACCTATCCGTCTGACGAGGTCGGCAATCAGCTGATCGAGCCGATGAACTATTACCTCAACAGCGCGAAGCTTTCGGGCGAGTGCTTTGACGAAGAGGAATATTACAGGGTCTTCGGCGAATACAAACATCCTTTCACCGGCGTCGACTACGTACAGCTCTACAAGGGCATCGACCCCGGCCGCGTCAGCGTGCATTTCTCAAACAATCCGCTCTCGGCGCTCAAATTCGCTAAACAGGTGATCGTCGCGAGCATCCACGCGCGCCGGATACACAGGGACATCCTCGAAAAGGGCGGCGCGGGGAAGGTCGTCACGATGGACCAGATATGCAGCGGGCCGGCGCGTCCCGGAGCGGGATATAACAAGGACTACGGGCTGCTCGGCTCGAATTACACGAACGACGAGTCGGTAAAGCTCTTTCCGCGCGACTGCGGCGAATTCGTCGGCAAGCTCCAGACGGAGCTCAAAAGACGGACGGGGAAAGATATCGAGGTGCTCGTCTACGGCGACGGCGCTTTCAAAGACCCCGTCTGCGGCATCTGGGAGCTGGCGGACCCCGTGGTCTCCCCCGGCTTCACCGACGGGCTCAACGGAATGCCTAAAGAGATAAAGTTCAAGTACGTGGCCGACAACGCCGGCGAAAAGGACCCAGCGCAGGCGGTCGAAGAGGCGATACGCGCAAAGAACGACCTTGATAAATTCGGACACTCGACGCTCGGCACGACGCCGCGCCGCCTGACGGACCTTGTGGGCTCGCTGTGCGACCTCACCTCCGGCTCTGGCGACAAGGGTACGCCCGTGGTCTATATCCAGGGCTACTTCGACAACTACCTCGATGACTGAGCTTGAGAACGTTCTTCCCTTCAGCGGCATAGACCCGCGCGGACGCGTAAAATTCTCCGTCCTGCTGGAGATGTTCCAGCAGATGGCAGACGAGGACGCCTCAAAGTACGGCCTCTCGGTGCGCCAGACCCTGGAGCACGATATCACCTGGGTGCTGCGCAAGTACCGCATCGATCTTGAGAGGTATCCGACCAAGGAGAGCGGGAACATCACGATAAGGACATACGCCGAACCGTTCAGAAACCTCTTCTCGCTGAGAAGCTTCAAACTCTGGGATTCGCACGGCGGATTCCTCGGCTCCGCCTACACGTGGTGGGTGTTGATAGACTTCATCAAACAGCGCCCGATACGCCTTGACAAATGCGAGCTGATGAAGGCTTTCATGGACAGGCTCACCGACGATCTGCCGGACGACGTGAAGGTGCCGGAGGTGACGGCCCCTGGGATCGAGGAAAGGTGGAAGGTCCGCTGGCAGGATCTTGACGTCAACGACCACACCAACCACGCCGTATACTTCAACTGGGCGCTCGACACGGTGCCGGACGAAGTTCCCGAAAAGATGGAGCCGGTCTTCGTCGAGGGGGAATTCCTGCGCCCCGTTCCGCGCACCAGGGTGCGCTGCCTCACGCAGGAGCTTCCCCGCGAAGAGGGGCGCTGCTTCCTCCATTCGCTGCGCCATCTGGAAGACGACACTGAATACGCGAAACTCTCGTCAAGGTGGAAGTAGACTATTCAATCGGCTGCACGTGAGGTGTTCCTATGAAAGTGACCATGCAGGATGTCGCGAATCACGCGGGAGTGGACAAGGCTACGGTGAGCCGTGTCCTTCGCGGCGACCACCGGATATCGGAAAAGACCAAGATAAAAGTTATGGAGAGCGTGCGCGCTCTCGACTATAAACTGGACCGCAACGCGAGAAACCTCTCCACCAATACCAGCGGCCTTATCGGGGTCGTGCTTCGCGACCTCAACAGGCCGTGGCTCGGCGCCTTTCTCGCCGGCATCGACCGCGCCTTCGCCAACTCGGAGTATGAGATACTGCTGAAATCGACCGAGGGCAACGCGATGCGCGCCAGACGCGAGTTAAGTACCCTTGACGGGCGGCACGTGGAAGGCTTGATCTGGGGCGACGCGGAAAATTTTCCGCGGGAGCCGCGCGTGCCGGCGGTCTGCCTCGGCTTCACCGCACCAGGAGCCTATTCCGTTACGATGGAGGACGCGGCGGACGAGCCCTCTTTTGAAACCGGCGTGCTCGTCGGACGGATGATGCTTAAGATAGTCGCCGGCAAGCCAGTGCCCGGCAGGGAGATACGCGTCATGCGCTCACGGGAAGGAGACTGACGAATACGACGTTGAAGAATACAAAAAACTGCCGCGATATTTTATTGCTGTTATTGATCATTTTTGCCTTTCCCGCGTTCTCATACGCTTCGGAGAAGATAGAGACAGACAAGATACACGGGCCGAAGATAGAGGAGCTCGCGATGCTGATAATATCCAACCCCGACGCCCAGATCATGGCCGCCGAGGCGGGAGACCTCGACATCGTGGGCGATATCGCGCGCCCCTCGGACATCGACCGTCTGAGCACGAATAAAAACTTGCAGATGTCCCTCGCGCGCGGCATGCACGCTTTTTTCCTGCTGCTCAACAACGGGGCCGCCCCGTGGAACGACAGGGACGTGCGGCGCGCCGCCGCGATGGCGATCGACCGGAGCAGCATCGTCCGCATGATCTTTTCCGGTTACTGCGAACCGATAAATTCATGGCTGCCTCCGGTGTCGCCGTGGGCGCTCGCAAACAGCGCGGAGGATATCTACGACCCCGGCGCGGCGAAGGCGCTGCTGAAGAAAAAGGGCTACACATGGGACCTCGCGGGGACGCTGGTCGCGCCCGACGGCAGGAAACTCCCGACGATGAAGCTGCTGACGCCGCTCGCCCGCGTCGCGCCGACGACGGCGGAGCTTGCGGAGCTGATCGCCGATTCGCTGAAGGCGGTGGGCTTCCCCGCCGAGGTGGACCCGATAGATTTTTCCACGATGATCGCGAGGCTCGACCGCAAGGATTATTCTCTGGCCGTGCTGGCCTGGAGCATGGGACGCAATCCCGATTCGCTCTATTCTTTTTATCACAGCGATATGGACGTCGAGGGCGGCTATAACATGACGGGAATAAGGGACGCGCGACTGGACAAAGCTCTCGCCGAACTGCGCTACGCACCGGACAGGAACGCCGCCGAAAGGGCCTCTCGCAAGGCGCAGCTCCTGCTGCTCGACCTGATGCCCTCGGTGCCGATATACAGCCGCATCTCGGTGGCGGCTATCTCCAACAAGTGGAAGAATATTTTCACCACGGACAAGATGACGGCGGACAATATATGGACGCTACTCACCGCGGAACCGAAGGACGGCAGAATGCGGCCGCTGACGATGCTGCTGCCGGAAGAGCCGCGCAACCTCAACCCTTTTACCGCCTCTTCGGCCTATTCCTGGCAGGTGCTCGGCATGATATATGAATCGATGCTGTCCACCGATCCATACACACTCGAAAACATGCCGTGGCTAGCCGCCTCGTGGGAGGTCAACACTACGGGAACGGGCGGGGCGCGTCACACGGAGCTGACCTTCAAAATCAGGCGCGGCCTTCGCTGGAACGACGGCAGTCCGCTGACGGCGCGCGACGTCAAGGCAAGCATCGACTTTATCCATAAGAACAAGATACCGCGCTTTTTCGACTCGGTGAAGAATATCAGGCGCGTGGAAACTCCCGACGACTACACGCTGCGCGTGGTGATGGACGGCGTCAGCTACTGGTACCTCGACAATGTCGCGGGGATCCCCGCGATCCCGAAAAAGGTCGTGGACAACATCAAGGACTGGCAGAGCTGGGACCCGCTCAACGCCAAAAACACGGGCGGCCCGCGCGGCCTCGTGGGGAGCGGTCCCTTCATGCTTAAAAGCTACAAGCCCGGAGAGTATGTGATGATGGTGAGAAATCCTTATTTCCGCCTTTTAGGGAGCGGCGCAAAATGAGCAAAAGCTGGTTTTTAAAACGCCTCCTTTCATCTTTTATCGTACTCGCGGCGGTACTGGTGCTGAATTTCCTGCTCTTCCGCATGATGCCCGGCGACGCGGTGAGCACGATCATCGATCCTTCCTTCTCTCCCGAGGCCAAAGAGAACCTGCGCGCCCTTTACGGCCTGGACCGGCCGCTCTGGGAGCAGTTCGTCATCTATATCAGGCAGATGCTCACCTTCAGCTTCGGCCTCTCCTTCCTAAGCAGGAAACCGGTCTGGGACGAACTTGTCTCGCGCCTGCCCGTAACGCTGACCCTGACGGTGAGCTCGATGGCGATCTCCTCCGCGCTCGGCGTATGGCTGGGCATCAAAGCGGCGCTGAACCGCGGGCGGCTGGCGGAAAAGATCGTGCTGCGCGCGAGCGCCGTCACCTCTTCTTTCCCGGGCTTCTTCGTCCAGCTCGTGCTGCTGATGCTCTTTGCGCGCGCGCTGCCGCTCTTCCCGCTGCGCGGCACGCTCTCCGTGCCGCCGCCTACGGGCGCGCTCGATATCTTTTTGGACTACGGCTGGCACATGGCGCTGCCGGTCCTCTCGCTTTCGCTGATGGGCTTCGGCGGCTGGGCGCTCTATGTGCGCAACCTGATGGTGCGCGCGCTGAACGAGGACTTCGCGCTGATGGCGCGCGCGCGCGGCCTTTCGCGCGGACGCGTCGTCTGGCACGCCTTCCGCACGATCCTGCCGCCGATCCTGACGATCCTCCTGATGTCAGTCCCCGGGCTCGTCTCGGGCGCGGTGATCACGGAGTCGGTCTTCTCGCTCCACGGAATCGGCACATTCCTGCTCGAAGCGATCTCGGGGCACGACTATCCAAGCGCGGGAGCCTCCTTCTACCTGCTCGCGCTCATCACCGTACTCTGCAACCTGCTGGCCGACGTCGCCTACGGCCTCGTAGACCCGCGCGTGCGCATCGGGGGCAAGGTACAATGAGAGACATCCTCACGCGCAAAAGCGTGATCGCCTTCGTCATAATTTCCCTCGCCGGCCTTTTCGCGCCCCTTATGACGGCCCAGTCTCCCTACGCGATATCGGGCGCGCCGTTTGCCCGCCCCGTCTGGTGGCGCAGCGCCACGCTGCCGGCGACACGCGATTTCGAGATCAAAGACAACCGCCTTGAGATCGAGTGGAACAAAAGGCCGCCGGCGATATTCTCGCTGACCGGCCAGATCGCCGCGGAGCCCGGAGCCAACGTGCGCGTGATCTGGCACACGCCGGAAAGAGACTATCTTCTCGACGACCTCAGCGGCTCAAGTTTATATTGGATAAATCAGGACGGACGCGACATGATCTTCAAACAGGCGCTCGGGCTGCCGCTCATCAGCAGGAGCGTCGACTACCTGTTCCCGCTGCATGGAAGATACGCCCTCACCGTGGAGGGGGCGAAGAGCGCGGAGCTGAAGCTATCGCTGCCAGGCGAGCGCCAGGGGCTAATGGGCACCGACCAGCGCGGACGCGACGTCTTCACAAGACTCATCTACGGTATCCGCACCTCGCTGATCATCGGCATCAGCGCGACGATCATCGCCAGCCTGCTGGGGATGGCCTTCGGCCTTACGGCCGGCTACATCGGAGGCTGGTGCGATACGCTCATCATGCGCCTCGTCGACATCCTGCTTTCGATACCGACGCTGCCGATACTGATGGTGCTCGCCGGTATCTGGGGCAAGGGGCTCTGGCAGCTCGTATTGATACTTTCGATATTTTCGTGGATGGGTACGGCGCGCTCCATCCGCGCGCTCGTCCTCACAGTGCGCGAAAGCCCCTGGGTCGAGTCGCTGCGCGCGCTCGGCGCGAAGCGCGGATATATACTCTGGCGGCATCTCGTGCCGGAGACCGCGCCGATACTGCTCGCGAACATCGCGCTCGGCGTGCCCGGAGCGATACTCGCGGAGGCGGGGCTCGCCTTCCTCGGTCTCTCCGACCCGCGGCTCATCTCCTGGGGGCGCATGCTCCACGAGGCCCATTCCTTCGGAGCCTTCACCGAAGGGGCCTGGTGGCTGCTGCTGCCGCCAGGCTTAGGCATCGTCGCGGTCTGCCTCATATTTATGGATATGGGCAAATTCCTTGAAGAAAAAATAGACCCGAGGCTCGGCGGAAAATGATACTAGAAATAAAAGACCTCTGCGTCACATACAACAAATCGACCAGCCCCAACGACGCGGTGCGCGGCGTCTCCCTCTCGCTCGCCGACAACTCCTTCAGCGGCCTCATCGGCGAATCGGGCAGCGGCAAAAGCACGATAATAATGACGCTGCTCGGCCTGCTGCCCGGCGACAGCGCCGCGAGCGGCGAAGTCCTCTACAAGGGGCGGGAAATACTCAACCTTCCCGAGAATGAAATGGCCTCCCTGCGGCAGCGCGAGATCGCCCTCATCCCGCAGGGGGCGCTCAGCTCCTTCACGCCGGTGATGACGATCGGCCGCCATATGCGTGAGGTGCTAGAACTGCACCTTGGCCTGCGCGGCGGGACCGCCGAACGAAGGATAACGGAACTCCTTGAGGAAACGGAGCTCCCCGCCGCCGTCGCCGCGCGTTATCCGCACGAACTCTCCGGCGGACAGAAACAGCGCGCCGCGATCGCGATCGCGCTCTCCTGCGAACCGAAGCTCGTCCTCGCCGACGAACCGACGACGGCGCTCGACGTCATCACCCAGGCGGCGATCCTCAAATTACTGGAGCGGCTGCGCCGTGAAAAAAATCTGACGATACTGCTGGTCACCCATGACCTGCCGATGGCGGCCTCCGTCTGCCAGGAACTGTTCGTAATGAAAGACGGAGAGCTGATCGAAAGCGGCACGCCGCGCCGACTGATCGACTCGCCGCGCGAGCCGCACACCAGGGCGCTCATCGCCGCGATGCTGTAATATGGTGAAGAAGATGGAAAACATACTGGAAATAAAAAACCTTACAATAGAATTCCGCACGCGCGGCGCCAAAGGCCACCGCGCTCTCGACGGACTGGACCTCGCCCTGGAATACGGAGAGACCCTCTCGATCGTCGGCGAATCGGGCAGCGGCAAAAGCACGCTGCTGCGCGCGGCGATGGCGCTCATCCCGCCGACCGCCGGCGGCGTCTCGCTCTTCGGCAAAGACACGGCGCGCGTCTCCGCCCCGGAGCTCAACGGCCTGCGCCGCCGCTGCGGCTACGTGCCGCAGGACCCCTACGGCGCGATACCGCCGGGGCTGTCAGTTATCGACGCCGTGACGGAGCCAGAGATCATCGCCGGGGTCAGGAGGGCAAAAGAGGAGCGCCGCGAACGCGCGAAAGACCTGCTGGCGGAAGTAGGCCTCACAGGCGAGAGGATACTCTCCTCGCGCGCCGTAGGACTCTCGGGCGGGCAGCGCCAGCGCGTCGAACTGGCGCGCGCCCTGATGCTCGACCCCGAACTGCTGCTCTGCGACGAGCCGACCTCGATGCAGGACGCCTCGACACGCGGGGAGATAATCGAGGTGCTGCGCCGCCGCACCGAAAAAGGAATGTCGATGCTCTTCGTCACCCACGACCTGCTCCTCGCAGCCCACGCGGCGCGAAAGATCATCGTCCTCAAAGACGGCAGGCTCTGCGAAAGCGGCAACTCAAAAGAGGTGCTCGCCGCGCCGAAGCATCCATACACCAAGGCGCTGCTAGACGCGCTGCCACGAGTAAATCGGCGCTTAGACGATGGAAGGGAAAGATAAACCGCGATTTACGCCTTAAAAGCCTCCCTCGCCGAGGGAGCCGCAGGCCGTGCGATACAAATAAAAAGGCTGCCCTTGGATCTATACCGCTCCTTGGACAGCCTTATATTTCAAAAAACTATTTTATCGCCGCGATGACCCTCTCAACCGCCTGCAGGGCGTCCGGCGGCAGGGCGTCCATGCCTCCCTTTTCCGTTTCGCGCGACTTGATGAACAGGAGGCGGTCGTTCATCCTGTTGGTGAACTGCTGCTTGTACGTCCAGTTGTTGAAGTCGGGCTCAAAACCGGGGATGGCCATATATTCTATGCCGGGGATGCCGCCGAAGGACTTCCAATCCGCTTTATTCTCGACGATAGCTTCGAGAATTGAAAGCGTCGTGTTCTTTTCGACCTTCTTGTCCATAAAAGAGCCCGTGTTGAGGATATAGCAGTCCACGCCGTCCTCGAAGAGAGTGCGGAAGCGGATGTAATCCATCGCCAACGGGTAGGTGCGGAAGGGGTTCGCGTAGCTCTCGATCACCAGCGCGTCGGGATCGACCCCGGGGGCGAGGCGTTCCGCGGAGGTACGTTTCGTGGCAAGCGTCGAGCCCATAACCGAGGCCAGCGACGGCCCCGTGAGCCTCACCACCGGCGGCAGCGTCGGGTCCTTCATAAGCCAGCAGATCGCGTTGAGCGGTTCGTCGATCCTGTCGATGCGGTTCGGCGTCCAGAAACGTGACTTTACGGCGCGGCCGTTGCCGTTGCGGATGTCTTCGCTGACCACCATCAGCTTCCCGTTTTCGTCGCGCGTCACGCCGCAGTTCTGCAGAGAGAGAAGATATTTGTTGTCGGGACAGCCGATCGGATAGTCCTGCATTTTGTCGAAATATGCCGGCTCGAGCGCTATCGCGTACTTCTCCTTGACGTTGATGATGACGGCGTCGTCGTGAAGCACGGTGACATTGTACTTATCTTTGTGTTTCGCGTGCGTTATGGTGGACTTGCCGGAACCGGAGAGGCCGAATACGGCGAGAACATACTTCCTGCCGCTGCCGTCCTTCAGCTCATAGCGTTTCAGTCCGCCGTGGCAGGAGGCATAGCCGTTGCGCGCGGCGGCGCCCCAGGCAAGCGTCAGCGTTCCCTTCTTGAACTCTCCGAAATAACGCATCCCAAGGATCGCGGCGCAGTTCTGTTCAGGAGAGAAGAAGGCGAGACCAAGCGGATAGTCGGGATGAGTCCAGTAAGGGTCGGCGTAAACGAAGAGGTCGCCGTCGTTCGGCAGCTCGCGGGAATTCTTGTAGCGCTCCGCGTACTCGTCGTTAAGATACTGGAAATTAAGCATCCAGCTGTAAAGGTTGTTCTCAAATCCCTCCGGCATCATAATGTTGGCCTTGACCATGAAGTCCTCCTCAAGGCCGATGATCGCCTGGGCCGAATAGAACCGGCGGAAGCGGGCGTTATGGATGGCTTCGCGCAGCAGCGTCGCGAGGTCGGGCACGGATACTCCCGGATGCCCCACTATCCTGCGCGCCGCGGCGCAGCGCCCGAATATCGCGCCGTCGTTGAAAAGCAGCACGTTCGCATCCTCGGGAAGGCCAAGCTCCGTCGGCCGGTGGACCGGCATGCCTGTCAGTTCCACAGTTCCGGGACTGTCCTTCGCAAGCCCGTAGGCCTCCCTGAGATCTTTGACCGGGGAGACATTGTTGCCGTAAAAGGCCGTCTCGATAGTCGTCCTGATGGGTGTGGCGTTGAGCCGCTTGAAACTCTCCATATCCACAAAATGCCCCTGCGTAGCCATGGTTTTTCCTCCCGTATTAAAGAAAATTGTAACTAATTAGTTATATTTCTGTGACCTATGCGTAGCATACATCAATAATTAAAATTGACAAGAGTTTTGATACAAAGTAGACAATTTCAGAATATTAAAAAAGCGGCCGCTCATATATAAAAAAAGGGGATAAATCAGGGGACAAAAAAAGAGCCCCGCGCGGAGGCTCCCTTGTCTTACAAACAAAATGTGTCCAATAAATTACTTGAGTTTGACGGTGTAACCGAGTGAAACGACCTGCGTCAGGCCATCGTGGATGTAGGCGGAAGAGAAATCGGCTCCGCTTATATGAGACTGAACATCCCTGTTGCCTGCCCATATCGCTGTGTATGCGAATGAAAGCTCGCCATTAGCGTTCGGACGGTATTTGAACCCGATGCTGCCGCGGTGGCGGTCGCCAGTCGGTACAGTGAAGTCCATCGTGTCATCAGGGACGGGGCTCTCGTCAAAGACATAGCCTCCGAGAATGCTCCACTTCTCGCTGAGCTTGTGCTCAATACCTATACCGATACGCCAAGCTGCCTTCCAATCCTTACGGGACTCGGATTTATTTGTTTTACCAAGTATGGCGTCGTCAAAATAGAGGTTGAGTGCATTGTAAGTCGACCAATTGGTCCAAGTGGCGTTTATTTCCATACGCGTCCTGTCATTGAATTTATGACCTAACCCAAAAGAGAGCGAATCCGGAAGCGTGACCGTGCCGTGCGCCTGGGTATCAAGGCGGTAGGGGCCTGTAAGCAGGCTCCCCTCAAATTTCGCGTCGGCGTCCATCGTATGCTTTACTCTCGCGCGATATACGACGGCGGCGGAAGTCTTCGGCGTAAAGTCATACATCACGGAAGCCACCCAACCAATATTGGTGCTGTTTCCCTCAACATCGGAATCGATATCCCCCAGAGAGAACGGGCTGGCCACCCCTGTTATCGCCGGCACAGTCTTCCTCATTCTCAGCTTAATATAGTTGACGTCAAGTCCGACTGCCGCGGAGAGCTTGTCGTTGATCTTAAAGGCATACGTCGGCTGGAATGTGATACCCTGTATCCCAGAATAGATAGTGTCGTAACGTCCCGGCCAGAGGTCGTCATATTCGATCTGATTCCCAAAACGCGGGAAGATCGCGACGCCCCACCACGCGTTCTTTCCTGCTTTCGTCGCGTAATACATATAAGGGACAAAAGCTGGGCTGTATTCGTTATCCAACTCATTCCCGTTATTCCGGTTCAAGATGGAATTTTTAAACGATACCGACGTCGCGGCGTTAACCCAGCTGGTACCGACGCTGAGATACGTACCGTTCAGTTTCGTGATCTGCGCGGGGTTGTACGCTAACACCGATGGATCATTCTCGCCGAACATGTAGTTATCTCCCATCGCGGTACCGGCAGCGCTCCACTCATATACACCAAAGCCCTCGGCAAAAGCGGAGGTAGGGACAGAGAGCGCAAGCAGCATCAGCATTAATGCCGCAACCAATATTCTCTTCTTCAAATGAACACAATCCTTCCGTAAGAAAATTAATTAATATGCCCGAAATTGGGATGCTTCTGCCCCAGGCTCGGGGTGACGACCGAGATTTCAATGCTTACATCCGTGCCCTTAGTGTAATACGAGGTAAAATCAGCCAGGGTGCGCGACTCGAGGTACCGGAAAAAAGCGCGCGACAACTCGTCCATCATATCGCCGATAAAACATTTTTTACCGCGGCAGCCATCAAGGCGGCAGCCCCGCGATTCAAAGGGCCCGCCGAGCAGTTCAAAAATGGGATAAAGCGGCGTTTCGGATGGTACGCAGTTGAGCCTGTAGCCTCCGCCTGGTCCGCGGACGGACTTTATCAGGCCGCCTTTATTAAGACGCTGTAAAACCTTTGAGAGATGGGGCTCGGAAGTGCCTATCGCCGCCGCCACCTGCTGAGTGGTGAGGCACCTGTCAGGTTCATTGGCAAGTTCCCCAAGAGCGTGAAGACCTAAAAGCAACGGTTCGGGCAAATCTACTATCGGATTCAGAATGTTTTCCTCCTTCCATAGCATAATATTGGAATAATGGATATTTTATTCCACTTTTATCAGACGGTCAAGTAGCGAATTTTTTAGTTTGACGCGGATTCCTTAACCATTTTCCGTGGGAAACATGAGATAATATAAAAAACACAGCCGCTCCGCCGGCATCCGGCGGCGGGCGGCGATCACAGAGAGGGAATCTACAATGTTCTGGAGCAACGTATTTGAAACAGTGATGCTGTTGTGTTTCGCCGCCGCCTGGCCGGCTTCGATATACAAATCATGGGTCAGCCGCACAAGAAAGGGCAAGAGCCTCGCCTTCATGCTGATCGTGCTGGTGGGATACATGGCCGGGATCACCAAGGTGCTCGTGAGCCACACGGCGATATACATGCTGATCCCCTACACCGTCAACACGACGCTCGTCGCCTGCGACATCGTGCTCTACTACCGGAACTACCGCATCGACGAGGGAATGCCGCATATATTCGGGGAACATTGATAACACTACTATTCGAGCGGCGGCATGTTGTTTTTCTGCCGCCGTTTTTACAGCCCGCAACATTTGAAACACAAATATTATTTTTGTCGCGAACATCTGCGTTTTTCAAAAAGTTACTAAATTTCATTGTCATTAGCCTTGTTACAATAGAGATAAAACTGTATACTTTTTAATAATATGATGGGAGGCGGTTCTATGCCTTTTAAGAAAAATCCAACGTCACGCCATCGAGGCGCCGCGTTGCTGATGATAGTCCTAGTGGGATTTGCCGTGCTCTCAATTATAAGCGGAGTGGCGATCAATGTTGCATGGCGCACACTCCGTGCCGAGGCAAAACAGACACAGGAAATAGAAACAATCAGAACAGACGCGCTTGCACGCTCCGCAGTAAATACCGTTATTGAGGCGGCAAATGCAACTTCGGGTGATTTCTTCGGAGGAGCGTCAAATTCCATATCGTATGAAAGCGAGCAAGAAACGATCTTCTCCGCCCCCGATAAAACAACACTAAAGATAACGCTCAATGGAACGGCTAGAGACTACAATGTCACCGCCATAGTTTCCGCAGATACGAAAGCGTCTTCTGAGATACGGGCTGATGTGCTTCAAAGCGGCGACAAATACCTCATAACATGGAGGAAAATCAAATGATGCGGCGAGGCAGCTTACTTGCGGAGGTACTGGTTTCAATACTGGTATTCACCATCGGCCTACTGGCCCTCGGCGGTTGCATCCTCTACAGCATGAGACTGATCGCAGCCTCGAAAGAAACATTGCAGCAGGAGCAGGATGTCATAAACGCCTATGACAAATACATGCTGAAACGCGTCATTGACAATGACGGCACGCCGGAGGGAGCTCAAAGCGGCGGCAGCGGTACGATAAGGTTCAGCGGGAACGGTAGTGAGGAAGAAATTTCATACAACCTCTACCGTTATTCCGTAACCGGCAAAAAGGGCAGTGAAATATATGTCATACAGAGGGATAATTGATGAAGCGTTACATAAAGCTGAGGGGATTTACCCTCGTAGAGATGCTTATCGGGATCGTGATGATGGCGATAGTTATCGGCGGGATAACCTTCGGCATCAATGCGGGTCTTAAAATATATACGCGCGCCGACGCAGAAAGTGAGATCCTGAGCGGCATGAGGTGGACGCTAAGGGGTTACAATACCGAAGTCTCGCCTCTGCTCGCGAACGCCGTATCGATAGATATCCGCTCGCGCGACGCGGCCTATCTCAATACGATAAAAGACCTTAGTATCGACAACAACGAGTATTACCTCTACATGGACCCTTCCGCAAATGCTCTGCGTTTTAAAACCAGCTCCGAGGACGCCATACTTGCCGGTTCTGAATATCTGGAAGAGTTGCTTTTTTATATATTCAAAACAGATGATTATCTACTGAAAATGGGAATTACGACGCGCCATCCCGAATTTCGAGACTTGAAACTGCATGTCGACGTAAACCAGGGGCTTTATAACAAGCCTAAAAAGGACGGAGACAGCGCGAGCGATATAACTGACAAAAACATGTATACCGGGAACGTGATTCATTTCTGGGTACCCAGTAACGACGGGATAGAGGCCTCGTTGGATATCGTAAGCGACAGTACGAAAAGAATATTGAATTATGCGAGCGTTGACAAAGACATCGTCCTGCTGGCGAGCTACGACCTTTCGGTTTCCGGACATAACTTCTCGACCGGGACCTCTGGCGACAAATCTGTGATCGAGTGGTACATTTCGGCATCGTCCTCCGATTCTGCGCCCAGATATGCGATATCCGGCAGCAGCGGCGACATCACTCTGGATACGGAACAGAAAAAGAACGATTACAAATTCAAGGTAACCTCCGGGGATTCCGCTGTGACATGGGGAATGTTCGGCGTTATACGCTACAAGCTGATCCCAACCGTGGAATCGGACGGAGTGACGTACACGGGGAAAGAACAATGGAGCCCTTGGGTGGAACTGACGATGAAGGAAAACATTGATGGCAGCGCAGAAGGATTAACAAGCGACATATTTAAGCGCGGAGACGAATTAGAAAATAATAACGTCCAGGGAGAGCAAACCTTTAACACAACAACAGGGATATTGACCAATACAAGGCATGACGAGCAGACACAAATAAAAACCAAACTGGCGTCCTCGACGGAAAATGGGGAGAAGTACCTTACTTTGACGCCTCAAGGGGGAAAAGCCGCCCAAAAATGGACTTCGGATTTGGCCATTGATTTAATAACGACTATCAAAAGCAAGGATCTGTATTTTAACAGGTTTGGGAAAAATGTACCGAATTTCACTACACCGACCAACTACTCTGTCGTCGTAGACGCGGAGATAGCAGACGCCGACGCCTACGGGCTTTTCCTCAGCGGCGCCGTCAAATACCAAAATAACCCCAATAATGTCAAAAACGCAGAGAACTCCGGATATCTATTCCATTATGGATGGTATGGAGATCCTACATACCAAAACCGTTTAAAAATGCGCCTAATCTCTGGTATGGCAGATAATACCAATAAACCCGGAGATCACCTTAGCGATATCTCAGCAGAAATAGGCTATGATAGCAATTATTCATTAGATAAGCATTACCATTGGACGCCTAGTTATCTTCAGAACAACTCATTTACGTCATCGGAGACGAAAGAGTTCTGGCATTCTCGTCGAAGAGTAATATATACGATTCTGGAATATTATGACAATATCGAAAAAGCAACGGCCCCACGCTATATTGTCCGTGCCAGATATCTGAAGCAGCCTGATGAGATTCTCTCATCGCTATCTCTTGAAGAACGATATCGCGTCAAGAAGCTTGATCCATGGTACACAGGGAGACTCTTTTTCGACTCAGAACCGGCATGGTGGGGCGGATATATGGGGATGGCTCCGGAAAAGACTAATGACCCCCTCGTTGTAAAATACAAGATAATGAACTACACGGAATACGCTGGGAAATACTGGGAAACGCTCAAAGTTTTTGATACTGAAGAGAAGACAAGATACCCATTAAGATGCTCAGAGAGTGTAACAGCAATTCTTACAGCAAGGTCCATGGATATCATAGCGGATGTTGATAAATTCAATCTGAATAATATAGACATTTTTAAGTCCCGTACAAGAGGACGGTTCCTTGGCATCAATGTCTGGGTCAATGATATAGGCAACATCAAAGACATCGGCATGAAACTCTTCGAGTTCAACCTAGCTCCCGGTTTTTCAAAAGCGGAACTTAAAGCGATCATGCCAAAAGGCGCTAAGATGTACGAACTCAGCGATCTGGTCGGCAGCGACTGGCAATCAAATTATCCATGGCTAAACAGTGGCAATCAAAATATGAACAGCGCATTATTCAGCGGTGCCTCTTCAAACGGAGACGGCAATGGCAGCATATACACAAAAAGAGGCTCCGGCATTATGGGACTGCAGCACATACCCAGTGATTCATGCGAATGCCCATTGTGCCTAAGGCAGGCCGGAAAAGAGTATTAACGTCAAAGGGGATGTCACTATGAGGAAAAAGGCTTTCACTCTGGCAGAAATATTGATCGTCATCGTCATCATCGGCGTACTGGCGGCCATTGCCATGCCGTCGCTCACCGGTTCCACGGAGAGCGCGAAAGAGGCGGCGTGCAACGGAGAGATGGAAAAAATAAAAAATGCCATTTCGCTTGAAGAATTTGGCAGAAACGCGAACTTCGCCGAAACGGTCGAGAAAATAATGAAGGAAGCACCCAAAGCGAAAAAAGGGCAGGTCGGAGACGATTTGGCTTATTATTCCGGCCTTTGTCAGGATGATGGTATATATTTGATAACACGCGGTAATATGAGCGCAAGCGTAAGGTGTACGAAGCATGGAGGAACCGTTGCGACAGTTCCTGTTACAGCAAATAATATTATCGCTGAACTCGATAGAATGACAAATACTCTAAATAATGCTGCAAACAAATACTTTTCAAGTCGAAACCCTAAATTTGAAAATGGCGTTGCGCAAACAACGCTCGATAAGAACGGCAAGAACTTTGCGCCTGACGTAAATAGTATCCTTGAGAACTTGTTCGGTTCAGATGTTAATTTGGGAACATGGCGGATTGAATTGACATCAAAAGAATCGCCGTTCGGATATAATTATTTTTACACGGCCTCGGATATTACAAAAATGAACGTAGGCGAGATGGTCGACGTGTCCGCCGTCATCACGAAAAATTTTACGGACAATGAGAATACATATTCAGAAGGGACTTATACTGGGCAGGCAAGCGTTGAAACGAAATCTGTTGATAATGAAACGGTATATTACCTTAAGCCAATTTATTCATCTCTGAAATAATCACTGTAAATAAAAAACAACAGTGACATCGAGGACATGTTTCCTGCGGCCTGTTAAAATCAATAATACCCGTGCTGTTCGGCAGCACGGGTATTGGTAGCTAACTGTCGATGCGGTCACATTAGCGCCGCCCACACTTTCCGTGATATCCGCGATGTTTTTGTATAATTTACTGCGCAGTGATGATACAATAAATTCGCGGCAGAGAAAAAACAGGAGGCATTATGATGATCGACGAAAATAAGCGGGAATCTTTCGGGAGCCGGGTCGGCTTTGTGCTTGCGGCGGCGGGGTCGGCGGTGGGACTCGGCAATTTGTGGAAGTTTCCGTATATTGCGGGAAAGAACGGCGGGGCGGCTTTTCTTTTTATTTATATTGTGATAATCGTCTGTATCGGCGTCACCGCGATGACGGCGGAGGTCCTTATCGGGCGCATGGGCAGGCTGAACGCGGCGGACGGCTTTGAAAAGCTCGGCGGCAAGAGGTGGAAGCCGGTCGGGCTGGCCGGGATATTGTGTACCTTTATCATCCTCTCGTATTATTCCGTCATCGGCGGCTGGATCGTAAAATATTTCTTTATGTCTTTCACCGATCTTTTAGAATATGCCGGAGCGGGAAAAACCGGCGAGATTTTCGGAGCCTTTGTTTCAAATCCGACGGAGGTGATCTTCTATCAGGGAATATTTATGCTGGTCACGGCGATCGTCGTATTGTTCGGGATAAAGGGCGGCATCGAGCGGAGCTGCAAGATAATGATGCCGATGCTGTTCGTGGCGATGCTTATCCTCATTCTCCGCGCGGTGACGCTGCCGGGCGCGATGGCCGGGATAGAGTTCTATCTCAAACCCGACTTCTCAAAAGTGACCTCCGAGACGTGGCTCGCGGCGCTGGGGCAGGGATTTTTCTCGCTTTCGCTCGGCGCGGGCGCGATCATGATCTACGGCAGTTATCTGCCCAGGACGGAGAACATCATCTCTTCGGTGAAGCAGATATGCTTCATCGACACGGCGGTCGCTTTCCTCGCGGGGCTGATGATCTTCCCCGCCGTTTTCGCCTTCGGCGCGGAGCCGGCGGCGGGTCCCGGACTGACCTTCATCACCGTCCCCACTCTCTTCGCGAAGATGAGCGGCGGCGTGGTCTTCGCGGTGATTTTTTTCCTGCTCTTTTTCGTCGCGGCGCTGACCTCCTCGATATCGCTGCTTGAGTGTTCCACGGGATATTTCGTGGATCACGGCATGGACAGGAAGATGGCGACGCTGATTACGGCGGTGCTGATTTTCATCACCGGCATTCCCTCGGCCTGCTCGCTCTCCGGCGGCCTCAAGATCGGCAGCCGCGACTTCATCGACGCGGCGGGTTATCTGACGGACAGCATCATGATGCCGCTCTGCTCGATGTTCTGCTGCCTCTTCGTCGGCTGGGCGCTGAACAGGGAGCTGGTGAAGCGTGAGGCGACCAACGACGGGAAGATCAGCTTCGGGCTTTTCGATATCTGGATGATAATGGTAAAGGTGATCGCCCCCGCCGCGATCCTGGTGATTTTCTTTACGGGGCTTAAGTGGTAGGGGAAAAGAACAAACAGCTCTAATGTATAAGGCAAGGAGGGAATGGCTTTTACCTCGCGCCCTTCCTTGTCTTATATAAGATGATTTATTTCAGAAATGGTGAGAATCCAGGCACTTCGGTCCAAGTAACATTTACCAGCTCTGATCCATATATTATCTCCGAACCGTTTTTTATTGACCCATACACCTGATTTTTTATGTCACCATTCATGGCTGCTGTATTAATTGATGGAGAACACTTATACCATCTATCTGTTTCGCTGTTATATACATACTCCGCTACATAGCTATTGGCTCCGCCAAACTTATTTTCACTTGCATATAACAGAGGATCTCCGCTTTTGCCCTTTATATCCGCTTTGACATAATATTCCTTGCCGTCATAAACATAAGGGCCTCCCAAAAGTTTTCCCACTAATTCCATTAATTTGCGCCCCGACGGCCACTCCACGCCACTCGCCATCTCTTTATATGCGGCCAGCACATGTTCATATATTGTTTTCGTTCTGTCCATTTTTTCTTCATCATGCCCCTCAATGGAGCATGATATCAACAGCCTATCATTACTCGTAGTCGTCATTGAATATGTGCCTCCTGCATGACATACTCCGAGGCAGAAAGCTGAATCATCCGCTGTACTCAGATTTTTAACCTTTGTAAACTGCGCCATCGCCTTTTCCAAAGATTCTTTGAAAGTTTTCCCATTTTCCGCGCGCTCCACATAATAGGCGCTCTTTATCGTGCGGCGATCCCCCCGGCACGCCGTTTTCTCCGCCGTTTCCGTCGACGAACCGGCGCTCAGCGCCATGAGGCCGGCGAGGATGCCGATGATGATCACGACGATCAATATCTCCACGAGGGTGAATGCCCTCTTTTTTTTATTTTTCAAAAGTTTATCCACAACGACCACCCGCTTTCAAAGCCCGCGATATCCGGGGCTTTCTAATTTCATCCTTATAAAAACAGTCGCTTTACTTTTTATAGGGACTCTCCCATGTCTATTATTTTAAGGCATTTTCAGGTATCTGGCGAGCGTATCGCAGAGCAGTTTCGGGTCGATCGGTTTTGCCAGATGTTCGTTCATTCCCGCGGATTTGGATTTTTCCACGTCCTCGTCGAAGGCGTTGGCGCTCATCGCGACGATCGGGATGCTGCGGGCGTCGGCTTTTTCGGTATGGCGGATGGATCTGGCGGCGGTAAGCCCATCCATCAGCGGCATGCGGATGTCCATAAGTATGAGGTCGTAGTAATGATCGGGGTTTGCGACAAACGCCTCTATCGCCGCAAGACCGTTTTCCGCGACCTCCACTTCGAGGCCCACGGAGGTGAGGAGGCGCCTGGCAACTTCGACGTTGAGCAGGTGGTCCTCCGCAAGCAGCACGCGGCGGCCGCTGAAGTCATATTTTATCTTCGGCTCCCGCGCCCCCGCGTATTTTTTTTCACCGCGGCAAGGCCGCTCTTCGCAGAGTTCAAGAGGCAGCGTGATGACAAATTCGCTGCCGGCGCCCTCTATGCTGCTCACCGTTATGCGGCCGCCCATGAGTTCCGCGAGGTTCCTGGATATCGCCAGCCCCAGCCCGGTGCCGCCGTAAGCCGAGGAGGCTCCGGAGTATTCCTGTTCGAACGGATCGAAGATTTTCGTAATAAATTCTTCTTTTATGCCGATCCCCGTGTCGTTGACGGAGAAGCGCATGTAGGCTTTGCCGGCGGATATCCTGTCCTGGCTGACCGCAAACCGCACGCGGCCTCCCGCCGGAGTGAATTTTATCGCGTTGGAGATGATATTTATCAGTATCTGCTGGAGTTTAATCGGGTCGCCAAGATAGCCGCTCTCTGTGAAGGTCATCATGACGCAGTCGTAGTCGACGCCCTTCGCCTCCGCCTGTTCGCAGCAGATGGTATTGATGCCGTTGATGAATTCCTCAAAGGGGATCTTTTCTTTCTTGATGACGACTTTGCCGCTTTCGATGCGGCTCATGCCAAGTATGTCGTTGATAAGGGTCAGCAGGAAGCGCGCCGATATCCCGACTTTCGCCAGACAGTCAGAGACCTGTTCCGGGTCGTCCACACACTGCGCGGCGATCGCCGACATCCCTATTATCGCGTTCATCGGCGTTCTGATCTCATGGCTCATGCGCGAGAGGAATTCAGACTTGGCGAGGCTGGCCTGCTTTGCCTGGGCGAGCGCCTCTCTGAGCATCTCCTGCTGCCTCGCCTGCTCGTTGAAGATCTCAGTCACATCGCTCTTCGTCGCCAGTATAAAACGTCTGATGTCGTCAAGATAGCAAAACTGCCATTTTTTCCGCGCTTTTCCGCCGCGTTTATCCTGCACGTTGAAGGAGCAGCTGAAGAGCTCCTGTCTTTCAAGTTCGCGCAGTATATTGTCCAGCTTCATCACCCGCACGGCTTCCGGCAGTTCTTCGTCCAGCACGTAACCGCCCAATATCGTATTCAGCCCGTTCCTGTAGTTGGAGGCGTCCGGACAACTGTCCTCAAGGGATTGATATATCGTCATCGCTCCGGTGCTGACGTCGATGAGGACGATCCGGTCATATTCTATCTCGGTTATCCGCTTGGTGATCATCTCCGGGTTTTTCTCTTTGCTGATATCATAGGTATAGAGGAAGCACATTATATCCCGCGTCTCCGGGTGGAGGAACCGCTTCGCGGAGGTACGCGCCCAGATGACTCCCCCGTCGTTGGTCCCGCGCAGGTACTCGAGCGTCGCCGGCGTCTCTTCGAGCGAGATCGGGGCGGAGAGGTTTTCGAGGCTGAACGTATCGAGTATTTCCTTTCTCTTTTCGTCCCTGATCGCGGTGGCGGAAAGAGCGGAGACCGCCCGGCTGAAGGGCATCCCCTCATGGCAGACGCCGATGTTGGGACCGGCCCGATAGACTTCTATGATATCTTTGGTGATGTTGGCCCTTGCCCTTGTAAGCGCGTTTTTGCTTTCCGCCGTATCCTGGAAACGCTTTTCTTCTTCAAAACGACGCTCCATCTCCTTCAGCCCGGTCATGCGGAGGTTCGCATTCCGGACGGCGGCATCCGCCTTTTGCCGCTTCGAGCGGGCGAGCGGACGTTCTTTGCCAAACCGCTCTCTCTTCCGTTCCGCCGTCACGTCGGAGAGCAGACAGGCGCAGTACCCCTCCGCAAGACGGTAGCTGAACACGCAGAGGTATTTATCTATTTCAGGACTGTAGTCGACGATGGAGATCCCCGCTCCGGCAGAGGCCGCCCGTCCGTAAAAGTCCAGCCACTTGCGGTCGGCGTTGTCAAACAGCTTGTAAAAACACTTGCCGTTGACGTATTCCGCATCGAAACCCTCCAGCCGTGCGAGCGCCCTGTTGAGGTAGACGAAGCGAAAGTCCGCGAAATTGCCGTGATCGTCTTTCAGCATCTCTATTATGCAGGACGGCTGCGGGCTGTCGTCAAAACAGGCGCGAAAATCATCAAGCCTCTCCGTATTTTCCATCGGCGTCCTCTCCTTTATGATATCAAACCGTCATCTTTCAAAAAATTTCGCAAGCACTCTGTAGAGTACGGATATATCTATCGGCTTCACCACATGCGCGTTCATTCCCGCCGCGCGCGTCTTTTCCACATCCTCGTCGAAAGCGTTGGCAGTCAGCGCGATTATCGGGACCGTCAGAGCGTCGGCGCGCTTCATATTCCTTATCGCGCGCGCCGCCTCGTATCCGTTCATGATGGGCATCTGGATATCCATAAATACGGCGTCTATATCTCCCGGCTCCGAAGCCGCGAAGATGTCGGCGCATATTTTGCCGTTATCGGCCATGAGGCATTCGATTCCTTTTTTCTCAAGTATTTTCCGCACGATGTTTGCGTTGACCGGGTGGTCTTCGGCGATTATCATTCTTCGCCCTTTGAGATATTCCCCGGACTTCCGGGAGGCATCCGGCCTGGCCGATACGGCGGGCGCGCGCTCCAGGCACAGTTCAAAGGAGAAGCGGCTGCCCTTGTCAAGTTCGCTTTCAACGTTTATCCAGCTCCCCATCATCGCGGCGATCCTGGATGCTATCGCCAGCCCCAGCCCCGTGCCTTTTATGGCGCCGCTGTTGCGCCCCTCCTGTTTGAACTCGGTAAATATCGCGTCGATGTTTTCTTTTTCTATACCGATGCCGGTATCCTCCACGGAGAACGAGACAACGGCCTCTCTTTCGGCCGCGCGGAGCAGCTCGGCGCGAAGGGTCACCTCTCCTCCGGGACGGTTATATTTGATGGCGTTCGAGATAAGGTTTATCAACAGCTGCTTGATGCGCAGCTCGTCAGAGAGGACGTACAGGCTTCCCTCAAAGGACGCCAGTCTGAAAGCCAGCCCCTGCCGCGCCGCCGCGTCGGAGTATATCAGCCCGATGGCGCGCACCGTCTCCGCCAGGTCGAAGGATTCTTTGCGCAGCTCCATCTTCCCTTCGTTTATCTTACTCATGTCGAGCACGTCGTTTATAAGGGAAAGAAGGTGCCTCGACGCCTTTTTGATTTTCGCGCTCGCCGTCTTTATCTCCGCGAGGGATTCGGCTTCGGCGATCTCGTCGTTGATGCCGATTATCGTGGTGAGAGGCGTGCGTATCTCATGGCTCATGGAGGCAAGGAATTTGCTTTTCGCCTCGTTCGCCAGCTCAAGTTCCTCGTTCTTCTCTTTTTTTATCTTATACATGCCGCAGAGAAACAGGAACGCCGCCAGCGTCGCCGCAAAGAGACCGGCCAGCGCGCCCGCCTTCATGGGGTCGGTGTAGAATATGTCGCTCCACTTGGGCTGGTAAAATTTTTCCGTGTTCCTGCGCACGATATCGCGGATGTCGCTCGCGGGAAGGCTTTCGAGAGTCTTGGTGATTATGGAAAAAAGCAGCGGGTCGGCCTCGGCCGACACTCCGAGGGAAAGGCGCTGAGTTTCTCCCGATACCCCGATATAATAAAGGTTCCGATACTTGGCGAAGGACGAATAGTAACCGGCCTCGTAGGCGTTTATGAAAGCGCAGCCGGCTTCGCCCGTCCTTACCGCCTCTATGCAGTCCAGGGCCGAGGGGTAATAGTCGTACTTGAGGCCGGGGACGAATTTCCTCACCCTGGAGGAGATGTATTTGCGGTCAGTCACCGCCGCGCTGACGGCGGGGGCGGAGCGGCTCTTCCTCACGCAGACCACCATGGCCTGCGTGAAGGGCGGCGTAACGTGCGCCCCTTTTTCAGCGGCCCAGGCGTAGTCATAGGTCATGGCGCTGACTATATTTTTTTCGTCTTTCGTCCCGCCCTCCGGCCGGTCGACGCTCTCCGCGGCGAACTTGATCCCCGATTTTTCAGATATCAGTTCGACGATCTCGGGGACGATGCCGGAGAACTTTTTCTCCCTGGCGTCATAGTACTCCATCGGATGCCATCCTTCGTCATAGAGGGCGACGACGCGGGGAGAGCTCTTGATGTATTCGCGTTCTTCCCGCGTGAAGACGACGGGCGTCTCGCGCTCCGCGCCGTAATATTTGTTGTAAAGATCTGAATTGAAGCCGGGATAAGAAAAATTGATCTGATTAAGAGCCATATTAAGCTTTTCCAGGAGGGCGATGTTGTCCTTCCTCACGGCAAAGTAAAAGTTTTCAGGGGCGAATCTGGCGACGACTTTGAGGCCGCCGTCCATCCGGAAGTTGTCGGAGAACAGGATGTCCGCCTTCCCCGCCGCTATCGCGAGGCCGGCCTCCTCATAGTTTGGGTAAAACTGATTGCCGGTGGCGAAACCTTTAGAGCGGCAGTAATCGAAATATTTCTCGTTGTTGGGGTTGCCGGCGACAAGCGCGGTACGCGCGCCGTCAAAAGAGGCAAAATCCTCGTAGGCGAAGCGGTCGTCATCTCTCCTCACGACCAAACAATAGGCGTTGCGCCCGGAAGCGAGAGCCGTAAAGGCCAGTTTCTTTTCCCTGTCCCGGTCCTTGCGCAGATAACCGACGACATCCACTTCACCGCGTTCAAGTCTGCCGAGCGTCTCCGCGAGGGTACCGTTTATGAACTCATATTTCCAGCCGGTAAACTGCGCGATCGCTAAAAAGTATTCGTAAATGTAGCCATTATGGCCGCCGGGCATCCCGTCGTCTCCGTACAGAAAGCTGCCTACACGCAGGACCGCCCCTCTGCCGTACTGTTCGGCCGGCGCGGCCTCCCCGTGTTCGCAGGGGGACAGGACGGCAAGCGCCGATAGGATGATACACAGGGCGAGGCGTCTCCATAGACACGGCACGCGCCCGCCGCGTTTCGGCTGCCGATTTGCATTTTCGTACACAGGCATCAACTCCCTGCCGGCGGACATATCAGTACCGGGCAGCGCCGCCCGATACATATGCCTCTATATTGACCTATTGATTATAACATCCTTGATGTAATATAAAACCAAGGGCTGGCGCATCAACAGGCCAACAGAGGGCGAATTGGCGTTTATAAGCGATCACGATGGAAAGATAAGCTGCGATTTACATGACCTTTTTCGACGCGCCGGCGCTATATCAGCCTTTCAATATATGGGATACGGCCTCTCCGCAGAGCTTGACCGCCCTTTCCGCCGCCTCCGGGTCTATCGTCAGCGGGGGGTTGAAATAGATGACGTCGCCCAGCGGCCGCAGCAGCAGCCCAAAATCAAGGGCGCGTTTATATATTTTATAGCCGGTTCGTTCGGAGGCGGGAAAGGGCTCTTTTGTTCTCCGGTCGCGCACAAGCTCAACGGCGTTGACGAGGCCGATCCGGCGTATTTCCCCGACGTTCGGATGTCCGCCCAGCCGCTCCCTCAGCGCGGCGTTGAGAATGTCGGCCACGGCGGCCGCCTTTTCGAGTATTTTATCCTCGCGCAAAACTTTCTGTACCGCGAGCGCCGCGGCGCAGCCCAGCGGATTGCCGCTGTAGGTATGGCTGTGCATGAAGGCGCGCCCCTCGCCGTAATCGGCGTAAAAGGCGTCGTATATCTCGTCGGTGGCGACGGTGATCGCCATCGGCAGGTATCCGCCGGTGAGGCCCTTGGAGACGCACATGATGTCCGGGCTCACGCCGGCATGGTCAAAGGCGAACATCTTCCCCGTGCGGCCGAAACCGGTGGCGATCTCGTCGGCGATGAGAAGGACGCCATAGCCGTCGCAGAGCGCGCGCAGTTTTTTCAGGTACAGCGGCGGGTATATCCTCATGCCGGCGCTGCCCTGAAGAAGCGGCTCGACGATCATCGCGCAGCACTCGCGCGCGTGGCGGGCGAAGGTTTCCTCCGCGGCGGCGAAGCATTCGCAGCCGCAGCTATCGCGCTCCAGGCCATATTTGCAGCGGTAGCAGTCGGGCGCCTCGACGCGCACGGTATCCATCAGCATCGGCCGGTATATCTTTGCGTAGAGGTCCATCGTTCCGACGGAAAGGGCGCCGATCGTCTCCCCGTGGTAACCGTCTGTGAGGCAGAGGAAGCGCGTCCTTTCGGGATGGCCGCACTGGTGCTGATATTGGAAGCTCATCTTGAGCGCGCATTCCACCGAGGCCGAGCCGTTGTCCGAGAAGTTGAATTTCGACAGCCCGCGCGGCACGATCCCCGCAAGCTCCTCGCATAACCGCACCGCCGGTTCGTGCGTAAAGTTGGCGAATATGACATGTTCGAGCCGGTCCAGCTGCTCCTTTACCGCGGCGTTTATCACGGGATGGCAATGGCCGAGAAGGTTGCACCACCACGAGCTGACGATGTCGATATATTCTTTGCCGTCATAGCCGTAGAGGTATACGCCGCGTCCCTCCTTTATCGCGATGGGGGGAAGTTCCTCGTAGTCCTTCATCTGTGAACAGGGGTGCCATATATGTTTCAGGTCGCGCTCCGCAAGGCCGCTCATCTAATTCCCGCCTCCGTAAAGTTTCCGCAGCTCCGCCGCCCCTATGCCGATGTCCTCGGCGCCGCGCGCCACGGTCGCGACGACCGGCACCCCCGCAAGCTCTTCTATCATCATTCGGTTGTCCTCCTCAATAATGCCGCCGGCAGTCCAGTTGTTCATGATCACGGCGCGCGGTTCCAGGCCGCGCGCCCGCATGTAGCTGACTGTGAGGACGGCGGCGTTGATCGCCCCCAGCCCTGATCCCGAGACGACGACGGAGGGAAGCCCAGTCTCGCGCACGATATCTTCGAGCATCAGGCGCGGCCCTTCGCCGAACGATATCGGGCAGACGATGCCGCCGCTGCCCTCAACGGTCAGGAGGTCGAATTTTTTCATCATGCGCAGAAAGTCTCTCCGCACGACGGCAAGGCTCGCCGGCCTCCCTTCCATTCGCGCGGCGAGGTGCGGCGAATAGGGATGTTCGTAGATATGGGAGACCGCCTCCGCGGGGTCTCCGCCAATACCGGCCATACGGTGGACAAATTCCGCGTCGCCGGGGACCGGCGCGCCGCCTCTGCGCTCCGCTCCGCTTAGGGCCGCCTTATAATAACCGGCGTTCGATCCTGATTCGCGGAGCTTTTTCACGATCAACGCGGTAACGTAAGTCTTTCCGACATCCGTTCCGGTGCCGGTGACGAAGAGCCCCTCAGCCATCTCTTCTCACCTCAAAACCGAGCGAGGCGATCATCTCGCGATCCCTCCGCGGCGATATTCCCGCGGTGGTGAGCATATCTCCGGTTATAGCGGCGTTCGCCCCATACTTGAAGCAGGAATACCCCTTGTCGGCGAGCAGCCCCCGGCCTCCCGCGAGGCGTATCGAGGCCTCCGGCAGAATGAAACGGTATATCGCGACGGTGCGCAGTATCTCTTCGTGTGGCAGCGGCCTGTTTTTCTCAAAGGGAGTGCCGGCGATCGGGTTGAGTATGTTCAGAGGCACCGAGCTTATTCCCAGCTCACGCAGCTCCAGAGCCATCTCTATACGGTCCGCCATCCTCTCGCCGAGTCCGATGATGCCGCCGCTGCAAACGGAAAGGCCGGCTTCGCGCGCCGCCGCTATCGCCGCGGCCTTCTCACGCCAACCGTGCGTCGTGCAGATGTTGGGAAAAAATTTCTCCGAACTCTCAAGGTTGTTGTGCGCGCGCTCCGCCCCCGCCTCTTTGAGCACCGCGAACTGCTCCGCGCTCAACAGGCCGAGCGACACGCAGGGAGACAGCCCCGTCTCCCTGCGTATCATCGCTATCGACCGGCAGACAGAATCAAGCTCTTCGTCAGAGAGCGCCCCGCCCGAGGTGACGATCGAAAAACGCAGCGCGCCCCCCGCCTCCGCCGCGCGGGCCTCCGCGACGATCGCTTCCGGGGAGAGCAGCCGATATTCACAGGCGTCGGTCCGGTAATGGGCCGACTGCGCGCAGAACTTGCAGTCCTCGGAGCAGCGGCCGCTCTTCGCGTTCACGATCGCGCAAAGGTCGAACCCGCCGCCGCAGCGCCGTTTACGTATCTCGGCGGCGGCGGCGCATAGGTCGCCAAGCGGCGCAAGGCAAAGCAGCGCGGCCTCTTCGGCGGATATTTCGCCGCCGCTCATAACGGCATTTTTCAGTTCTTCAAGAACGGGCATAGCGCAGCGGGCTCCTCTCCGCAAGGCGTACCGCGATCAGCGCCCCGACGAAGCAGAGCAGGATGTCGCCCGGGACGGCCAGCAGGAAACAATAGATAAAGAGCGCCTCAAAGCTCAGCGGCTGCGCAAGGACGAAGTTTGAGATCAGGCAGCAGTAGGCAATGCCGCAGAGATAGACGGCGGCGAGGCCGGCGACCGAAGCCGCTACGGCGAGCTTGAAGCTGAGCCGCCGCGCGGAAAAGGCGATCTTTCCCGTGAGCCAGGCTCCGAGCATAAACCCGATCAGATAGCCGAAGGAGGGCTTTAACAGGTAGGCTGGGCCGCCCCCTTCCGTAAAGACTGGCGCTCCGACAAGGCCAAGCACAAGGTAGACGGCGACGGAGAGCGCGCCGAGCCTGCCTCCAAGCAGAAGGCCGGCAAGCGTGGTGAAGAGAAATTGAAGCGTGAACGGGACTACCGGCAGAGGCACCTTTATCTGCGCGCCCACCGCTATCAGAGCGGTGAAGAGCGCGCATAATATCATTTGCCGGGTATCAAGGCCGCCTTTTGACATGACGCAAATCCTCCTGAAAGAAAGTTTTCTTCCCGGAGAATTTATCATATCTGCTAAAGATATGTCAACTTATAATTTTATACTAGTTGACAGCGCTTTCCACCATCTTCTCCAGCCGCCCGCGCGATTCGAGCAACTTTTCATATTCAGCGAGGACTCCGTCCGTCTCTTCGGCGCGGAGCGGCTCGACTATCCGCACGACGATATCATAGATGGGGATGAGACCGAGATTGGCCAGCACGCCCTTCAGCGTATGCGCGCAGTAGAAAGCCCTCTCCCTGTCTCCGGCGCGCAGGGCGTCGCCAAGGGCGAAGAAGGCCTCGTCGCGGGCGATGCTCCGCAGACAATCCATATATAGTTCATCGTCGCCGACGACCCGCTCCAGCGCGCCGTCGACATCGCAGCCCCATCTTTTGAGTTCTCCATATAATTTTTTCATTATCTCGCCCTTCTGTTGACCAGATTATCATCCACGGCCAGAATACATTTTCCCGGCACCGATCCAATCCCCCTAAGATCGAGAACCGCCCAATTCAGTCACTGCGAGGGCATCTGTGAAACCTACGTCAGGCTAAAATCAATGGCTATGATTATACGTTATTTTTTTATTTCCCGTATTGTTTTTATTCACATTTTGGAATATTCGGCGGTAAAATATACCTTGTTTATCCGCTGTTTAGAGTTATACTTCTACAGTAATTTTATGAAGGTATCATCAATTTGAAAGAAGGTATAGATTTTGGCTCTTTGCTACTACAACGAAAAATTCTCCCCCGTCGCGGAGTGCGCGCTGCCCCTGACAGATATGGCGATCCAGCGCGGCGTGGGCGCCTTTGAATCGATCAGGATATACGACGGGACGCCGTTCGCCATGAAGCAACATCTTGACAGGCTCGCGGGAAGCGCGGCCGGCTCCGGGATCATGGCGGGGCAGATCATCGAAAAACTCCCCGGGCTCATCCGCGACGGGCTCGCGCTGCCGGAAAACGTAAAATTCGACGGCCTTGTGAAGCCATACATCACAGGCGGGGACGTGAACAATAAGGGCAGCTTCCCCGACCCGCGCTTTTTCATCATCTTCGACGAGGTACACAAGCCGACCGAAGAGGAAAAGAAGAAGGGCATCGTGCTCGAGCCAAATCATGTCGCGCGTCCGTTCCCGCTCATCAAGAGCACCAATTACCTGTTTGGCCTCATCCCGCTCTCAAAGGCCCAAAAGGTAAACTTTGAAACGCTTTACATCACCCCCGAGGGTGAGATCACCGAAGCCATGAGCAGCAACTTCTTCCTCTGCAAAGAGGGAAAGATCATCACCGCCCCCGTCGGCAAGGTCCTCAAGGGCGTGACGCGCGACATCATCATCACGCTCGCGAGGGAAAACGGCTTTACGGTCGAGGAACGCTGCCCGCTGGAGAAGGAACTCGCGGAGGCTGACGAGGCATTCATCACCGGCACAGTCAAGGAGATACTCCCCGTCGTGCGCGTGGGCGCGCAGCAGATCGGCGGCGGCCGCCCCGGTCCCGTCGCGCAGAACCTTCAGCATATCTTCCTGAAGAACCAGCACCGCTGGATGGACTGACCTCTCTAAAAAGGCCGGCGGGGCATCTTCCGCGACGCCCCGCCCTTCCGCTTTCCATGAACAAATATCTGCGTCCCGCCTTTCTTATTCCGATCTCGTATTCGCTGTTCAGCGCCGCGCTGACGATACTCCTGCTCGCGGCCGCCGCGTCCCGGTATACGGCGCGCGGCGGCGCGGCGGCGGTTTTCTTTTTCCGTTACGGCTATCTCATCTTCGCCGCGTTCGGAGCGGCCGCGGCGGTCAGCCCGCTAGGGCTCCCGCTCTGTCTTTGGCTCTCGCTGCGCCACCGCGGAAAGAGCGCGGGCGAAAGCCCCCTATACAGGACGTCGCCGCTTGTTATGAGCGCCGTCACCCAGGGCATTTTGCTCGCCGCGCTGCTGTTTTTCATCATTTCAAACCTTTTCTAACGCCTACGAGGGGATTTTTATTTTGCCGGCCTCCGGCATGCCGGCGGCGGCGATAAATTCCCGCAGCCGGTAGAGAGAATAGCGATAGGTCTCAGTCAGCAGCTCCGCGAACTCGCTCTCGCTGCCGCCGTCAAGCGCGCACAGCGCCTGGGCGCACTTGTCCTCAATGAAGTCCAGCCCCGCGCGCGCCGCGGGCTGGAACATCAGGTGGTTTCCCCAGAGGAGCAGGCTGTTCGTCTCATTGAAGATGTCGCGCAAAGGTTCGCCCGGCAGCGCTTCAAAGATACATTTCATAAAGGTCCTGGGGACGACCGTGCCCCGCTCGCTGAGAACTTCGCGCATGCGCCTCCTCTGGCCGTCCGTAAACCGCCGCGCGGCGAGCGGGGCGGCGTGAGGCAGCATAGCCGTCATCAACTGCAGGGCGCAGAGATAGACCCAGATGTCCCGCTTTTGGTTCGGCTCCGAAAAACGGCTGATGTCCTTCCCCACGCAGGAAAGTTCGACCCGTGGGCGGCAGCCGTTGCGAATGGAGACAAAGCCGCGCCCCCGCAGCATTTCAAGCGCCTGGCGCACCACATAGAGCGAAACTCCGTAATCCGACGCCAGCTCCTTCGAGGAGGGCAGGAGGTCTCCGTCGTTCCAGCGTCCGACGGCGATGCCGTCGATAATGTCTCTCGCGATCTCGGCATAGAGATAGATCCGCCCTTTGGCGGCATTCCAGTGAAATTTTTCCCGCTCACGGGGGCGGATATCCGGGTTCGCCGCCTCTATCTTCGCAATGTAGCTTTCGGCATACGCTCTCGCCGAGCGGTACATCAAACGCAGCCGCGCTTCGGCCGTGCCGTAATCGCGCCGCCGCAGCGGCTCCATCACCCAGCAGAAGCCGCGCCCATCATCCTCTCTAAGTGCGTCGTAGGGATGCTTGAAGCCGTCGGCCCGCGGGACCTGCGCGCTGAGTTCGAGGCTCGAATAAAGGTCGCCTAAGAGAGGGTTTCCCGATTTTTTAAGTATCGCGTGCAGCACAAGCGAAGATAAACGCCAGCTCTCCTCGCCCCGCGCGCGGTCGGCCTTTTTTATAAGCGGGTCCAGGACATAAAAATCATCGTCGCCGCACTGTCTGGCGCAAAAGAGAAAAAGCGGCGGCATCAGGAGCTCGAGCACGTCATATATTTCAGGCACGGACTCTTTGCGGGCGACCGCCTCCGCCAGCTTCTGCCTAGTTCCGCCGCCGGGGTCTTCCGCCCTGACGACGACGGCGCGCCGCCTCTCGGCGGTGCTGATATACCCGTCGTCGCGCAGAGCCCTCAGCACGTCCCGGGAGGTGCGGATGCCGACGTTATACATGCGGCACAGCTCCGGGGCGGAGGGCAGAGGCGAGCCGCAGGCATATCTGCCGGCCCTTATCTGCGCAAGAATACTGTTATATAGGTATTGAAACATACTATTCTTTTTCATAGGCGGCCTCATCTCCTGCCAGTTGAATTGTACAATTTTATTATAACGTTTTTTGTTAAGCTATATGGATACGTATACAAAAAGTACCTTGCAAGATTTTTCTTCATATTTATAATCGGGGTGGATAATGAAATCAGTCGCCGGGGTAATTCGTTCTTCAATTATGTACAGAGGCATTGGCATGTTAGTCAAATACAGGAATTTTTCCCAATATAAAACCACTATTATTTTTTTATCGTGCGCCTTCGTCTTTTTTCTGGCGCTTTCAGGCATGATGATCCACAACGCCGTCGAGCTCAGGCGGTCCATAAACGACCTTACGGAAACTTACTTGAGCGACGTGGCCGACGAGGCGTCGCGCTCCGTCAATAACAGGCTCGCGGAGATATTCGGCTCCATGCGCATCATCGCAAGCTCGATCCCGCACCTGAAGGAGGCTGAAAGAGGGCCGTTCCTCGCGGAAAAGGCCGAAATTTCCGATTTCATCAATATGGGGATCGTCGGAGACGACGGCATCGTCCATTTTATATATGGAGAGTCCTATAATATAAAAAACAACCCGCTTTTTACCTCGTCGCTGGATAAAGATTTTCGTGCCGGGACGGAGGGGAAAGATATTTTTTATATAGCGCCTATCCCCGGCGGCGACCGCGACAGCCGCGCGCTTGTCGCGGTGAAGACAAAGAGGGATATGCAGGAGCTTATTGCCGGAAATTTTTTCGGCGGAGAGGGCAGCACCACCATACTCAACCAGAAAGGCGCCCTGATCGTTCCGCCGCTAAAAAAGAAGCATTCGGAGCTCATAAGAAAATCAAATTATCAGGGGACCGAAGACTGGGCCGTAAGGATGCTTGACGATCTCGGCAAAAACAGGCAGGGGCGCTTCATCCTGCCGACCGTCAGCGGCAGGGGGATCTACATAGATTACAGGCCGCTCGCGATAAACGGATGGTTTCTCGCCATCGCCGTACCTACGGATATCATCGCCTCACACGCCGAAATATTCATCGCGCGCACGTTCCACGGGACATTTATCCTGATACCGATCCTCTTCTTGCTGACGGCCGCCGTCATCGGTATCCAGAACCGCTGCCGCATAATGGTGGAGAACGTTTCCTTCTACGATCCGGTGACGGACGGCGTCAGCAACGCCTGCTTCCTGGTCAGGGCGCGGAAAATCCTTAATAAAGCCCCGCGCGGCAGCTTCGCCGTCGCCTCCGTGAATCTCAGGAATATGGGGCTCATCAACGAATACGAGGGCAGGATGTACGGAGACGGGCTCCTGCGCAAGGTCTATGACATTCTCAACGCCGAGGCCGCCAAAGCCGGTGAGATGGCCGCGCGCGGCAATGCGGCGACTTTTTATATGCTCATGGAAAACATGGCGGCGGAAAAGCTCCTGAAACGCCTCAAAGGGATCGCCGATAAGATCGAGAAGCTGGGCGACAGTATGGGGCCGATACGCGTCGACGTCGGCATTTTTCTCCCCTCTGACGAACCCATGACCGCGGAAGAGGCCGAAGTCTGCGCCGATACGGCGCGCAAGAGCGCCGAGCGCTCCTATCTCAGCACCTTCACCTTTTATGACGAGGAATTCAAACATAAACAGCATGAAGCGGTCTGCATGCTTAACGACATCGAAAGGGCGATCGAAGAGAAAAAGCTGACCATTTACCTGCAGCCGAAGGTCTGTACGCGAACGGGAAGGGTCGCCGGCGCGGAGGCCCTGGTCCGCTGGAAACATCCCAAGCTCGGCTTTGTCAGCCCCTCGGTCTTTATACCGCTTTGTGAAAAGAACGGCATCATCGCCCGCCTCGACCTTATGGTATTCAGGGAGGTCTGCGAGGTGCTGTCCGGCTGGAAAGAGGCCGGCATGCCGCTGCTGCCGATATCGGTAAACCTCTCGCGCCAGCACCTGAAGAACCCCTCGTTCTTCGCGGACTACAAGAAGACCGCGGACGCGGCGGGCATCGATCCGAAGTTCATAGAATTTGAGCTGACCGAATCGCTGATGCTGGAGGGCAACGACTTCAAAAACGCGCGCCAGGTCCTCTCGGAGATACATAAGGCCGGCTTCACCTGTTCACTGGACGATTTCGGCTCCGGCTACTCGTCCTTCGGGCTGCTGAAAGACCTCCATATAGACTGCCTCAAGCTGGACGGGATCTTTTTCGTCAACCGTTTTGAAACGCCGGAGACAAAGGCCGTCATCGAGAGCATCGTCTCCCTCGCAAAGAGACTTAACATACGGACTGTGGCCGAGGGCGTGGAATATAAGGAGCAGGCCGATTTCCTGCGTTCGGTCGGCTGCGACCTGATACAGGGCTTTTACTATTACCGGGCGGTGCCGGTAAAAGAATTTGAGCGCATCATCCTTGAGGACAGGAATAAAAGCGCGGGCGGAAAATAAAGACGTAGAGATGAGAGTCCGCCCCATACTGCCGGGCGGACTCTCTGTTTTTTAGTTTAGAGGCGGCGCGGACGGCTTCGCGCTATTCGTACCAGACCACGCGCGGGAATACCACGGAACAGGCCTCTCCCACCTCGAAGCGCGGCTCGCGGCGGCCCTTCTGCACGCGCACCTCCTGCGAACCGATCCTGACGATGTAATCGACCGTCTCGCCAAGGTACGCCATACGGGCGATGACGCCCTTGACGCCCTCGCCTTCGGCTACGAAATCGACCTCAGAGGGACGGCAGGCAAGCGTCGCCTTCGCCGCCGAGGCAAATTCTGCGGGGACCTCGCTCTTCAGCGCGCCGGCTTCGGGAGCGCTTTCTATGACGGCGCGCCCGCCGTCCAGCTTCACCTTGATGAAGTTGGAAAGGCCGATGAAGCTGAAGACGAACTGGTTCTTCGGCTTCGCGTAGATGTTGAGCGGCGAGTCTATCTGCATCGTCTGGCCGTCTCTCATGACCATGATGCGGTTTGAGAGCGCCATCGCCTCTGACTGGTCGTGCGTTACAAATATGATCGAGAAGTCATATTTGCGCTGGAGGTCCTTTATCTCAAAGCGCATCTCCTCGCGGAGGTGCGGGTCGAGGTTTGAAAGCGGCTCGTCAAGCAGCAGCAGCCCGGGGTTGATCGACAGCGCGCGCGCAAGCGCGATGCGCTGTTTTTCGCCGCCGGAGAGGTCGTTCGGATAGAGCCGGGCCTGTTTGGTCAGGTTCGTGTTTTCAAGCGCCTGCTTTGTGCGCGACTCTATCTCCGAACGAGAGAGGTTCTTTATCTTCAGCGGAAAGGCGACGTTGTCATAGACCGTCATATGCGGCCAGACGGCGAAGGCCTGGAAGACCATGCCGAAGCCGCGGTGTTCGGGCGGAACGTAAAAGTTCTTCGCCTTCGAGGATATCAGTTTGCCGCCGACCTCGATCTCTCCCTCGTCAAGGTCCTCGAAGCCCGCGACCATGCGCAGCGTCGTAGTCTTGCCGCAGCCGGAGGGGCCGAGGAATGAGAAGCATTCGCCCTTTTCTATCGACAGGTTCAGCTTATCGACGGCGCGTACCGTTCCGAAAAGTTTCGTTACGTCTCTGAGTTCTACATATGCCATCTTTAGGCACCTCCGTTATCGGCGCGGCGTTTCTTTTCAAAGAAGCGCTTGATAAGTATTTCGCCGCCGACGATAAGGAGAAGCGCGACGCCGGCCAGCGCGCAGGCGTAGACCGTTTCGCCGTCCTCATTGAGCGTGTAGATGGCGACGCCTATCGTCCTCGTCGTCGGGCCGTAGAGCAGGACGGAGGTCGTCAGCTCGCGGAGCGCGGGGAGGAAGATGAGGAAGAATGCCGCGACCATGCCGGGGCGGATAAGCGGGATGACGATGTCGCGCAGCGACTGCCACGGCGTGGCTCCGCTCGCGCGGCTCGCCTCGACGAGCGAGTCGTGCACCTGTTCGAGCGCGGCGCTGTTGGACTTCAGCGAGAAGGCCATGTAGCGCGCGATGTAGGCGACAAAGATTATCCAGGCGGTGTTATAGATATTGATGCCGAAGCGTCCGCTCCAGGTCAGGATGACGCCGAGGGCGATGACCGTTCCCGGCAGCGAGAAGGGAAGCATCCCGAGGAATTCGAGGAACCACTTGCCGCGCACCTTCAGCTTGACGAGGACGTAGGAGATGATGCCGCCGGCGATCATCGTCACGAAGGCCGCGGAGAGCGAGAGGTAGGCCGAGTTCCAGATCGCGTCCTTCGTGAGCTTCCACTCAAAGAGGACGTAACGGTAGTTCTCCCACGACATATTCTCCAGCGCGAGCGGCAGGCCGTAGGTGTTGAGGAACCCGACGAGGAAGATCGTCACCGTCGGCATTACGACCGTGATGAGCAGATAGACGCAGCAGAATATGAATAGCGGCGTGCGCAGCCCGCGAAGTTTGAGGACCGTCGGGCGCACGCTCTTTCCCGCGATTATCTGGAAGCGTCCTGATTTGATGACCTTGTTCTGCGCGTAGAGTATCACCGCGGCGGAGAGGACGAGGACGACCGAAAGCACCGTCGCGGCGCGGATCGCGGTGAAGCTGCCCGCGCTCTGGTGGATGAGCTCGTAGATCATCGTCGGGATCGTGTAGATGCCGACTTCGGTGCCGAGGATGGCCGGCGTTCCGAAGTGTGAGAGCGAGTACAGGCAGACGAGCAGAGCCCCCGCGACGACGGCGGGCATGATCAGCGGTATCGTGATCTTCCGCGTGATCGTGAAGAGCCCCGCGCCTGAGATGCGCGCCGACTCCTCAAGCGTCGGGTCCATGCGTTCGAGCGCGCCGCTCACCTGGATGAAAACGAAGGGGAAGAGGTACATCGTCTCGATGATGACGATCCCCCAGAACCCATAGATGTTGAAGAGCGCGTGCCGCGTCCCCGTGATCGCCATCCAGAGCTGATTGATGTATCCCGCGCGCGGCGAGAGGAGCATCTTCCACGCCAGCGCCCCGATGAACGCGGGCAGCATGAAGGGAACCGTAAAGAGGACCTTCATCGTCTCCTTGAAGGGAAGGTCGGTCCTCGTAACGAGCCAGGCGAAGAGCGTGCCGACGAATGTGCAGGTGACCGTGACGCAGGCCGCGATCATGATCGACATTTTAAGGGCCTGGAAGGTCTCCTCCTGCATGATGGTGTTCATGACGGCCTGCATGTTGAGGTGGCCGTCGACGATGAATGACGTCCAGAAGATAAGGACGACCGGCAGGGCCACTATTACGACAAGGATCAGGACGGAGAGAAGGAATATGATTTCCGCCATTCCGAACTTTTTAGCGCCGGCGCTAGGCATCCTCTATCACTCCTTCCATTGTCCTTGAATCAAAGATGAGCTGGTTGGCGAGCCTTATCCCCACGCGGTCTCCCTCGTTGAAGATCAGATCGTTGTCTACCGCCCTGTGGGTCTCGATCTGGGAACGAAGCTCCATTCCCGCGAAATCAAGACGCTGGTCGACGATCGGTCCGAGCAGGTTAACCCGCTTTACGACGGCGGTCGGCATCCCAGCCTCCGGTTCACGTATGAGGTCTATGTCGGAGGGACGGCAGCCAAGGACGGGGTCCGCGGGCACGCCGCCCTTCACATCTTCGGCGAGGAGCTCTCCGCTCCCCTTCGCGTAGGCCTTGCCGTCGCGCACTTCGACGGGGATCATATTCGATATTCCCATAAAACGGAATACAAAGGCGTTGACCGGATTCTCAAATACGTCCACCGGCGTGCCGATCTGGCAGACGTTGCCGTTCTGGTCAAGCACCGCGAGGCGGTCGGAGATGGCGAGCGCGATCTCCTGATCGTGGGTGACGTAGAGGACGGTGACGCCGGTCCTTTTTTGCAGGGCCCTGATCTCGAAACGCATCTCCTCGCGCAGGTTGGCGTCAAGGTTCGTAAGCGGTTCGTCAAGGAGCATGATCTTCGGCTCGGCGACAAGCGCCCTCGCGAGGGCGACGCGCTGCTGCTGTCCGCCGGAGAGCTGTGAGGGGAGCCTGTCTTCAAGTCCCGTGAGGTTGACGCTGTTGATCGCCTCCTGAGTCCTCCTATCGGCTTCGCCCTTCTCCACCTTCTGCATCTTGAGCGGGTAGATCACATTTTCCTTGACCGTCATGTGGGGCCATACGGCATAGTCCTGGAAGACGACGCCCAGCGAGCGCTCGTCGGGCGGGACCATTATCTTCTCCGCCGGCGACGACTGCGTTACGCCGCCGATCTTTATCGTGCCCGCGTCGGGCGACTCAAAGCCGGCGATCATGCGGAGCATGACCGTCTTGCCGCATCCCGAGGGGCCGAGCAGCGTGAAGCACTCGCCGTCCTTTATGGTCAGGTTGAGATCCTTGTAGACGACTTTGGGGCCGTAGGCCTTGCGCACATGTTCGATTTTTACTTCAGCCAATCAAGACAACTCCTTTCGTTAATAAGATATGGGGAAGGTCTGTTGTCAGCCCTTCCCCGAAAATTAAAGATTACATCATCGAGGACTCCGGTCTCCCGTCGTCCCGCATACGCTCTTTATTTGCCGGGGCGCATAGTATCCTTGAATTTCTTTATCGTGCCTTCCTTCGCGGAGCTCATGTTCTGGAAGTCAAGCTTGATAGCGTTGACGACCGCGTCATGCGGCTTCGGCAGCGGGCTGTCCTTGGGCATCACAACGTCCGCTCTTACAGGCAGCGTATAGTTGTCGGCGATGATCTGCTGGCCTTCCTTTGAAAGGAGGAAGTCGACAAATTTCTGCGCGGCGGAGAGATTCTTCGTTCCCTTGATGATCGCCACGGGGCTGGGGAGGACGATCGTCTCTTTCGGGTAGGCCATCGCGAGCGTGGCGCCCTTCTTTATCTTCGCCATCGTGATGTAGTCGACGCCGATGCAGGCGACAAGGTCGCCCATCGCCGTGTCGTCTATGACCTGGCCGGAACCCTTGCCGAGGATGCCGCCGTTCTTCTGGATATCTTCAAAGTATTTCCAGCCATAGAGCTTCTCAAGCGCTGCCACGCTGCCGTAGGCGGTGCCGGAGAGGGCGGGGTCGGCGATGCCGAAGGCGTCTTTATAGTCCTTGCCGAGTACGTCCTTCCATGTCTTGGGGGCCGTCTTGATGAAGCGGGTGTTGTAGACTATGCCGAGCGTCCCGTTGCGGGCGGGGGTGAAGTAGCCGTCGGGCTCTTTGACGGGGCTTTCGACATACTTAAGGTTGGCCGACTTGTAGGGCTGGAGCACGCCCTCCTTCTTGAGCTGGTAAAAATCGGGAACTTCGCTGTGCCAGAGCACGTCGACGACGAGCTTGCCGGCTTCGCGTTCGGCGGCGATCTTCGCCATCAGCTTGCCCGCGCCCGCTACATAGGCGTCGAACTCTATGCCGGGATTCTTTTTGAGGAACTCATCTTTCAGCGCTCCGATAAGAGAATCCTTCATCGATGTGTAGACGGTGAGCTTTTCCGCCGCCATCGCCGCGCTTGAAACAAAAATCATAGAGACCAGAAGCGCCGCTGCAAAAACTTTTTTCACAATGTTACCTCCTTGAAATAGTCGGGGGGGCTTCCCCCAATTTATTAAATTCCGCACCGCCGCCGCTCAAATATGCGGCGCGGCGGCAAGTGCAAAAGTTAATTCGGTATTCGATAACAGGTACGCTGATCAATTAAAGGCTCCCGCTAACATAGTTAATGGTCAAATCGTTACATTCTTAACTTGCGGTTCAGGTATAGATTATATACCCATAACAGCAAAAATCAAATAGTAAGATTTTTATCTTATATAACTGACGAAAAGTTAAATGTAAAATTATTACATAAATAGTTTCTTATTTATCGATAAACCTTATAAAAAACGGCGGCTGGGATCGGCGTAAAAATTCCTCCGCGCCGCCCCGGCCACAGTTTTTAATTTTTGCCGATCTGTGTCAGCGCTTCCCCGTCAGGCTCATCTGACAGGCTTCGACGACGTGCTTGGCCAGCACCGCCGTTGTAACGCGCCCGATGCCGCCCGGCACCGGCGTGATGGCGGCCGCGCGTCCGTCCGCCGCCGCGCCGTCCACATCGCCGCAAAGGTTTCCCTCTTCGTCAAAATTTATACCGACGTCGACGATCACCTGTCCCTCTCCCAGATGATCCCCGCCGATCAGCTTCGCCCGGCCCGCGGCAACCACGAGGATATCAGCCTCGCGGCATATCTGCGCGAGCCCCTTCGTCTTCGTGTGGCAGATCGATACGGTGGCGTTGCGGCGCAAAAGCATCATCGCCACAGGCTTGCCGACGACGAAGCTGCGTCCAACGACGACGGCGCGTTTTCCCTCGATGCCGACGCCGTAGTGATCGAGCATGTCAATGCAGGCCTCGGCGGTGCACGGGGCAAAGCCTACCCGTTTGTCGGAATAAAGGCCGGCCATCGAGTATTCCGTGATGCCGTCGATATCCTTTTCCGGCGCCAGCGCGCGGCAGACGGCGCGGTCGTCAATATGTGGGGGCAGCGGGCGCAGGATGAGCACTCCGTGGACGCTCCCATCGTCGTTTATCGAACGCACCAGCCCGACGACCTCCTCCTGAGTGACATCCGCAGCGAAGTGGTATTTACGCACGCCGACGCCGGCGGCTTCGCAGCATTTAGCGGCGCCGCGCTCGTAGGCGATATCATCGCCGTTTTCCCCCACTCTGATTATCGCGAGCGTCGGCGCGGCGCCCAGGGCGCGCAGTTCGTCGCATCTGTTTTTCAGGTGAAGGTTCAAGGAATCTACAACGGGCTTTCCTTTAAGGATCTCTGTCATCTATCTTTTACCATCTTTCATTAAGATAAAACCATAATATGCGCTATATTTTAGCATATCGCCGCCCGCGCGCCGTCGGACCGGCGGCCTCTAATTTTCTCCAAACAGCGCCGTATCCACGCTCGCGCTGAAGTGTTCCCTGTCAAGGACGTCGTAGATGTTGCAGCGGTCGAGCGTCTGCATCACCTTCGGATGGACGCCGCAGATGAGCACGCTGGTCCCGGCGAGGAGGCGTTCCCTTATTATATCTATGAGAGTGGTGGCGCCGACGAAATCTATCAGCGGAACGCCGCGCAGCGATATTATCACCTTGTCGCACTTCGGCAGATCGCGGAAGCTCCTGACGAGCTTGTCGTCGTTGGAAAAGAAGACGACTCCGGTTACGTAGGCGATGTAGGCCTCGCCGTGCATCGCCTCGACGTCGTCGTCGCGCCCGCGCAGCTTGCTGTTGAGTATCTTCGAGAAGTATATGTTGAGCTCCGCCGCTTTAAGGATAAAGACAAGCATCGCGAACTCTATCCCGATCACGATCGCCACCGTAAGGTCGAATACCACCGTACAGACCATCGTGATGAGGAATTGCAGCATCGCGCTCTTGAAGCCGCTGGAGAATATCTTCTTTATCGCGTGCCACTCGTTCATGCGCCAGGCCGTCATCATCAGCACCCCGGCGAGCGCGGAGAGCGGCAGCGCCGACATCACGGGACTGAGGAAGAACATCGAGGCAAGCAGTCCGACCCCGTGGAATATGCCGGTGAGCCTCGTCTGGCAGCCGGATTTTATCGCGACGCTCGTGCGCGCGATCGCCGCCGTCGCGGGAACGCCGCCTAGAAGCGGGATCAGCATGTTGCCGATCCCCTGCGATATCAGCTCCTGGTTGGCGTCGAACCTGCCGCCCGTCATCTGCTGGCCGCTCGCGCCGCAGAGCAGGCTCTCGATCATGCCGAGCGCTGCGATCGTGATCGCCGGCGACAGCATCGAGGGAAGACGGAAAAAATCTATCCCCGAAAGCGAAAGGCGCGCCTCGGAGACGAGCGAGCGCGGGATATCGCCCACGGTGGCGACGTCAAAGCCGCATAAAAGGCTGAGGAGCGTCGCGATCGCGATCGCGGCAAGCGAGGATGGCACCTTCTCCGCAAGGCGCTTCGGCCATGCGGCCATGATGACGATGACCGCCAAGGCGACGAAGAGCGCGGCGCAGTTTATGTCGAAGCCAAGCGAATGATAGGAGATGAGACGCTCCAGCGCCGTCTCTCCCCTCGATACCGTGCCGAACATGTTGTCTATCTGTCCCAGAGCGATTATCACCGCGATCCCCGAGGTGAAGCCCGTGATCACCGGAGCCGGGATCAGGAAGATGAACTTTCCCAGTTTGAAAATACCAAGCAGCAAGAGAATGACGCCGGCCATAAAGCTGACGGTAAAGAGGCCGTCGATGCCGTAGCGCGCGACGACGATGGCCAGCACCGCCGACATCGCTCCGGTCGGACCCGATATCTGGAAGGAGGCTCCCGAGAAGAGGCTCATCACTATCCCGCCGATGATCGCCGTAATGAGCCCCGCGGCGGCGTCGGCGCCGCTGCCCACGCCGAAGGCGAGCGCCAGCGGCAGCGCGACGGCGGCGACCGTCATCCCCGCGCTGAAGTCCTTAGCCAGTCTGTCGGCGTTGTAGCCGCGGAATTCACTTCTAAGTATCCTGACGTAATTCTCAAACATGAAAGCAGTCTCCCCCGTAAAAGCCGTGATCATAAAACACGTCCGTCTATAATACGAAAAAATATTTATTTTATCAACATTTAATGAATTAAAGAAAAAAAGAACAATAACCGGAGTCACTTCGATAAAAAGTAGTTAAGTTCCACATTCACTACCGTTGACTGCAAGGAGTATAATTTACTTAATGATTAAGCGCAGGAGGTTCTTCTATGGCACACAACCACACACATGGGTCGCCCTATTCCCGCCTCGCGGAGAGGCTCAACAGGTTTCCGCAGGGCGCGCCCGAATCAAAGTTGCTCTTTGATATATTGAAGATTTTGATGACAGAGAAAGAGGCGGGGCTGATGGCCCAGCTTCCGATAAAACCCTTCAGCGCTCGTCAGGCGGCGGAGATTTGGAATCTTTCGGACTGTGAGGCGCAGAAGGTCCTCGACGAGTTGGCCCGCCGCGCCATCCTCGTCGACATAGAGCAGGGCGGGAAACAGATTTACGCCGTACCGCCGCCGATGGCCGGCTTTTTTGAATTTTCGCTGATGCGCGTGCGCGAGGATATCGACCAAAAGACGCTCAGCGAGCTTTTCCATCAGTACATCACCGTTGAGGAGGACTTCATGCGCGACCTCGTCCGCGGCGGCGATATCCAGATGGGGCGCATCTTCCCGCAGGAGCCGCAGATACCGGACGAATACGCGCTGCACGTCCTTGATTACGAGCGCGCGACGAACGTCATCGACACCGCCTCGGACATCGGCGTCAGCATGTGCTACTGCCGTCACAAGGCGCTGCACGCCGGCACCGTCTGCGACGCGCCGATGGATATCTGCATGACCTTCAACACGACGGCGGCGACGCTCATCAAGCACGGCCACGCGCGCCGGGTGGAGGCCGCGGAGTGCCGCGACCTGCTCGCGCAGGCCTACGACCACAACCTCGTACAGTTCGGCGAGAACGTCAGGCGGCGCGTCAACTTTATCTGCAACTGCTGCTCCTGCTGCTGCGAGGCGCTGCTCGCGATAAAGCGCTTCGGAGTCGCGCAGACGATCTGTTCCAACTTCATCTCCGCGATCGAAACGGAAAAATGCGTCGGCTGCGGCAAGTGCCGGAAGATCTGCCCCGTCGACGCGATCGGGATGACGGAGGAAAATGGCGTGAAAAAAGCGCGCGTCGTTCCCGAGCGCTGCATCGGCTGCGGCGTCTGCATCAAGCATTGCCCGACTAAGGCGCTTCAGCTGGAGCCGCGCCCCAACAGGATGATAACGCCGCTCGATACGACACACAGAATCGTCGCGATGGCGACGGAGCGCGGCAAACTGCAGGAGCTGATCTTCGACAACAAGGTCCTCTTCAGCCACCGGCTGCTCGGCGGCGTGCTCGGCGCTATCCTCAAGCTGCCCGGCCTCCAGCGCTCCTTCGCGCAGGCCCAGCTCAAGTCGAGATATCTCGAAACGATGATATCACGGGCCGCGGGAGGCGGGACACGGAAAGAGGGATAGGCAGCCGGAGCCGCGCGTGCGCATCGCGCGGCTCTTTTCCCAATATCCAGCGTATTTCGCGGCGACACAAAGGCGGCGGCCGAATTAAAATCACGCTTCGTATAGAATTCAACTTTATATCAAGTATAATGTTGTTTGCGAGGTGACGGTCCATGGATTTTCAGCGGCTTACGATAGGACAGATGGCAAAGCTCAACCATATCTCGGAGCAGACCCTGCGGCTTTACGCGCGCGAGGGGCTGCTGACGCCGCATACGGTCGACGGCAGGAGCGGCTACCGTTATTACCACATCATGCAGTCGGCGCGGCTCGACATGATCCAGTACATGAAGTCATACGGAATGACGCTCAAAGAGGTCAAGGAATATCTCGACCGCAGCGACGCGAAGGGGATACTGGAGATGCTCGCGAAGCAAAGCGGGGCCATCGACGGGCAGATACGGGCGCTGGAGCGCAGCAAGCGGGCGATCGCGCGCACCATGGAAAACTACCGGCGTTACGAAGCTCTGCCCAAAGACGACCTTATTTTTATCGAATATATCCCCGAGCGGCGCATCTACTGTTACCCCTCGCAAAGAAATTTTTTCGAGACGGACAGCGCCGGCTATGAATTTATGCTGCGCGAGCTGAAAGAGGACCTGATCGCAAGCGACCTGCCGATAACCTATTTCTGCAATGTCGGCACGGTCATGCGGCGCGGGCGGCTGTTGTCGGGCAATTTCTACGCCAACGAGGTGTTCCTCTTCGTGGACGAGGAGATAGGCGAAAGGTGCGAGCTGCTGCCGGGCGGCCTTTACTGCTGCCTATGTTCGGACGACTGCCTCGACGAGACAGGGAACGCGCGCCGCCTGCTCGCGGAGATAAAGGAACGCGGCTTCCGGCTCAACGGCGATTACATCTGCGAAGTGATCCTCGATTTTCCCGTTTTTGACACGGAAAGCCGCAAAATGTTTTATAAGCTCCAGATACCGATCCAGGTGAAATAATACGCGATTAGGGCTTGACTTTATAGTTGATATAAACTCTATTATGTAAATACTGAGAACAAATATTTTTTCGACGGAGGTAATTATCAATGGATCGTAAAGTCAGAGTTGCGCAATATGGATGCGGCAAAATGAGCAAGTACCTTATGCGTTACGTGATCGAAAAGGGCGGCGAACTTGCGGCGGCCTTTGATATGAATCCCGCCGTAATCGGCAGGGACGTCTGTGAGATCATCGGCGGCGCTCCCGTCGGCGTAAAGATATCCCCCGCCTCGGAGGCGGAGGCGGTATTAAAGGCGGTGAAGCCGGACGTCTGCATCATCGCCACGCGCAGTACGATGGCCGAGCTGAAAGAGGCCTTCACGGCCTGCGCAAAGAACGGCGTCAACGCCATAACGACATGCGAGGAGGCCCTTTATCCCTGGAACTCGTCGCCGGATATCACAAAGGAACTTGACGAACTGGCGAAGGCCCATGGCTGCACGCTCTGCGGCAGCGGCTATCCCGACCTCTATTGGGGCACGATGGTCACCAACCTCGCCGGATCTTCGGCAAAGATAACAAAGATACACGGCTCCAGCAGCTACAATGTGGAGGACTACGGCATCGCGCTCGCGAAGGGTCACGGCGCGGGGCTGACGATCGCGGAGTTTGAGAGGGAGATCGGCAACTACAACAGCCTCTCGTCGGACAAGATAAAGGCGCTCGTGGAAAAGGGCGGCTACATCCCCTCCTACATGTGGAACCAGAACGGCTGGCTCTGTGAAAAGCTCGGACTCACGATCACCTCGCAGACACAGAGGTGCGTGCCCTGCACCTATAAAGAAGATCTGCACTCGCAGACGCTCGGCATGACGATAAAGGCCGGGGACGCCACGGGGATGTCGGCGATCGTGACGACGGAGACGGCGGAGGGAGTCACGCTGGAGACCGAGTGCGTCGGCAAGGTCTACGCCCCCGGCGAGTTCGACCGGAACGAGTGGACGCTCTGCGGAGAACCGGAGACCACGGTGATCGTCAACCGCCCCGCGACGGTGGAGCTGACCTGCGCGACGATCGTCAACCGCCTGCCGCAGCTGATAGACGCCAGGCCGGGGTATGTAACGACGAACAACCTGCCTGACAACGCCTATATGGTGAAACCGATAAATTTCTACGTCAAGAGCAAATAAGCAAAAGGGAACGGCATTGCGAAAGACGGGCAGAGGCGCAGGCCCCGGCCCGTCTTTCACTCTTTTAGGCGAAAAGCTTTACCAGCACATTTATCACTACGACATTGACGATGTCGATGAAAAAGGCTCCGACCGCCGCCACCGCGAAAAAGGCGTCCGGGGCCATTCCGTACTTCGCGCAGACCGCCTCCATATTCGCGATCGCGTTAGGAGTCGCGCCAAGGCCGAAACCGGCATGTCCCGCCGTGATGACGGCCGCCTGATAGTCGCCTCCGGTAAGGCGGAAAGTCACATAAAAGGCAAAGAGTATCATCAGGACGACCTGAACGGCAAGGATGGATATCAGAGGGGCGGCCAGGCCGGCCAGCGCCGTCAGGTCGACGGACATCAGCGCGAAGGCGAGAAAAAAGGAGAGGCAGGCGCCGCTGATGTGTTTCACTATGCGCGGATTGACGCGAAACAGCCGCGCGTGGTCACCCGCGTTGCGTATCGCCATCCCCGCGACCAGGGCGATAGCGTACGCCGGCAAAAGTATGCCGCGCGCGCCGAGCCATTCGCTGAACCACATCCCCAGCCCGACGGCGAATGTTATCTGGAAGACGGCCATCAGGATCGAATGGGTGTTTATCTCCTCGCCGGTATCCCCGAAGCTGAAGACGTCGGGTATCATCTCTTTGCGGTAATTCTCGCCGATGTTTGCCTCATTAGCGAGAGAGCGCCCCTTGATGAGCCGTTCGGCGATCGGTCCGCCGAGCAGCGACCCGGCAAGCACGCCGAAGGTGGCGCAGGCGATCGCCGCCGCCTGAGCTCCCTGAAGGCCGAGCACCTTTTCAAATTCGTCGGCAAAGACGAGCCCGGTCCCGTGTCCGCCCGTCATCGTAGCGGAGCCTGCCAGCACCGAGAGCAGCGGATCGAGCCCCGAAAGTTTACCGATCATTATTGCCGCGGCGTTCTGCAGCACCAGCAAAAGACAGGCCGCCAGCAGCAGCCGGAAGGCCGCCCGGCCGCCCCTCCTGAGCAGAGCGACGCTCGCGCCGAGCCCTATAGTGGTAAAAAAGGCGATCATAAACGGTTCCATGAGAGTAAGGTCGAATTCAAAGCCGACCCTGGAGGCGGCAAGCAGCCGGAGCAGCGCGAATAACAGACCGCCGGCGACCGCGGGCGGGATGTTGTAGCGTATAAGGAACTTCACGCGGCGGCAGAGGGTGACGCCAAGCCAGTAAAGGATCGCGGCAAAGGCCATAGTCTGAATAAAGTCCATCTTCACCACAAAAATATCAGACATCTCTTATCCCTCCCTAAAGAAACGCCACAAAGCTCTGTATGACGACGGCGTTCACGATATCGATGAAGAACGCCCCGACGATGGAGACGACAAAGAAGGCGCGCGGCGCGGCGCCGTAGTTGCTTGTGATCGCGTCCATATTGGCGATGGCGTTAGGCGTGGCACCGAGGCCAAAACCGCAGTGTCCCCCGGCGATCACCGCCGCCGTGTAATCGCGGCGCATTACGTTGAAGGTTATAAAATAGGCGTAGAATCCCATCAACAGAGTCTCTCCAAGCAGGATCAGCGACATCGGCCCGGCAAGGTCGGCCAGCTGCCAGAGTTTGAGCGACATCAGGGAGAGCGCGAGGAAGAGCGAAAGGGCGACGGCGCCGATGGTGTCGGCAAGCCGCAGGTGGACCTTGTACAGCCCGCTGACGTCGCTCAGGTTGCGGATAAAGATGCCGACGAAGAGCGCGCACAGATACGTGGGAAGCTGTATGCCGATCTTGACCAGTTCCTCGTAGATGAAAGCGCCGGCGCTCATCGCGATCGTGATCTGCATCAGCGTCGTCATCAGCACGGAGGCTGAAACCGGGCCGTCAGAGGCGGCGTCGAGACTCTCATCGACCGTCTCATAGGTCATTTCATCAGGGTTAAGATGCGATTTTGCCAGGTGATTGCGTTCTATGATGCGGCGCGCCACCGGGCCCCCGAGGATGGAACCCATTACGAGGCCGAATGTGGCGGCGGCCATCGCAAGCTCCATGCCGCCCGCGAGGCCGTATTGTTTCTCAAAAAGGTTGGCGTAGACCGCGCCGGTGCCATGGCCCCCGGACATCGTGATGGAACCGGCCAGCATACCGAGCAGCGGATGTATCCCCGTCGCGTAGGAAAGAGCCACGGCCAGCACGTCCTGCAGGATCACCAGGACAGAGGCGATCATAAGAAAGATAAAAACCTGCGGCCCGCCCTGCTTCAGCATTTTGAAGCTCGCGGCAAGCCCTATGCTCGTGAAGAAGGTTATCATCAGCGGATCTTTGACGAGCATGTCGAAATTGAAAGAGAAACTGTCTTTGAGCGCCCAGCTCGCCAGCGCGAAGATCACGCCGCCGATCACCGGCGCCGGTATATTATACTTGCTCAGAAAGGATATCCTCTTTCTGAGAAACATACCCAGCCAGAGAATGGCGGTGGCGAAAGCCACGGTCTCGACGAGATTGAAGCGGAGTTCTGTCATCTCTTACACATCTCCTGTCCCAGAGAGGCGGCGCCGATCACCGCGGCTTCGCCTCCCAATTCTGAATTTTTTAAAATGAAAACAGGCCGGAAGGGCCGGGGAAGGTATTTTTCGATCCTCTCCCGCAGCTCGTCGGCGAGCCCGGCGGCCAGGCTCATGCCGCCGCTGAGAATGACCGCCTCCGGGTCCAGCGTCACCGCGAGCGAGGCGATTCCGCGCGCCAGCGCCTCAAGCGCGGGGGCAAGGAGGTCCGCCGCGTTTTTGTCCGTACGGCGGCGTTCCCATATTTCACGAAAGACGGGCGGCAGCCCCAGAAGCCCGGCGCGCCGCTCCAGCCAGTCGGCGGAGGCGGATTCCTCAAGATGTCCCCTGCCGCCGCAGCCGCAGCCGCTGAGCGCCGGGTCGCCGCTGACCGCCATATGTCCGCATTCCGCCGCCATTCCATGCGCCCCGGACAGCAGCCTGCCGTTTGTCACGATGCCGGCTCCGATACCGGTACCCAGGGTGAGCACCACATAATCGCTCATTCCGCGCGCCGCGCCCGCGGCCCCCTCTCCGAGCGCCGCGCAGTTCGCGTCGTTCTCCAGACGGATCACGGCCTTGACGCCGAGTTCCCTGAGGTCAGCCGATATCGTTTCTCCCAGATATACTCCGTCGCAGCCGGAAAAGTTTGTGAGGCGGAGTATCCGCCGCCGTTCCTTGTCTGCAAAGCCGGGGATGCCTATTCCGACCGAACATTCCACGCCTGGGGCGGTCCACGGCAATATCAGCTCCTCGAGGGCGCGGGTAACGCTCAAGAGATCCCTTTTTTCCGGAGTGGGGACGGTCCGCGCGGAAATTATCCGCGGCCGTTCATTGGAAAAATCGACCGGGCCCGCCGATATCGTATGTCCTCCGAGGTCGATCCCTATTCTTTTCATCAATAAGAAGAAAGCGTCGCCGCCGCGCACTCCATCAGAGAGTAAAGGAAACGGCGCAGCTCAAGCGCATCCTCCGTCTCAAAGCGCAGCGTGCGCGCCGCGGTTCTGACCGCCCCGGGCACCAGCGAGGCGGCGTCGGTCTGCAGGGTGTTCATCAGCGTCACTTCGAGCAGGTATGGCGCGGCGGGGGTGAAGGGAGCAAACTCTCCTTTTTTCAGCCGTTCCACCGCTCTCTTCACTCCTGAACGTATCAGTTCGGCGCTGCTCTCGGGCGTAAGACACAGCGCGGCGGCGCGTCCCAGCCCCTCTTTGACGGAACAGGTCTCAAGCTGCCGGCCGAGCAGGCTTCCGGCCTCCAGGCAGAGCGCGTCGTCGCCGCTGACCATGATGACGGGCACGCCAAGAGCGCCGCAGAGCAGCGCGTTGACGCCTGTCTCTCCCATCTTCCGGCCGTTTATAGCCAGTCCGTATATTGTGTGCTGGTCAAAGGTATGGTCGAGCACCGCTTTCTCGGTACCGGCCATCGCGTGATATCCCAAAAATATCGCGGCGTCGCAGCCTCTCGCGCCCTCGACCATGCCGAGCAGCTTCGGCGCGCCCGTTATCAGCCGTACCTCGCCGCCGAATCCCGCGATATCCAGATTCGTCATCGTGCAGTGAGAATCATTGACGACCACGCACTCGGCCCCGGAATCAATGGCGGCCTTTACGGCGGCGGCGACGTCGGCGGCCTGCATGGCCCTGCCAAAGGCATACTGCGGCTTTGTACAGTCGACCTGCGCGGCGCTCACAACTCCCGTCGAGCCCTCCATATCCGAACTTATGTAAATTTTCATAGATCAGCCCTCCATTTATCAAGGAAACCGGCGTCGGATAAAAGCGGCCTACCAACTCCGATGAGATCGCAGCATCCGTCCGCGAGCAGGCGCTCGGCGTTTCCGATGCCGCGGACCCCGCCGGTGCATTCCACAGGGACCTTTACGCCGACGGCCTCACGAATTGCCGCGGCGTAGGGGGAGAAGTAAGCTCCGTCGGTACGGTCGGCGCCGTAACCGCAAAGGTTGCCGGAGACGCTCAGCAGGTCCGCGCCGAGCGCGGCGAGTTCGCGGGCGACGGCCCCGGCATCCGCCACTGTAAGGCCGCGCGGTTTTTCGTCCGGCATCGTGTCGGCGGCCCCGAGGCGCACTGACAGGAGCGCGTCCGGCAGAGTGTGCCGCACGGCGTCGGTGATCTCGTAGAGAAAGCGCGCGCGCCGGTATCCCGTGCCGCCATAAGCGTCGTCGCGCAGATTTGTCAGCGGGCTCAGGAACTGTCCGGCCAGATAACCGTGCGCGGCGTGTATCATGACGCCGTCATAGCCGCCGAGGCGCACCATACGTTCGGCGGAGGCGGCAAAATCCTCGACGATCTTTTTTATCTCCGGCAGAGAGAGTTTCTCTGGCTCTCGCCGGAGCTTATCCCAAACCTTGCCCACCTTCACGCCCGACGGCGACAGGCAGCGAAAACCTTCCATTTCAAAAACTCCGGCGCTTGAAATGTTCGCGCCTCCGTGGCTTATCTGGGCGACGGCGGTTTTGCCGCCCTCCCTTATCAGCGCCGCGATCTTCGCGTGCGCGGCGGCCGCTCTGTCGCTGTCGGCCAGGAACTGCTCGGGCCTTACGCGCCCGGAGGGATTCACCGCGCAGTGTTCGACGTTGACAAGCGCGACGCCGGAGGCGGCGATCTTTCCGTAGACCTCAAACGACCGTTCCGTGGGGAGCCCGAGTCCGTCACCCGAGGAGGAGGCCAAAGGAGCCGCGCAAAGGCGGTTGCGCAGCCGGACGCCGCGCAGTTCAAAAGCGTCAAAGAGCATCAGTCGTCACCTCTTTAGTGGTTTAAAAAGCGTTGAGGCCGCCGCGTCCGCGGCGGCCTGCGTGTTAAACGTTGAAGCGTATCTCGATCATATCTCCGTCTTTTACGATATATTCCTTTCCCTCAAGGCGGAGCACCCCGGCCTTGCGGCAATCGTCGAAGGAGTGCCCGTATTTCATATAATCGTCATAGGCCACGACCTGCGCGCGGATAAAACCGCGGGCGAGGTCCGAATGTATCGTTCCCGCCGCGTCCACCGCCGTCTCGCCTTTGTGCAGGGTCCAGGCGCGCACTTCGTCGGGGCCGGAGGTGAAGAAGCTGATAAGGCCGAGTACGCGGTAAGCCTCCTCTATGAGGCGTTCGCGTCCCGGCTCGGAGATATTGAGCCCCTCGGTGAACTCCGCCGCCTCTTCGGGAGAAAGGTCCATAATATCCATCTCCAGGCTGCCGTAAAGCGTGCAGAGCTTCGCGCCGTGCTCTTCGGCCCGTTTTTTGAGTTCGTCCCACTTTGGGATACGGGATTCCTCGCTCTGGCTCTCGTCAAGGTTAAGCAGGATTATCTGCGGTTTCGACGTTACGAAGGAGAATCCGCGAAGCTGCCGCCATTCCTCCGGTTTCAGCTCGATGCTCGAAAGCGGCCGTTCCTCCATCAGGCAGTCATAGCATTTTTCGAGCAGCGCCTTTTCCTTGTCTTCGTCCGGCGTCAGCTTTTTCTTCGCGCGGAGTTTGCCGAGACGGTTCTCAATTACGGCGAGGTCGCGAAAAATCAGCTCGTTGTCAAGAATATCCCAGTCCCGCACGGGATCGACCGAGCCTTCGGGATGCTCCACCGCCGGGTTGCCGAAACAGCGGATCACTTGAATGAGGGCGTCCGCGTCGGCGACGAAAGAGAGAAAGGCGTTGCCCAGCCCCTCGCCCTTCCCCGCGCCGCGCGACAGTCCGGCCAGGTCGACAAATTCCACCTGCGCCGGGGTCTCTTTGCGAGGCGAGTTGATCTTCACAAGCTCGTCAAAGCGCCTGTCGGGAACGGAGACGACGGCCTTATTGGGGTCTGTTTTCCCTCCCGCGTAAGGCTTCACCTCCGCGCCGGCTCTCGTTATCACATTAAATACTGTAGATTTTCCGCTCAGAGGCAATCCAACGATTCCGCAATGCAGCATCTATATCAACTCCATGTTTTTTATATATCTAAGGAAGAGTTTACTATAATTGAGAGACAGGGGCAATTGACTTAGGTAATTTTTCAAAACGGATATCTCAACGATGATCAAAAAAATGATAAACTGCGATTTATCCCGTCATGCCGGGTTTGACCAAGCATCAGGCGGTTTAGGTTTTGCTTCACAAGCGAAAAACAAAAACTTAAAGCCCCCGGCCCCGGGGGCAGGCCCGTGGCGGCGGTGGATTGGCGACGGCGCGCAAAAACAGAAAAAATCCTATTTGACTGACATTCCCTGGTAATTCGTCTCTTTTATCTTGATGAGCCCGGATGACACCTTCTCCTCCAGCTCGTCGATACGCTTGCGGATGTCAATGGGGACGTTCCGCTTCGTCTCGCGGGTCCACGTCGAAATGTCTATGCAGTCCTCCTTCAGTCCAAGGGAGAAACGATCCCTTGGAAGCTTATTCTGCACGAAATTCTCTATTACCTTATAGATCACATGGCCGCTGCGCTTGACGACGCTGGTCAGCACCATTTCCGGATATTCGCTCTCAAGCTCCGTATCGACGCCGATCGTCCAGTATCCGCCCTCTTTGGCGCGCTCTATCGCGCCGATGCCGGCGGCGCCGTTGACACAGAATATTATATCCGCGCCGGCGTTCTTCAGCTTCATCGCCGCCGCGGCCGCCTTCGCGCGGTCAAAGAAATCGTTCGTATACTCGCACAGCACCTCGATACCAGGATCGACGTACCAGGCCCCGGCGATATAGCCTCGTTTGAAGCGTTCTACGGGAGGAGTTTTATCTCCCAGGATGATGCCGATTTTTTTACCGTCATTGATGCGCTCAAGGTCAACTCTCGTCGTGATCATCGCGGCCAAAGCGCCGGCAAGAAACCCGCCCTCCTCCTCACGGAAAGCGATCTCAGTTATACCGTCTATATTGTTGGTGTCAAAGGTGAGGAACGAACATGAGGGATATTCCCTCCGCACCTCCGGCAGGTATTTGATATAGGCGACCGAGGTGATGATGACCAGGTCGGACGAAGCGGCGGCCTCTTTGAGCAGCGGCAGCAGCTTATTTTTATCGTCGAGCGCGTTATAATATCGCGTGGATATCTTTTTATTCCCGAAACGCACCTGGGCGTTTCTCATACCCTCAAGACAGAGCCAGTTAAATCCGGAGGCGGAGGCGGTGTCGGCCCCCTCCAGCATCAGCGCTATCCGCTTCGGAGCGGCGAACGCGGAGCATTCCATCAGCACCATCAAAATAAGCGCCGCCGGCAGAATAAATTTTTTCATTAACCAGCACATCCTTTCGTTAAACCAAAAGAATATCTTTTTTATAAATTATCGCTATAATTATACCTTAGAAGAGGGGCGGCGGGGAACCGGCATCTTGCCTCGCTGCTTGACAATTTTAGAGCGGTTGCGTTAGCATTTACTAATTAAACAAAGTTGACATACTCTTGGAGTTGAGCGTATAGATGAATCTTGTAAGCATGAAGAGCGGGGAGCGGGCCGTCATAAAAACGCTGCCTGAGGGAGAGGCTGCCCAGCGCCTGGAGGCGCTTGGGCTGCGAAGCGGCAAGGAGATAGAAAAGATATCGTGCATGCCCTTCGGAGGGCCGGTGACGGTGATGCTCGAGGGACGACATTTTGCGGTGTCTCACAGCATCGCCGAACATATTGAGATCGAGAGCGCCGGTTCGCGGCAGATCAGGGGCGAGCGGGAAAAATAGATGAGCTGCAAAGACTGTAAATTATGCCTTGAAAAAAATGATCAGAAAAAAGACGGCGCGCGCCGCCCAGCGTCCGCTTTGGAGGACGTGAAGGATAACCATAACGACCGGGCCTGCGACTGCCGCAAACGAATACGCATCCTCCTGATGGGGAATCCCAACGTCGGGAAGAGCGTATTTTTTTCGCGCCTCACCGGCGTACACGCGCTCTCTTCAAACTACCCCGGCACTACCGTCGGCTTTACGCAGGGGCTCATAAAACACGGGGACATCTGCGGGGACCTGATCGACGTTCCCGGCGCTTACACGCTGGACCCGACGAACGAGGCCGAGGAGATCGCGCGCCGGATCATCGGCGAGGGGGCCGACAAGGTCATACTCGTCATCGACGCGACGGCGCTCGAACGGAACCTCGTGATGGCGCTCCAGGTGCTGGCCTATCATATACCGACCGTCGCGGCGCTGAACATGACCGACGAGGCGCGCCACAAAGGCATTCTACTCGACGTGAAAAAACTCGAAGACGAGCTCGGCGTCCCCATATACCAGACGGTGGCGACGACCGGCAGCGGCATCAGCGCCCTGGTCGAGGGGCTTGAAAAGGCTCGCGTCAGCCCCATAGAACCGATGACGAAAGAAGAGCGCTGGCAAAAGATCGGGGAGATCATCGCCGGCGTCCAGACGGTGACGCACCGCCACCATACTCTGCTAGACCGGATCGAGGACATATCGGCCCGCCCCGTGATCGGCGGACTGATGGGTTTTCTTGTGCTCGCGCTGAGCTTCACGCTTATCCGTTTTGTCGGCGAGGGGCTCATAAGCTACATTTTCGACCCGATCTTTGAAAATTTTTGGCTGCCGCTTCTTGAGAAGCTGAGCGGCCTCTTCGGCGACGGCTACCTGCGCGCGCTGCTGATCGGGAAACTTTTCGACGGCTCCATAGACCTCGAGCAAAGCATGGGAGTGCTCTCTACCGGCTTCTACGTAGAATTCGGCATGGTGCTGCCTTATATCATCGCCTTTTACGCCGTGCTCTCGTTCCTTGAGGATTTCGGCTACCTGCCGCGCCTCGCCGTCGTCTTTGACGCGCTGCTCCACCGTTTCGGCATCCACGGCTACGCCATCATCCCCACGCTGCTCGGCTTCGGCTGCAACGTGCCGGGGATATTGGCGACGCGCGTCCTGGAATCGAAGCGGGAGCGTTTCATCGCGGCGACGCTGATATCCGTCGGCGTTCCCTGTGTTTCAATACAGGCGATGCTGGCCTCTACACTCGGAGGTTTCGGCATGAGATACGTCGGCGCTGTGTACCTTATATTATTCATAGTCTGGCTCATACTGGGCCGCCTCATGCATCTGACGCTCTCCGGCTACAGCCCCGAGCTGATCGTGGAGATACCGCCGTACCGCCTGCCCTCGCCCAAAGCATGGATGAGCAAATTATGGTTCCGCATCAAAGACTTCTTTCTTGAGGCGACGCCGCTCGTGCTCGGAGGCATCCTGTTAGTCAATATATTAGACACCGTCGGCCTGCTGGAATGGATCGGGGATGCGCTCGCTCCCTTCTTCCAAACGGTGCTGGGGCTGCCGCCCGCGACCGCAGTGCCGGTGGTAATGGGACTTTTCCGCAAGGATATCGCGATGGGGCTGCTCATACCGCTTGAGCTCACGGCCCAGCAGATGCTCGTCGCGGTCATCGTCCTCTCCATGACCTTTCCCTGCATCGCGACATTCGTCGTCATGTGGAAAGAGCTCGGCGTGAGGCGCATGCTCCAGAGCAGCGCGATCATGCTCTCCGCGGCGCTGATAACGGGCGCGGCGCTGAACCTCATATTGAACGCGCTGTAAGGGGCGGGGCCGGGATATGTTTCGCCGCCTGCGCGTCCGTTCCGCAATGATCCTCTGCGGTCTTTTAATGACGGCGGCCGCCCCTGCCGGAGCCGACGTGACGCTCGGCGCGCCGGCCCTGGCCGAGATCGGCCAGCCCTTCGTCGTAACGGTGGAGGTCACTGGCGAAGAGATATCCGACCTGCGCCTGTCGTGGCAGGGACACGAATCCCTGCTCTCGCCCGAAGAGACCGAAGGCGGACAAAGATATTCCGTCCTGACCGGTACGGACCTGAAAAACGCCAAGCCCGGGCCAAATCCGCTCACCGTCTCATTCAGCGCCGGCGGAAAAAGAGAAAAGATCGAACACCTGATAAAGCTGTCTCCGCGTAAATACCCCGTGGAAAAACTGACCGTCGCCCCATCGAAAGTCACGCCGCCGAAAGAGCTCTCGGAGCGTATAGCGCGCGAGGCAAAACTCGGACGCGCCGCGATGCAGAGCAACAGCGCGGGAGGCGCGCCCAAGCTGCCGCTCGTGCGCCCAGTTCCAGGCGGCTTCAGCTCCGTCTACGGCAAGAGCCGCTACTTTAACGGTGAATTCCGCGGCCGCCACGGCGGCGTCGACATGCGCGCAAAAGAGGGAACGCCGGTCAAGGCGGCGGCCGACGGTATCGTCGTCCTTGCGGGTAACAACTTCTGGTTCGCCGGCAACTGCGTCTACCTCGACCACGGCGCGGGGCTAGTCACCTTCTACGGCCACATGTCAAAAGTAAATGTCAAAAAAGGAGACCGGATAAAGGCCGGAGACATCCTCGGCCTCTCCGGCCGGACGGGACGCGTCACCGGCCCCCACCTCCACTTCAGCGCCGCCTGGCGCGGAGAGTTCTTCGACCCGGCGGGATTGATGGAAGATTAGGTCAAAATGCTATAGATTGCGGCAAGTTTCAAAGATCATCTTCCATAACTTTTCTTCGTCGACGGAAAGCACGATGCGGGCCGTTTGAGCTCCCTTCGGAGCGCCCCCTTTAAAGGCCAGCGTCTGCCCGTAGGAAAGTGAATAGCTGTCGTTTACGTCGATCGGCAGACTCGTCTCTTCTGTGATTATCGTGGGATCGATGATGATCGCGGAGACGATCGTGTCCCATATATAGGTGACATAATCCGGGTCCGCCTTGAATTTCTCATGGCGGAAATTACGGCGCAGCATCTCTCTGAATATAGGGTTTTTTATATTTTTTTCAGTCTCGGCGTAGCGTTTGGCGGAGAGCTTTACCTTTTCGCAGACATCGAGCGGAACGATTATCTGCTCCCTGAAAGGGCTTCGAAAGGCGATCTTTGCCGCTTCGGGGTCGAACCAACAGTTAAATTCCGCGGCGGGCGTAACATTGCCCTCCTGAAAAAAGGCTCCTCCCATATAAACAATGCGCTTGATCAAAGGTATTATCTCCGGGGCCCTGCGCACCGCCTCGGCGATATTGCCGCAGGGGCCGATAGCGGCGACCGTCACCTTGCCGGGATATTTTTTAACCTGTTCGATGATGAAATCGACGGCGTGCTGTTCGATCGGGGCAAACTTCGGTTCCGCTTTATAAGTGCCGCGGTAGACGGCGCGCCACGATTCGGGCCTGGCATATCCGCCCGCGCCCTGCCAGTCGTCGCGGCCGAAGCCGAAGAGTTCACGCTCTTTTTTCATATTGCCGAGACGCCCCTCTCTCAGCGGGGCGTTTTTACCCATCGCCACCGGCACGGAAGCGGCATGGCCGGCGCCTTCCAGCTGCCGCAGCGCATAGGCTGTCCCCTCTTCCACCCACGTGTTGCCGGCCACAACAGTTACACCCAACAGCTCGATTTCCGGCGAGGCCGCAAGCATCAGCATCGCGATGCCGTCATCGTATAGCTCCACCATGTCCGTATCGAGGATGACAAGCTCTTTCTCTTTAGGACAGCTCTCCGCGCACGCAGGAAAAGATAACAGTAAAACCGCCAGCGCAAGTAAAAAAATACGGCACAAATCACCGCCGACAAACATTCGCAGCACTCCCCCGCCTCTCTATTTTGGCGGTATTATACACCAACAGGCACGAATAGAGATTGCTCAAAGGCGATCAACGCAAACAGCCGTACTGCCCAAAGTCCGTTGCCGCATCGGTGGTATTTGATATTTTCCCTTCGCTGAAAACTCAATACTTTATGAGTTTCAGCCTCTCTCATATCACATAATGCGCCCCGACGGATTCTTTTCTTGCCAGCGCGGCCTTTGCCACCGCTTCGGCGCTGGCGAGGAGTCCGGGCATTTCCAGGGCCAGGAGGCGTTCATGCGGGGTTTCCGCCTTCAGTTTTTCTTTTTTCAGCGACTCTATATATAGGAGGAAATCTTCTATTTCCGCCGCGCGGCGGATGGGGCCGATCGCCTGCCAGGCTTTTTCCCGGAGCTCTTCGCGAATTTCAGAGACGGGGCGTCCGTCCGTGGATACGGTCTCTATTTCGTCTCTCGCGGTAAGTCCTTGCCAGGCCTCGCGCGGGTGTCCGGCCGCGGCGCGGCCCGCCCGCAGGCCGAAGGTCACTATGTGCGCGAGCGCGTTTCCGCCCATACGGTTCGCACCGTCGATGCCGCCGGTCACTTCGCCGCAGGCGTAGAGGCCGTCAACGGCGGTCTCGCCGCAGGTCCCGATCTCGACGCCGCCGCAGAAGTAGTGTTCCAGCGGCGCTATGCGCAACGGCTCTTTGCGTCCCCGGAAAAATTCCCGCGGCAGCGTGAGCGCGTAGATAAACCCGGGGTCGTCCCACAGTTCCGCGGGGGTCTCCTCTATATGGGCGTAGGCCCCGCCCTCGCGGTCTTTTTGCGCAAGCAGCAGCGACAGCCTGTCGCGGGCGTAGTAGTTGCATTCTTTGCCGTCTTTTACGCCCCATTCTCTGTAGGCCTCCGGCAGAAATTCCCGCCCTTCGGAGTCGGTAACGCGGATGAAGTCTCCCAGCGTGGTGTCGGCCATCCACATCGGAAAGTTTTCCTGCGCCCAGCCGACGGGATAGAACTGGACGAATTCCATGTCGCGCAGTTTGAGCCCGGCGGCAAGCGCGAGCGCATAGCCGTCGCCGGTCATGCGTTCGGGATTGTCGGTGTGGCTGTAGAGGCGCCCCGCTCCGCCGGAGGCGAGGATGACCGCGTCGGCGTGAAGCGCGGAGCTTTTCCCGCCGCGCCAGTCGGTCACGGAGACGCCGCAGGCGCGTCCTCCGCGGATAAATATTTCGCGCGCGGCGGACCATTCGACAAATTTAACGCCGCTGTCTTTGGCTATCCGCACGAGCTGCTCCACCAGGCCGCTGCCGCCCATGAGTCCGTTTTTCGCGGCGGCGCGGGCGCTCGCGCGTCCTTTGCTGAATTTCAGCGTCACTCCCCAGGAGGCGAGTTCCTCAAGCGCGGGGCCGCTCTCTTCGGTGAGCGTCTTGAGCAGCACACGGTCATTGAGTCCGTAACCCGTCTTTAAGAGTTTTTCGTACTGCTCCCGCGGCGAAACTCCGCCGCAGGCCAGAGAAAAAAGTCCGGCAGAGTAGGCCGTGCAGGAGGCGACGGCCGCCTCCGTCTTTGATATTACCGTAACGCCGGCGCCGGCCCCGCGCGCGGCGATCGCCGCGGTGAGCCCGGCTCCGCCGCTGCCGACGATCACAACATCAGCCATCTTCAATCTCCTCCCTGGCTGTCCCCGTCCCGCGCCGTATATTTCCGCGCGGCGGACATTTACTTACGGAGCTAACCGGCGGACGCCTCTGATGCGAGCATCTTTTCGTAAAGAGCCTCCGTGCGCGACTGTATCCTTTCCATAGAGACGCCGAGCCGCTGCGCATACCAGACCGCGCCTCCCGCGCCGACGCCCTCTTTTATAAATCCTTTCTCGTAGTCGGCAAGGCCGATGAAGCGCGAGCCGGTAAAGTCTAGCGGAGCCGCGTACCAGCGCACGCCGATCTTGGCGGCGTATTCTTCCAGGCAGCTCGTCGGGTCTTTGTGTACATATTTCGTCGTCGCCACAAGGAGGTCCTTCGTACAGCCCATGTCGCGCAGCAGCGCCGCGACGGCCATCATCTGCGTGCCGCCGGCGAGCGTTACCCCCACGTCATCCGGAAGCGCTGCGGCATAGGCGGCGACGGCCACCTGCATGGGGTCGCCGAGCTCCGCGGCTGCCCGGAGGCCCAGTCCTTTAAGTCCGCCGGCTTCGATGCCCAGGCGTTTTGCCGTGTCGCGCCAGATCTGTTCTTTTAAAGGAAGCGGGTTCTCCGGTCCCGCCGAAGAGACGGTGCCGGCGTGCCCGAGGGCGCGCAGTACCAGCAACGCCGTCGTCGTGCCGCCGGGAACGGATTCCGCGAGCACGACCTGCTTCACTTTCTTATCAAGGGCTCCGGCGAGCGCCGCCGATCTTCGGGCGATCTCTTCGTAATGCGGCACCGCCGTTTCGACGCGCATGTCGCGCCCCGTCTCCTCGCAGATTGTCTCATGAGGCGAGGCCGGGGCTATCGAGGTCCCGACCCTCACGGTGGCGGCGTCAAAGCCGGCCTCGAGCAGGGAGGCGCGGGTGATGAGCGCCGGCGATGGATGGCCGAACGGATCGAAGGGCAAAGAGGCCGCGACCCTTGGCCGGTCATAGAAAAGCATGTCCGCGTCGGCCGGCGCGGTATAGGGCAGTGCGTCAAGATTGGCTCCGGCGGCGGAGAGCCCTGGAACTTTTGACAGCGCCGTCTCGCTGATAAACAACAGAAACATTACTTAATTTTCCCCCTGTACGTAGCTTCGTTTAAGCGTTAAAATGCACTATAGACTGTCCCCACGCTGAGTGAGGGTTATCTTTTTGTGCGGTGTCAATCGTTTTATGGCCTTTATAGCCATGATTGATAGATTATATAATAGATAAGGGATTTGTGCTTCACCGTTATCTATTGTTTGAGGGGGAAATTTCGTGGCTTCAAAACTTGCACCAACACGAGGAAACCTTGTCAGACTCACGAGGGACATGGCGATGGCCCAGTCGGGTCACGATCTTCTCGACCAGAAGCGTCAGGTGCTGATGATGGAGCTGGTACACTACATAGACTCGGCGAAAAAACTTCAGGAGGACGTCTCCAAGATATTCAAGGAGGCATACGAGGCGCTCCAAAAGGCCAACATATCTCTCGGCATTGACACCGTCGAGGATATCTCGGAGTCTGTCCCGGTCACGTCCAATATTACGGTAAGGCTGCGTTCGGTGATGGGCGTCGAGATCCCCGACGTCGACCCGTTAAGCGCGGAGACCATACCAAGTTATTCCTTCCACGGCTCGTCGGGGGCGATGGACGCGGCCTACGCCAAGTTTCGCCGCGTGATGGCGCTGGTGGCGCAGCTTGCGGAGATCGAAACGAGCGTTTACCGCCTGGCGGTACAGATACGAAAGACCCACAGACGAGTCAACGCGCTTGAGAAGGTAGTCATCCCTCAGGACAAAGCTGAGATCAGCTTTATCAGCGACGTACTTGAGGAGGGAGAGCGCGAGGACTTCACCAGAATGAAGCTCGCGCAGAAGAAGATAAAGGAATAGTGGGACTCAGCGGCTCCACAACGCTTTCATAAATCAGGGAGGGAATTTTGCAATGAGTACTCTGCACGAAGTTCTGGCAGTTCTGTTGGGAGCGGAATCGGAGGCGAAGAGGATCGTCGACGATTCAAAGAACGAGGCCGAATCTTTGCTTCGCACCGCGCAGGATAAATTTGCCGCGGAGCGCACAAACCAGATGGCTTCCGCCAGGGAGCAGGCAAAGGGCATTATGGAGACCGCGCTCAACTCCGCGAAGACCGAGGCGGCCCAGATCGCCGGCCTTGGCAAAGAAGAGCGGACGCGTATGCAGAAGCGTTTTGAAGAAAACGTGGACGCTGTGATCGATTCCATCGTCTCTGAGACCGCCGAGAGCTTCATTTCAAAGAAGAGAGGCTGAATTTAGTGTCATCTTCACACGGCTCCGCGACCGCGCTTGGGGTAAAGGCGCACGTCCTCTACAGCCAGCTTCTGAAGGCTGAGGAGTATTGGGCGTTGTTGGGCCTCAATTCCACCGCGGAGATCGCCGCCTTTCTGAAGCAGACGACGGGCTATAAAGATCAGTTGGAGACATTGCTTCCGGCGAAGGTACACCGTATCGACCTTGAGAACGCGGTCCGTTCCTCCATACTTGCGGAGGCGGACTCTTTTCTCTTCTATCTGCTCGGCGTATGGCGGAAGTTTTTTCTCGACTGGCTTAGCTGGTATGAGTCGGAACAGCTGAAGAGCATCTTCCGCTGGATACACTCAAAGAGGCTGGACCGCGACATGATGCGCCAGCATCTCTTCCGCGTTCCCGGGTCAAAGCTGCCCTACGAGGCGCTTCTGAACTGCCGGGACTATAAAGAGGTGCTGGAGACGCTGTGCGATACAAAGTATTACAAGGTGCTGCGGGAGCCGGTGCGGCGCCTGATAAACGGTGAAAGCTCACTCTTCTCCCTTGAGCTGGCGATAGACAATATGGTAGAGATGGATCTTTACAACGACATCAAAAAGCTCCCGGCGGACGAGCGGAAGGTGCTCGAACCGCTCTTCGGCTCGCGTGTGGATCTGCTGAACCTCTATCATTTCCACCGCTGCATGTGGTATTACAACATGACCATCGAAGAGACGATAAGCCGCATGCTTCCGGTCAAATATAAGGTAAAGGCTCATCACCTGCGCGAGATGGCGAAGGGGCCGAGCTGGGAGGAGCGCATCGCGCTGATGGAAGAATACTTCCCCACCTACGGGAAAATATTCCGTGAGGCTCTTGCAGAGGACGACAAGGAGCTCGCCCTTGAGATGTCCATAAAGAGGTACAACTACCTGAAGGCCCTTTCGATATTGAGAAACGGCGTGCCCGGCTTCCACACCGCGATCGCCTACTTCATGCTGAAGGACCACGAGGTTACAGATATAATACGAATGATAGAGGACGTGCGCTACGATTATGACCGCCGTTCCGCGGCCCAGTACCTTATCAGGCCGATAATCAATGGGGGTGAACCCGCATGGCAGTAATGAAAATGGTCGCTCTGACCATGATCGGACCGCAGTCCGAAATGGAGCCGGTCGCCCGTCAGATGGTTCTGACTGGCGGTTTCCAGCCTCTGCCGCTTGATATTCTCATCAACGACAGGTCGCTGCGCTCCAAGCTTACGACCGAGACCGAGAACCCGTACGATGAGCTTGTAGCTAAGATCTCAACGATATGGAAGGTCGCGGGAGAGCCCGTACCCGACCCGCAGCCGGTCACCATCACAAAGGATTTCACGCTGACGCGCGCGCGTATGCTCGTGGATCAGACCTCCAAAAGGCTTCAGGTCTGGGAGCAGCGCCGCCGCGTACTCATCGAGGAAGAGGAGCTGCTCTGCGCGACAAAGCTCTTCGTCGAGGCGCTTTCGGGAACGGAATTCGGCCCGAAGGAGCTCGCCGCGGGGCGTTTTGCGAAGACCTTCTTCGGCTACCTCTCGAACGAAAACTTCCAGAGGCTGACGGAGAGCGGCGAAGAATCACCGATCGCGATCAACGAACTCACCGTCTCAAACGGCAACACCTGGGCGCTGATAATCACCGTACCGGGATACGAAGAATCAACGAAGAAACTGCTGGAAGCGGTCTACTTCAAAGAATTCTCTCTTAAAGACATCGCCGGACAGCTCGACGGGGACGACCCTCTCTCCCTGGTAGAAAAACGCATCGCAAACCATCAGCGGGCGATCCGCGGCCTCGCGAAGGCGGCCAAGGATATGCTGCGCGAACACAGGGCGGATTACGAACTGCTCTTCTCACAGCTCTATACGATGCAGAGGGTCTATGACGTCTGCAAGGGACGCGGCGAAGTGAGCGGCATGTTCGTCCTCTCCGGATGGATACCGGCGGACACCTACGCGGAGATCCGCAAGACGATCGCGGAAGAGGCGCCGATGACGACGCTGATGGTCGAGGAGACACAGGATATCTCCTACACGGGGATACGCATCCCGACAAAGCTCAAGAACAACGCGCTTTTCCGTTCCTTCCAGGATATCGTCGCGATGTACAGCCTCCCCTCGTACGGAGAGATAGACCCGTCGCCATTCGTCGCCATCTCCTTCATCCTCTTCTTCGGATTCATGTTCGGAGACATCGGACACGGCCTGATGATATTCCTCGGGTCGATACTGCTCGTGAAGCGCGGCATCATGCGCCGCTCGCTCGGGCAGGTCATGAAGATGGCCTCAGTATCGTCCATGTTCTTCGGACTGATGTACGGAAGCATCTTCGGCATCGAAGGCATCATACCGGAAATATGGCTCAACCCGATGCACGACGTCAACAAGCTGCTCGCGGTCTCGATCGGCCTCGGCGTTTTCATGATAAGCCTCGGGCTGATACTGAACATGATAAAACAGTACAGGGCGAAAGATTTCGGCCGGCTGCTCTTCGACGGGCAGGGGCTGGCGGGGCTCGCGCTCTACTGGACGCTCTGCGCCCTGGGCATGATATACATCACCGGCTCGCCGATAACGGAACTGACGGCTGACCTCATGTGGGGCGGCATCGGCGTACTCATCGGCGTGATGATCTTCCGCGACATCCTCGCGCGCTACCTGCTGCGTCAGAAGGGCGCGGGGGAATCTCCCGTGCTGAACCTTTTTGAAATAATGCACAACCTGATGTCCTTCGTCTCCAATACGGCGTCGTTCGTACGACTGGCAGCCTTCGCCCTGAACCACGTGGGGCTCTCGCTCGCGGTGATCATGCTCTCCGAGATGGTCCGCGCTCTGCCCGGAGGCATCGTGATGAAAGGGATAATTTTGATCATCGGCAACGTGGTCATAGTTTGCCTTGAGGGTTTGATAGTATTTATCCAGACGCTGCGTCTAGAATACTACGAATTCTTCGGGAAATTCTACAAGGGAGGAGGCAACGCCTTCAAACCTGTTGGCTGGAAAAAAGAGGGAGGCAAATACTCCAGGGCCAACGCGGAGGACCTGTAAATAAAAAAACGTCATTTGTGACACCATAGAAGTTATTTGATTACAAAATCAGGATTTAACAATTTTAAAGAGCATAAGAAAAGGAGAGATTTTTCATGTTTGGATTGATATTGAGCTGCGGTACGGTGGTAACTCTGATGACAGCCGGATATATACTCCAGCGTAAGGGATTCCGCGGCGGCAGGAAAATCTATGCGACCGTACTGGGGCTCTCGGCGCTTCTAGTCTTCACGGGAGCGGTGCTTGCCCTCTTCTCGGGCACGTCGTTCGCCGCGGAGGGCGCGGCGGCGGCTAAAGAGGTATCGGTCGGAGCCGGACTCGGCTTCATCGCGGCGGCGTGCGCCACGGGCATCGCCTGCCTCGGCGCGGGACTTGCCGTCGCCAACGTCGGCGCCGCGGCCCTCGGACTCGTCGGTGAAAAGCCGGAAATGCTTGGAACGACGCTCATCTACCTCGGACTTGCGGAAGGTATCGCCATCTACGGCGTCATCATTTCACTGCTTATAATCCAGCGGCTGTAGGCGGACATAAACGTCCATGAAGGCCTACCTTGTGAGCGACAATCATGACTCCCTTGTGGGGATGCGTCTGGCCGGAATCGAAGGGACGCTCGTTCACACTCCCGATGAAACATACGCAGCTATCGAAGCCGCGCTGAAGATGCGCAACCTCGCTATACTCGCCATCACGGAAAAAGCGGCCGAGATGGCGGAGGAGATCATTCAGCAGCTGCGTGAACGCGGAGACCTGCCGCTTGTAGTCGAGATACCCGACAGATTCGGCACCAAAAGGGGACCTGATTTTCTGACGAGATACGTCCAGGAAGCTATCGGGGTAAAGATGTGACGGGACTGGCGGACGGGGCCATCCCCCGGCTGCCGGCTTTCGCCGTTACCTCCGAAGCGGCCATGCTTCGAGCAGAACTAGGACTAAATTAAGAGGTGAAACGTGATGAAGGAAGTATCAAACGAAAAGATAAGCAATCTTAGAGATATAATATTGGACCGCGCCGACAACGAGAAAAAGGTCAACATGGCGCAGGGCCGCCGCGAGGCGGACGATTGGCTCACGCACGAGACAGAAAAGCTCCAGCGCGAGACGAACCTCATCCTCCAGGACGCGCGCAAGCGCGCGGAGGACATCCGCCGCCGCCAGATACTCTCCGCTGAACGTGAAAAATCAACGGAGACATTACGTCTGCAAAACCGGATACTTTCGGACTCTATGGGACGCCTTCAGGACAAGCTGGTACACCTCAGAGAGCGCGCGGACTATTCTGACATCCTGACGGGGATGTGTATTGACGCGGTCGAATCGCTCGGCACCAAGACACCGCTCAAACTGAGGCTTTCGGCGGTAGATCTGGCCCTAGCCGACGAAGTGATCGCGAAGACGCTCGCCTTCAACCATGAACTCACCCTTACGTTCGACCCCGATCCGGCTCCCATACTGGGCGGCTGCTGGGTGGCCACGGCGGACGGGCACAGACAGGTGAACATGGACTGGCAGAGCATTACCCAAGAGATGGCGGATTCTCTGGCGGAACGCCTCCTGCCTCTGCTGTAGCCGCAGCGGCCTGTTCGCGCGCAGCGCGAACACTAAGAACTACCGTAGGCCGCAAGGCTGCGAATGCTTCTGTCGTAGCCGCGAACACTTGGAACTACCGTAGGCCGCAAGGCTGCGGATGCTTTTGACGTAGGAGGAATAGCCTTTGGAACTTAAAAATAATTCGCAAAATCTCCATCAGGGAACCGTCGAATTCGTCAACGGCCCCGTCATAAAGGCGAACGGCATGCGCGACTTCGGAATGCGGGAGGTCGTGAAGGTCGGTCCTCACAAGCTGATGGGAGAAATAATAAAGATGGACGGCGACAACGCCACCATCCAGGTCTACGAAGACACCGACGGCCTGCGCATCTACGAGGATGTGACCGGCACCGGCGAACCTCTCTCGATCGAGCTCGGCCCCGGACTGATAGGCAGCTTTTTCGACGGCATCGGACGCCCGCTGGACTCGCTCCTTGAAAAAGAGGGCATGTACATTTCGCCGGGGACCTCGGTAAACATGATAGACCGCGAGCGCCTCTGGAACGTGACTCCGGTAGCCAAGGTCGGAGACCTCGTCTCCGGCGGCATGGTACTGGCGACCATCCAGGAGACGCCGCTGCTGGTACATAAGGTAATGACGCCCCCCAACTTTGAGGGCGAGATCACTTGGATAATCCCCTCCGGAAAGCACCACGCCAACAGCGACGTCGCAAGGGTGAAGGACGCCTTCGGACGCGAGGTCTCCATTCCGATGATCCAGCGCTGGCCGGTGCGCACGCCGCGCCCCTACCGTGAAAGGCTCCTGCCGAACGAGCCCTTCGTCACGGGACAGCGCGTCATAGACGGCCTCTTTCCGCTCGCGAAGGGCGGCACCGCCTGCATCCCCGGAGGATTCGGCACCGGAAAGACAGTCACCCAGCACCAGCTCGCCAAATGGGGCGACGCGCAGGTCGTCATCTACATCGGCTGCGGAGAGCGCGGCAATGAGATGACCGACGTCCTCGAGCAGTTCCCCGTGCTGGAAGACCCGCGCTCCGGCCGCCCGCTGATGGAGCGCACGATCTTGATCGCGAACACCTCCAACATGCCGGTCGCGGCGCGCGAAGCTTCCATATATACCGGCATCACGATCGCGGAATACTTCCGCGACATGGGCTACGACGTGGCGATCATGGCCGACTCGACCTCACGCTGGGCGGAGGCCCTGCGCGAACTGTCGGGACGACTTGAAGAGATCCCCGCGGAAGAGGGCTTCCCGGCCTACCTGCCGAGCCGCCTCGCGGAATTCTATGAACGCGCGGGACGCGTCGTCACCATCGGCGGCGAAAACGGAAGCGTCAGCGTCATCGGCGCCGTCTCCCCTCCGGGAGGAGACTTCACGGAGCCTGTAACGCGCCACACCAAGCGCTTCATCCGCTGCTTCTGGGGACTCGACAAGAACCTCGCGAACGCCCGCCACTACCCCGCCATCTCCTGGACGGACTCCTACAGCGAGTACGCCGCGGAGGTCGACGGCTGGTTCTGCACCAACGTCGACGCGCGCTGGGGCGAACTTCGTGAAGAGGTGCGCAACATCCTCGCGGAAGACAACAAGATACAGCAGGTCATAAAACTTGTCGGAGAGGACGTTCTTCCAGACGACCAGAGGCTCATCGCCTTTACGGCCTTTCTGATAAAGAACGGCTACCTTCAGCAGAACTCCTTCGGCTCCGACTCATACTCGCCGCCGATGAAGGGCTTTGAGATACTCTCCGTCATCCTCGAATTTCACCACAAGGCGATGGAGCTTGTCCATAAGGACATCCCCATCTCTCTGATAAAGGACGACGAGTCTATCGACTCGATAACCCACCTGAGAGAACTCGCGGCGGAGGACAAAGAGGGCTTCGACCAGCTTCGCAAACGCATAGACGCGCACCTTGAACGCGTCGCCGCGGAACGCACAAGAAAATTAAGGGGTGGTGAATAGGCATGGCGCAGCCCGAATACATAGGCGTAAAAGATATAGAGGGGCCCTTTATACTCGTTGAGAACGTAAGCGGCGTCGGTTACGGAGAACTTGTCGACATCCGCGACGGCAAAGGAGTGCGCCGCCACGGCCAGGTCAAATCGCTCAGTGAAAAGGCGACGCTCGTCCAGGTCTTCACGGGAACGGAAGAGCTCGTGCCGAACACGACGAAGGTACGCTTCCTCGGTAAACCGCTCGAAGTGCACCTCTCAAGATACATGCTCGGCCGTACCTTCAACGGACTCGGCGAGCCGCGCGACGGCTGCGGCGAGATCTACGGAGGCAAGCGCGTGAACATCAACGGACTGCCGCTGAACCCGATGGCGCGCCAGTACCCGCGCGACTTCATCCACACGGGGATCTCGGCCATCGACACGCTGACGACGCTGATCCGCGGCCAGAAGCTGCCGATATTCTCCGGCAACGGACTGCCGCACAACCAGCTCGCCGTCCAGATAGCGACGCAGGCGAAGGTCGTGGGCTCCGAAGAATTTGCCGTCGTCTTCGCGGGGATAGGCGTCAAGCACGACGACGCGGCCTATTTCACGCAGGAACTATCGACGCGCGGCCACTCCAACAACATCGTCACCTTCCTCAACCTGGCTGACGACCCCGTCATCGAGCGTATCGCCACGCCGAGAATGGCGCTCTCGACCGCGGAATACCTCGCCTACGAGCTTGGCATGCACGTCCTCGTGATCATGACGGACATGACGAGCTACTGCGAGGCGCTGCGCGAACTCGGCGTCGCCGCGGGAGAAGTGCCCAGCCGCAAAGGATACCCCGCCTACCTCTACAGCGACCTGGCCTCGCTCTACGAGCGCGCCGGCGTCGTGCGCGAGCGAGAGGGCAGCGTGACGCAGATACCGATCCTTACGATGCCCAACGACGACATCACACACCCGATCCCCGACCTTACCGGCTTCATCACCGAAGGTCAGATCGTCCTTTCGCGTGACCTCGACGCGAAAAACATCTACCCGCCGATAGACGTCCTCACAAGCCTTTCGCGCCTGATGAAGGACGGCATCGGCAAAGGGTACACGCGCGAGGACCATCCGAGCGTAGCGAGCCAGCTCTTCGCCTCCTACAGCAGGGTGCAGGAGGTACGTTCGCTCGCGGGAGTCGTCGGAGAGGACGAACTTTCAAAGACCGACAAAGCCTTCCTCGCCTTCGGACGCGTCTTTGAGGACCGATTCCTCAAACAGGGGAAAGAGGAAGACCGCGAGATCGGCTACTCGCTCGATATGGCATGGGACATCCTCGGAGAGCTGCCGGCGGGAGAGCTGACGCGCGTCAGCCTCGCCGACATCAAAGAGCACATAAAGAAGAAAGAGCAGTAGCGCAATACTGAGCGACACGACCAACCGCCCGCTGCTGATCGGCAGCGGGCTTTTATATATCAGAATCTATGTCAGCTTCCTATGATTATATGTTGACAACGTTCGTTTTATGATATAATTCTGAAATTATATTCACAATTTATGATTATGGAGGGAACGCAATGATAAATAATATCGCACTGGCGGGCTGCGGCAATGTCGGGACCGCGCTGCTTGAGATACTGCACGAGAAAAAGGCCGAGCTGAAGGAAAGGTATGGCTTTGAATATCAGGTGGTCCTCGTCAGCGATCTGATGAAGGGCATCGTGATGGACCCCAACGGCCTCGATCTGGGAAAGCTCCTTGACGAGATCCACGGCAAACGCAGCTTTGGGGCGCTGGCGCAGGCGGCGGGCCATTTTGAAGAGCTGCTCGACCGATCGGGAGCCACCGTCCTCGCCGAGTGTACGCCGACCAATCTCAAGACGGGAGAACCGGGGCTTGCGCACCTCAAGGCGGCGCTGTCGCGCGGCATCAATGTCACGACTACGAACAAGGGACCGATCGCCGTGGCCTTCGACGAATTGTGCCGGCTCGAGAAGGACTGCGGCGCGAAGCTCTGCTATGAGGGCGTGGTCATGAGCGGTACGCCGCTCATCGACATGATGAAGAACGGCATCGCGGGCTGCACCGTCCTCGGCCTTGAGGGGATACTCAACGGCACGACGAACTTTATCCTCACGAAGATGGGAGAGGGTTCCACCTACGCCGACGCGCTCGCCGAGGCGACGGCGCTCGGATATGCCGAGGCGGACCCCTCCGGCGACGTCGAGGGCTGGGACGCGGCGGTAAAGGTAGTCATACTCGCGAAGATCCTCTTCGGCAAGGACGTCGCCGTGAAGGACGTCACGCGCATCGGTATCACCCAGGTGACGCCGCAGCAGATCGCCGAGGCACGGCGCAGCGGCTTCACGATAAAGCTCGTCGCCGGCATCCGCTTTGACAGCTTCGGCATGCACCCCTACGTGATGCCCAAGGAGATCGCTTTAACGCATCCTCTGGCCGCGATCGGCGGCGCGACAAACGCCATCACCGTAAATACCGACAACCTGGGAGAGATCACCCTGGTCGGTCCCGGGGCGGGACGCCGTGAAACCGGACAGGCGCTCCTCTCTGATATGATAAGGATGAGCAGGTAAAAAACGGAGCGGGCCGCAGAGGCCCGCTCCATTTTTTGTATGATCGGATTATAAATTCAGCGTTTCAGCTCTCCGCTTTTCAGCTTGCTGTCAAAATCATTGACGAGGAAGCGCAGCTCCTTCGTCAGCAGCAGCAGCCCGATGAGGTTCGGGATCGCCATCAGCCCGTTGAGAGTGTCGGAGAGATCCCAGAGGTTCGCGAGAAAGTCGCTGCCGCCCCACGCGCCAAATACGATCAGCACCATCCAGAATATTTTGAACGGCTTTATCATCGCGCTGCTCTTCGTGATATAGACGAGTGCCGTCTCCGCGTACCAGTACCAGCCGAGTATCGTTGAAAGCGCGAACAGCGCGAGCGCCACCGAAAGGATCATGATGCCGCTGGGGCCGAGCACCGCGCTGAAGGCGGCAAGCGATAGCTGTGCGCCCGTCAGCTCCGGCTGCCCCGTCAGCACTCCCGTCGCGAGGATCGTGAGGGCGGTGAGGTTGCAGATGATTATCGTATCCATAAAGACTTCAAACAGCCCGTAAAGCCCCTGGCGTACGGGGTGGTCGGTGCGGGCGGCGCAGTGCACCATCGGCGCGGAGCCGAGTCCCGCCTCGTTGGAAAATACGCCGCGGGAGATGCCGCGCGTGATGGCGATCTTGACTGACCAGCCGGCCAGCGCCCCCGGCAGAGCCATCGGGTCGAAGAAAGCGCCGCGGAAGGCGTTAGCTATCGCCCCAGGGACCGCATCAAAGTGAGCGGACACTACGGCAAGCGCTCCAAGTATATAGAACACCGCCATGAAGGGAACGAGGTAGACCGTGACGGTGGCGATCCTCGTAAGGCCGCCCCAGATAACGAGCCCGACGATCGCCGCGATCACGACGCCGGTGACCAGATGCGAGACGCCGAATCCCATCGATATGCCCTCGGCGGTCGAGTTGGACTGCACCATGTTGCCGATGCCGAAGGAGGCGAGGATCGTGAAGACCGCGAAGATCATCGCGAGCCACTTCATGCCCAGCGCCTTTTCAAGGATGTACATCGTGCCGCCGCGATAGCTTCCCGCTCCGTCTTCCTCACGGTAACGGACGGCGAGCGTAACTTCGCTGAACTTAGTCGTCATGCCGAAGATGGCGGAGAACATCATCCAGACGAGGGCGCCGGGGCCGCCGAGGTGGAGGGCGGTCGCCACGCCGGCGATGTTTCCGGTGCCGACCGTAGCCGCCAGTGCCGTCGCCATCGCGGCAAACGAGGAGATCGTCCCCGCCCCCTCATTTTTCTTTCTGATATTCCCAAGTACCTCGCGGAACATCAGGGCAAAGTAGCGCAGCTGCGGGAAACGCAGGACGATCGTGAGCCAGATACCCGTGCCGACCAGCAGCGCGAGCATCCACGGCCCCCACACGATGCCGTTTACGAAACTGTTGAGCTTCCCAAACCATTCCACAATACTACCCCTCCACATCTGTTTTTATTTAGATGCGGAAAGAGCAGCATTAAATTACTGCCATGTAAAGCAAATCAAAGGGTCGCTTATAGATAATTTTTAACATAATCGACCATCTCACTTATTTTTATTTTGAAATGTCGTAAATAATCATTATCAGCCCTATTTTTTTCTGTAAAGATAGACGGCCATAGGCAGCGTGATCAGGCTGACAAACGCCCAACCGCCGGCGGCGGTGCATCCTGAGGATGACGACCGCTCTGACGGGGTGTCCTGACCGTCGGGCGGGACGGGGGAGACATCGGGCGAAACGACCGGCGGAATGTCGGGCCAGACGGGCGGAACGTCGGGAGAGGCCGCGGCGTCGTTCACGACGGCCAGGGCCGAGAGCGGCGCCGTTTTCGCGCCGCTTTTGTCAACGCCGCCGTCCAGGCTGCTCCTGTAGCCGGCAATCTGCGCCGTCAGCAGCGCCTCCCCCTTCGCCGCCCCCGCCGCAGTGACCGCGCGGCCGTCCACGGTTACGGATAGGCAGGCCGGGGGCTCGGCGCTTGCGGAAACGATGGAATAAAACTCGCCCCCGTCGGCGGGAGTGCCGGGATAGGTCTTCAGATCGACCGGCAGCGTCCGTGCCTCCCCGACGGCGAGAGTAAGATATGATGCGGAAAACGACGGTATCACGGTCGTCACAAATCCGGCAAGCCGAGCGCCGCTTAAGGGAACGCAGTCCCTCGCGGAGAGCGTGCCGTAGGCCACCGCGTCGCAGCCGCTCGGATAAACGGAGTCGGAGACGTCGGCGTTGGAAAGTTTGTTGCCGACCAGGCCGCCGGCGAAGGCCTTTCCTCCGGCGTCGACCGCGCCGCTGTTTGCCGAGTTCGTGAGCAGGCTCTTGCCCATCTCGCCGATAAGACCGCCGACCCGGGCCGCCGTTTGCCCCCCGCCCGATACCGCGGCGCTGTTGGAACAATTGGAAAAGACGTTTTCCACCGAGTTCGGGCCGGAATTGCACCATCCGGCGATACCGCCGGCGTAGGCATAGTTCGGAGTCCCCGCGGCGCCCACGGCTCCCATGTTTGCGCAGTTCACCGCCGAGGCGCCGTTATACGCCTTGCCGATGATCCCTCCCGATATTATCAGGCCGCCGCTCTGCCCCGTCCCTCCCACGCTTCCGAAGTTCAGGGCGTTCTGGATGGAGGTGCCGTAGGTGAAACCCATGACGCCGCCCCCGACGTTTGAGGAATATATGCTCCCCTTGTTTGCAGCGTCGTAGAGCACCCCGCCTTCGCCGACACCGGCAACGCCGCCGGCGATGTTCTGCACGAGGCCGACATCGCTGACCGAGACCGCCCCCTCGTTGCGGGACGACAGCACATAGCCTTTGACGCGCCCCGCAAGCCCTCCGGCGATGCTGTAGGTGGAGGTGCTCGCGCTGTTTACGGCGCCGTAATTGACGCAGCTGACGGCATAGCCCTCAAGGTGGGCTACGACGCCGCCGGCGATCGCGTGGTCCTCATCGCCAAAGTATCCTCCGCCCCCCTTTCCGGAAACGGAGACGGAGGCGAAGTTTTTACAATTAAAGATGACCGTCTCCGGCCCGGCGTAAGCGACGATGCCGCCGGAGAGAAGGTTGCTCCGCTGTCTGGTATTCGTCACCGTCCCCTCGACGGTAAGGTTGGCTATTTGGGCGTGCGCCCCGGAGAGGATAAGGAACAGCGCCGCGCCGGAATATTCCACCGTTCCGACGGGCACGGCGGACGACTGCGGCGCGGCGACCTTCAGTCCTCTGACCGTATGGCCGGCGCCGTTGAACTTGCCGCCGAACGGCGCTGACGCCGTCCCGATGGGGACCCAATCGGCATCTTTCAGGTCGATGTCGGCGGTAAGGCGGACGGTTACGCCGCTGTAGTCATCGCCGGCATTTACGCTGTCGCGGAAGGCCGCCAACTGTCCGGCGCTGCCGATCTCGGTCACCGTGGCGCTTTCCGCGCCGGCGGGGCAGGCGGCCGCCGCCAGAAACAAAATAACCGCTATATATATTGTTTTGGATAATCTCTTCATGACACACCTCTTCGTAAAATATTTCTCACAAAAAGGATAGTCTCTAAGCGCGGCGGCGGACAGCGGGAAACCCGCCCCGCGCCGCTACGCATAACGGCCTGGATCACAAGTTTGCCCTTTGTATCGTCACTCCGCCAGGAAAAAGAAAAAAGCGCCGTCGCAGGGACGGCGCTCTCTCTTAAACTAAAGGCTCGATCGGTTATTTCGTGTTCGCCTTAAGGCGTCCCTGGTCGTCGAAATGGTTGAGAGCCTCGCTCACGACCTTGCTCAGGCCGATAAGGGCGATAAGGTTCGGGAAGACCATGATGCCGTTGAAGAAGTCGGCAAGCTCCCAGACGAGGTCAAGCTTAAGCGTGGCTCCGAGCACGACGAAGGCCATGACCACTATGCGGTATGGAGTAAGTCCCTTGTTGCCGAAGAGGAACTTGACGTTCTGCTCGCCGAAGAAGTACCAGCCGACGATCGTCGAGAAGGCGAAGAAGAACATGCATATCGCGACGAACGGGAGGCCGAAGGAGCCGAGCCCCGTCGAGAAGGCGCTCTGCGTAAGCGCGATGCCGCTCGTCTTGCCGTCGATGGCGCCCGTGACAAAGATTACGAAAGCCGTCATGTTAAGGACGAGGAAGGTGTCGACGAAGACTCCCATGATGGCGACGAAGCCCTGCTCGGCAGGGTCCTTCACCTTGGCGACGGCGTGGGCGTGCGGAGTGGAGCCCATGCCGGCCTCATTTGAGAAGAGGCCGCGCGCGACGCCGTAGCGGATCGCTTCCTTCATCGTTGCGCCGATAAGGCCGCCTGTCGCCGCAGCGGGATTAAAGGCGCCCTCAAAGACCATGCCGAAGGCCGGGATGATGTGCGAGGCATGGGTCACAAGGATGTACAGGCCGCCGAGGAGATAACCGGCCGCCATGATCGGGACGATCTTTTCCGTGATAGAGGCGATACGGCCCATTCCTCCGAAGAAGACGAAGCCGCCGATCGCCGCGACGATGACGCCGATAAGGAGGCGGTTCACGCCGAAAGCATTGTTGAAGGCATCGGCGATCGAATTCGACTGCACCATATTACCGATAAAACCGAGAGCCATGATGATGGCCACCGAGAAGAATACCGCAAGGCCGTTGCTCTTGAGGCCGCGTGAAATGTAATAAGCCGGTCCGCCGACGACGCCGCCGTCAGGCATCTTTTCCTTATAGACCTGGGCGAGCACCGCTTCCGCGAAGATCGTCGCCATTCCGAAAAAGGCCGCGATCCACATCCAGAAGATGGCGCCGGGGCCGCCCATCGCGATCGCCGTCGCCGCGCCGGCGAGGTTTCCCGTGCCGACCTGAGCCGCTATCGCCGTCGCGAGCGCCTGGAAGGAGCTCATGCCGTCCTTGCCCGCGCGCTCACCAAAAATCGTCAGCTGCCCGAAGGTGTACTTAAAAGCCATCGCGAACTTGCGTATTTGGACAAAATTCAGCCGCAGGGTAAAGTAGAGCCCGGTACCGCAGAGAAGCGGGATGAGACAATAAAGCCCCCAAATAAAACTGTTGGCCTTTGACACCAGTGCTGTTAACTGATCCATAGAAAAATCCTCTCCTGTTCTTCAGATAATTAAGACAAACTATACTGTTGCTTAAACATTATGGCGCTCATCGGGCTATCCACAGATATATATTAAATCGCGAAACGCTCGATATCTGGATTATAGTATCGAAAGGGAAAATTGTAAATTATTATCTGTCTTTAAAAGACATTTTATCATTTTCTTGTTATATCAAACAAAGAATCAATCAATAACTGCCGTCCGCGGCCCCGCTTTTGTTTTTACGTACAAAAAAACGCGGTCCGGAAGCTTTAAGCCCCCGGACCGCTGCAGGTTAAAATGGTGAGAATCTACAAAAACACTAATTAATACACTTTGTCGTATAAAACCTGACGCATCGTCCGCTGATTAGATGTGCCAGCCGCTAAACAGGCAGTCCCTGAGCGGGGCGGAGGCGTATTCGTATACGTTGGAGCCACGGTCGGGGGCTGCCTGTGACGCGGATGGTGCATATAATCAGTGGTTCCCTACCTCCCAGGTATTATCTCTATCCAGTATCCGTCGGGATCTTCGATAAAATAGATCCCCATATCGCTGTTTTCGTAGCAGATGCAGCCCATCTCCTCATGGAGTTTATGCGCCGCCTCAAAATCCGACACATGCATCGCGAGGTGAAACTCCGCCTCGCCGAGGCCGTATGGCTCCTTACGGTCAAAGAGATATGTCAGCTCCAACTCGAAAGAGGTGACTCCGTCGCCAAGGTAAACGAGCGTGAAGTTCTCGCTCTCCTTGCGGTGCGCCTCCTTAAGGCCGAGCGCCTTTTCATAGAAGGCCAGGCTCCGTTCAAGGTCGAGAACGTTAAAGTTAAAGTGATTGAATGTGAATTTCATAGCGCGTATCCCCTACAGCAGCGCCCTGTTGAGGATAAAAAGCACCGCGAGCACGTAGAGCAGCCAGTTGACCTCTTTGCCGCGCCCCATGAGCAGCTTCAGCGCGACATAGGAGACGATGCCAAACTCGATGCCAGCCGCGATGCTGTAGGCAAAGGGCATCATGAAGAAGGCGATGATCGCCGGGAAGAATTCGGTCCAGTCGCTGAAATCCATATCCTTGAAGCCCATCATCATGTAGCCGCCCACCATTATCAGCGCCGGCGCGGTGGCGCAAGCGGGGACGATCGAGATCAGCGGGCTGAAGAAGGTCGCAAGCAGGAACAATATGCCGACGGTGAGCGCCGTCAGGCCGGTGCGGCCGCCCTGCTCGACGCCGCTGGCGCTCTCCACGAAGGTCGTGACCGTCGAGGTGCCCAGCACCGCGCCCGCCGTCGTGCCGATCGCGTCCGACATCAGCGCCTGGCTCGCCTTCGGCAGGCGACCGTCCTTGTCAAGCATATCGGCGCGGCTGGCGACGCCGACGAGGGTGCCGACCGTGTCAAAGAAATCAACAAAAAAGAAGGTCAGGACGATGACCCAGAAGGTGGGCTGCGCGATCATCGAGAAATCCATCTTCATGAATATCGGCGAGAGCGACGGCGGCATCGATACGATGCCAGCAGGCATCTTCGTGATGCCGAGGGGAATGCCGGCGAGCGTCACGGCGACTATGCCGATGAGGATGCCGCCCGTCACCCGGCGGGTCTCAAGCGTGACCATGAGCAACAGCCCCGCGAGGGCCAGCAGGCCGCCGGCGTTGCTGCGGAGCGGCGAAAGGCCGACGAGGACCGCGGGATTGGCAACGACCAGCCCCGCGCTCTGGAGGCCGATAAAGGTGATGAAGATGCCGATGCCGGCGGATACGCCGATCTTCAGCGTCTTCGGGATCGAGTTGACGACCTCTTCGCGCACCTTCGTGCAGGTCAGCAGGATAAAGATGACGCCTTCGATAAAGATCGCCGCGAGAGCCACCTGCCAGGGGATCTTCATCCCCAGCACGACGGTGAAGGCAAAAAAGGCGTTAAGCCCCATGCCGGGAGCCAGAGCGAAAGGATAGTTGGCGAGGAACGCCATCAGGAAAGTCGCCAGCGAAGCGCCCAGACAGGTCGCCACCAGCAGCGATCCGAAAGGCATGCCGGTCGTGGAGAGTATCCCGGGGTTTACAAAAATGATATAAGCCATAGTCATAAATGTCGTGATACCCGCGAGAATCTCTGTACGTACGTCCGTTCCGTGCTCGGAGAGCTTAAATTGTTTCTCAAACCAAGCGTTCATAAAGTTTCCTCCTTATAAAGTTGTATTAAAAGGAAAAGGGGGAATACCGACGCTCCCCGCTTTCCAGATAACCTAATAGCCGATGAAAGACCAGACGGCGCATACGACCGCGAAGACCGCCGCGACCGCAATGCATACAGTCTTAAATATATCTCTCTCCGCCCGTTTTTCCCTTTTCTTGTCCAACGTAAACACCTCTTTGAATATTATAAGATATTTTCCATATTTTAACCGTCGGACGATCCATTTTCTTCCGTATTACTGCTAACAGTCTCCTCCAGCCGCGAACAGAAACTCCTGACTTCGGCCAGCGTCCGTGCCAGCTTTCGCGGCGGGACCGGCGCCAGGGCCTCCATCATCCAGCCGTAGAGCTCATTCACCAGCACGTCGGCCGTCTCCCGGCCGAACGCGGTAAACTTGATGACCTTGCGGCGGCGGTCGGTCGGGTGCGCCAAGCGTTCTATTATGCCCCGTTTCTCAAGGCTGTCAAGCGTCGAGGTCATCGTCTGCCGCGGCACGCCGAGATAGTCGGCGATGACAGAGGGCTCCATGCCTTCGGGGCGGAGGTGAAGCTCCTCCATCAGAGACATCGCGTTCGTGGAAAAACCGCGGCTCTCGGCCCAATATGAATAAACCTGATCATAGCGCCGCATCAGGTCGGAGACTTCAAGTATAGTCCTAAGATTTTCTTCCTTCATCTTCTCGTCCCGTCCTTATAAAAGACCTATAGAAACACTGATTAATTCACTTTGTCATATAAAACCTGACACATCGTCCGCTGATTAAATGTGCCAGCCGCTAAACAGGCAGTCCCTGAGCGGGGCGGACGGCCAGAGAGCCAAATCAACGATTTTCTGATTTGTGCGAGTTGGCTGGTAGTCCCATCAGGCGTATATTAATACGTTGGAGCCACGGTCGGGGGCTGCCTGTGACGCGTAGCTGAGATAGGGAATCTGTGATTCCCGTCATCGAAGCTAGTAGTTACATCAGATGGTGCATTTAATCAGCGGCTCCCCATGATACTGCCGCCGGAAAGCGGAATCCGCCTCGCGTTCCCCCGTCTCCACATTATAACGAAAATCATGGCGAGCGTCATATTCGTGAAGAACATCGCCAGCCAGACGCCGTCAAGCGAAAAGAGGAGCGGCAGCGTCCAGAGAAAGAGCGGCTGCAAGATAAACGGGTCGCCGTAGGTCAGCATGGAGGCCATGTCGCTCCGGCCGACCGCCTGATAATATGACGCCCCCACCTTCGCGAGCCCAAGAAAGGGAAAAACGGGCACGGAAAGCAGCAGCCCGCGCGCCGCGACCTCCGCGGCCTCCCCGTGCATCGAGAAAAAGGCCGGCACGAGCCTGTTGCTGAAAAATACCAGCAGCGAGCAGGCGGCCCCGACAGAGACAGCCGTGGTAAAACCGAGCCGCGCCGTGAGCCGGCGGCGCGCGCCGAGGCTGGCGCCGTGGTAATAGCTGATCAGAGGCTGGATGCCCTCGGCTATCCCCTCCTCCAGCATCACTCCCACAGGGACGATGTAGCCGACCACCGCGTAAGCGGCGACGCCAATATCTCCGCCGTAGGCAAGAGACTGCCAATTGTAGAGGATCATCGTGACGGCCGTCGCGATCTGCACGCCAAAGGGAGAGGCCCCCATCACGAAGATCCGGCGGACAAGAGGACGCCAGGGGCGCACCAAACGCGCGCGCAGCCGGACCTTCGACATTCCCAGCAGGAAATGGGCGGAGAGCAGGACGGCCGATACCGTCTGCGACGCCGCCGTGGCCCAGGCCGCGCCAGCTATCCCGAAGGGAAAGACAATGACCCACAGCCAGTCGAGCACGATATTGGTGCCGAAGGCCGCGATCATGATAAACATCGCTTTGCGCGGAAAACCGTCGTTCCGCACCGCGCCGAGCATCGCCATCGTGACGACCTGCGCCGGGGAGGATATTATCAGTATCCACGCGTAAAGGCGCGCCATCCCGGCGATCTCGGGCGAGACGTCGTAAAAGGTCAGCAGATATTCCGCCAGCGGCGTCAGCAGAAGGCTCGACAGCGCCGAGGCCGCGACCATCAGAAAGACCATCGCGCCAAGTATGCGCTGCGCAAGCGCCTCCCTCCGGCGTCCCATGCTGATGGCGATGAGGGCCCCGCCGCCGACGCCGATACCGGCGCCGATCGCCGTCACAATGACTGAGAAGGGAAACGCGAGCCCGATCGCCGCGAGGCCGTCCTGCCCCACCCCCCAGCCGACGAAGTATCCGTCCACGATCGTGTATATGCCGCTCAAGAGCTGCGAACTCAGCGCCGGCAGCACAAACATAAAAAAGAGCTTCGTCAGCTCTCTGTAATTTCTAGTATGGAACATAGTTAAGACCTCCGATTTTCCCGCGCCCCCGGCAGACGCGCCGCCGCGCAAGCTTTTGCGCAAAATATACTATGCATTCATATAATACGATTACGGATTATATTATAACGGATTTTATTTTACAGTCAAGGCCGGCCTACAGAAAGCTCATGAAAAAGATAAGGCCCGACGACACACCGGCGATTAAAGGCATCGACCGGCTGGGCAGGAACTATGATGAGATCCTTGAACAGTGGCGCTTTATTACCAAAAACGGTGACCGGCACGGATAGGCCACAGGTACACGGAACGGAACTTGGAGATCAAGGAAAGATTCCCGATGTTGTGAATTTGGGGATTTAGTGGTATTTTCTATAACTACTATATTGAAAACCGCCGGTCCGGCCTTTATTTACCTGAGAGCCTCGCCGCAAGCGGAAACAGGGAGGTTCTGTCAATCATGAAGCTGTTCGTCGCGCCAAGCAAAAATTCAGCGGAGCATCATGCGCGCATGACGGAGGCTCCGGTCGGGCCGCTCATTATTTCGCTCGCCATTCCGACGATAATCAGCATGTTGGTCACGACGCTTTACAACACCGCAGACACATATTTTGTCTCCCAGCTCGGCACCAGCGCGAGCGGCGCGGTCGGAGTCGTCTTTTCGCTGATGGCGATCTTCCAGGCGATCGGCTTCACCCTCGGCATGGGTTCCGGCAGCATGATCGCGCGCGTGCTCGGCGCGGGAGACAGTAAAACGGCGAGCGTCTACGGCTCGACCTCTTTTTTCGGCGCGATCATTATGGGGGTGCTCCTCTGCGCGGGCGGGCTGATCTTTATCGACGGCCTGATGCGGCTGCTCGGTTCTACTCCGACGATACTGCCCTACGCGCGAAGCTACGCAAGCTGGATACTGCTCGGCGCGCCGGTGATGTGCGCCTCTTTCGTAATGAACAATATCCTTCGTTCGGAGGGTCACGCCGCCTTCGCGATGTGCGGCCTTGTGACCGGAGGGCTGCTGAATATCGCGCTGGACCCCATTTTTATTTTCACCTTCGGACTGGGTATCTCGGGAGCGGCGCTTGCGACGCTGCTCAGCCAGTGCGTCAGCTTCTCGATCATGATCTCCTTCTGCCTGCGCGGCAAGAGCCTGGTGAGGCTCCATTTGAAGAATCTCTCGCACAGGCCGCGGATCTATTTTGACATCCTCCGGCTCGGCTGTCCGTCGCTTTCACGCCAAGGGCTGGCCAGTATCTCCACAGCCGCGCTGAACGTGAGCGCCGCCGCCTACGGAGACCCCGCCGTCGCCGCGATGTCCATCGTCGGCAGGATATTCATTTTCATCCTCTCGGTGATGATCGGCCTCGGCCAGGGATTTTCGCCCGTCGTGGGCTATAATTACGGCTCCCGGCGCTACGGGCGCGTGCGCAAAGCTTTCTGGTTCACCGTCAAGGCCGGCATGGTGCTGATGGCTTTCATGACGCTCGCGGGATGGATATTCGCGCCGGAGATAATCGCCCTTTTCCGCAGGGAGGATGCCGTCGTCATCGCGATCGGCACGCGCGCGATGCGTTTTCAGTGTTCCGTGCTGCTCCTGCAGCCGCTATTCGTCACGACGAACATGATGCTCCAGGCCTCCGGCTTCGCATGGCGCGCGACGTTCCTCGCCTGCACGCGGCAGGGCATCTATTTCATCCCGCTCATCATATTGCTGCCGGGGATCTTCGGACTTACCGGCGTGGAAATGACGCAGACCGTCTCCGATATTTTCAGCTTCACGACGAGCCTGCCCTTCCTCTATTATTTCATTAGGATGTTAAAAGAAAAAGAAAGGTTTCAATAAGGGGCAATGACAATGAAAATCAAAAAACTATTTTCCGGAATATTCACCTCCGGCGCGCAGACGCTGACCGAGGGCAGCATCCCTTTGCTGCTGACGCGCTTCGCGATCCCGTATATGGCGGCGAACCTGCTGCAGGCGCTCTACGGCGCGGCCGACATGATAATCGTCGGACAGTTCACCGACGCCGCGGGACTCTCCGCGGTCTCGATCGGCAGCCAGTTCATCTTCATGATAAACAGCATCGTCATCGGCCTCTCCATGGGAGGCACGATAATGATTGGACGCTTTTTCGGCGCGGGAGAGGAGCATGAGATCGAGGATACCATCGGCACGATGCTCTCGCTCTTCGTCGTCCTCAGCGTCGTCATCACGGCGCTGCTGCTCGCGCTGACCGACCCGATAGTTGATCTGCTCGGGACGCCGGCCGAGGCTGTCGAACAGACGAGAGGCTATATCTTCATCAACGCCGCGGGGATCGCTACGATGTTCGCCTACAACGCCCTCGCCGCCATTTTTCGCGGCTTCGGGGATTCCACTTCGCCGCTTATCTTTGTCGGCATCGCCTGTGTCGCTAATGTCATCGGCGATCTCGTGCTCGTCGGCCTGTTCGGCTGGGGGGCCCCCGGGGCCGCTTTCGCCACCATATGCGCGCAGGGGCTGTCGGCGTTCCTCGCCGTCATCTACGCGCGCCGCGCAAATTACCGTTTCGATTTTCGGCTCAGGAGCCTGAGGATAAAGTGGCATAAGCTGGCGCACCTGCTTCGTATCGGACTGCCGATGGCGGTCCAGTTTTCACTGACCGGCATCTCCTTCATCTTCATCATGGCTACGGTCAGCAAGATGGGCGGCGTCGCGGCCTCCGCGGCGATCGGCATCACAAGCAAGCTCAACGGCTTCACCATGCTGCCGCCGATGTCCTTTTCGGCGGCGATCGCCGCGATGGTCGCGCAGAATATGGGGGCCGGAAAGCCAAAACGCGCGCGCTCGACGATGTATTCCGGCCTTTCGATATCGCTCGGTTTCGGCGCGGCCACCTTTATCGGGCTCTTTTTCTTTCCGCAGAGCGTGATCAGGATATTCACTCCGGACCGGGAGCTGATAGAGGCGACGGCGCTCTATCTCAAATCGTTCAGCGCCGACTGCATCCTCGTCTGCTTCGTCTTCTGCCTCAACGGCTTCTTCAACGGCTGCGGCAAAACGGCCTTTACGATGGCGAACAACATATTCTCCGCATTCGCCGTGCGAGTCCCCGCCACCTGGATACTGAGCGGCATCGAGGGAGCGAGCCTCTTCTCCGTCGGACTCGCGGCGCCGCTCGCCTCGCTGCAGACGATCGTTTTCAGCCTCTGGTATTTGAAAAGCGGCCGCTGGAAAAGAGGCAGGTAGGCCTGCCGCCCAGCTATTTCAAAGGCGCGGACGCGGGCCGGCTTCTCATGGGACAAAAAAGGCGGAGGATGCCTTCGACAAGGCTTTCCTCCGCCTTTCGGCGTGTATCCGCGGATGTCTGTCACCAAAGCGGGTTAAAGGTCGAGCTTCATGTCTCCCTCTTTTATCAGCCCGGTCCGGCGCATCACCTCGGCGATGAGAAGCGTCGTCACCGCCGGCAGCAGGAAGTGCATGAGGCCTATCTGCATCAGGACCGCGGGGGAGCTCCCCATGGCGTCGATCGCGCCGAACTGTCCGACGAGGCCGCTCGTTCCCATCCCCGCGCCGGAGGGCACGTTGGTCATGCCGAAGACGAGCGTCGATATGGGACCGAGGATGAAACTTGCGAGGGTCGGCGGCGCCCAGATCATCGGATGGCGCACGATGTTCGGCATCTGCAGCATCGAGGTGCCGAGCCCCTGCGAAAGGAGGCCGGAGAGGCCGTTTTCACGAAACGACATCACCGCGAAACCGACCATCTGCGTCGAACAACCGACAGCGGCCGCTCCCGCCGCGAGCCCGGAGAGGTTCAGCGCGACGGCGATCGCCGCGCTCGATATCGGCAGCGTCAGGATCATGCCCATGATCGTGGATACGGCGGCGCCCATCGGGCCGGGCTGAAGCTCGGTCGCGCGCATGATCAGCACGCCGAGCGCCGTCATCATCGCGCTGACGGGGGGGCCGATCAGCTTGGCCGCCGCCATACCGGTGATTATCGTAACGGCGGGCGTGGCGATTATGTCGATCACTGTCTCCTTCGAGATCATCTTGCCGCACTCGGTTCCAATGATCGCCGCTACGAACGCCCCCACCGGGCCGCCCCAGGTGTTGCCGGCGAAACCAACGGCGGCGCAGGAGAACACTACCATCTGCGGCGCTTTGAGCGCCTGGGCGATGGCTACGGCGATCGCCGGCCCCACCATCTGTCCGGCAAGCGTGCCAAATTCCACCAATATCGGGATTCCGCATTTTGAGCCGATCGTCTTCAATATGAGACCAGTGATAAGAGAGGCGAAGAGGCCGATGCCCATTGCGCCGAGAGCCTCAACAAAGTAACGCGAGAAGGAAAATTTCACATTTTTGCGTTCAAGAAATGCCGCGAAGGAACCTTTTTCCGATGCCAATGCAAACGCCCCATTTATAGAAAAATATTTTGCGTGACATTGTAGTTTGTTTACATAAAACTGTCAAACATGAGAAAAATATATCAAGCTCCGCAAATTTTTTTCAAAATCTTTTTAAATATCACGTTTTTCCTCATAAACAGACGTGCCGGTCACACACTCCGCCTTTGCGGCATAGCCAAACGCAGATTGACATCGTAAAAAAAGAACCTCATACTAAGCCCGGTGCCGCGCGGCGCCGTAATCACGACCCACAAAGAGGAGATGCTTACCTTGGGAGAAAAGATTCGCGGAGTATTCGCGCCCGTACCGACCCCCTTCAAAGACGACGGCGCTCTGGACGGGAACGGATGGGAGAAGAACATCACGCTGTGGAGCGCTTCGCCGCTCGACGGCATCGTCATCGCCGGCTCAAACGGCGAGATACCATTTCTTTCTCTCGAAGAGAGAGAGTTTCTGACAAGAACGGCAAAAGAGGGTTCCGCGGGGCGGCTGCACATAATGGCCGGCGCGCACTTTCCTTCGACGGATGAGACGATAAAGGCCGCCGGGAGGCTCGCCGCCGCGGGGGCCGACAGCATCCTGCTGCTTCCGCCGCATTACTACAAGGGAAAAGACGAGGCATTGGTGAAATACTTTACCGATGTCGCGGATGAATCTCCGGTACCGCTCTTCCTATACAACATGCCGGCCAACACCGGCGTCGACATCAACATTGAGGTGATATGCGCCGCCGCGCGCCACCCGAATATACGCGGAATAAAAGACACTTCCGGGGATATGACCAAACTAGGCTACACCGTGCTCCGTACTCCCGACGGTTTCTCGACTTTCGGCGGTACGGGAAACTGGTTCCTGGCGGCGCTCTCAATGGGAGCTTGCGGCGGCACGATGGCCGTCTCGATCCTATTCCCGCGCTCCTGTCAAATGCTTTACGAGGCTTTCAATGACGGGAGGATCTCTGAAGCCGCCGCGCTTCAAAAGAGACTGCTGCCCGTCAGCGACGCCATCACGCGCCGCTTCGGCATCCCCGGCCTGAAACGCGCGCTGGAGGCTTACGGAATGACGGGAGGCTCATGCCGCAAGCCGCTGCTGCCGATATCCGAGGCCGACGCCGGCGAACTGCTCAAGGTAATAAGAGACTCCGGCCTCGACGAATATGAGACCTGGCGAAATAACCGCTAAAAAGGATCTTCAGGGGCCCGTCACGCCGGCGGGTCCCTTTAAAGAGTTTGACGCGTCCGCCCCGCGGCGACGAACACCGCTGTTGACTTTTCTAAACTATCGTCTATAATACATAGGTTGCGCGGCATGGGTCCGCGCTTCGCATAAATTCTTTACACCGCGTACGATGTAACTGAGGAGTATTTTTCTTACCGCCTGGCCGGATTGCGCGTCACAAGAATTTTGTGCATGGATGCAACGGGGCAGATACCGATATTTAGTCGGTCTATTGTTTAAACTGCGTAAAGATATTTACCTGACAGACGCATGCCTTTCAAAAGAGCTGGCTGTATCGTAAATACAGCGGCAAGCTCGTTTGCCGGCAGGCGCCGATATATAGCTGAACGCGATTTTCAACGCCCCCAATATATTTAGGAGGTAGTCTATAATGACACAGGAAATTCAGGAAAAATTTTCAGATTTTGATCTGAACCCCGCGCTGATCAAAGCGATCGAGCGCAAGGGATTTGAACATCCGATGCCCGTCCAGACGGCGGTGCTTGAGGATGAAACTATCATGGACAACGACGTCATCGTCCAGGCGAAGACCGGTTCGGGCAAGACGCTCGCCTTTGCCCTGCCGCTTTTGAACCAGATCAACGCCAGAGAGAGGATGCCGCAAATCATAGTCCTTTCGCCGACCCGCGAACTCGCCCAGCAGACGGCCCGGGAGTTCGCATGGCTCGGAGCCGATCTCGGGGTGCGCGTCGCGACGCTTGTCGGCGGCCTTGATATGGAGCGCCAGATACGCGCGCTGCGCGACGGCGCTTCCGTGGTCGTCGGCACGCCCGGGCGTATTCTCGACCATCTGCGTCGCGGCACGCTGAAAACGGAAGACATAAAGAGCGTCGTCCTCGACGAGGGCGACCATATGCTCGATATGGGCTTCCACGATGAGATGGAAGCGATACTCAAAGCGATGGACCACGTGGAACGCACCTGGCTCTTCTCCGCCACGATGCCGCCCGAGGTCCTTTCGCTCACAAAGCAGTACCTGAACGCGCCGAAAAAGATCTCGCTCGTATCCGACGTAACTTCGCACAGCGAGATCACGCAGAAGGCCTATATAATCCCCTCGCGCAGACGTTTTGAGGGACTCACCAACGTGCTGATATGGGAAAATCCCAGCAAGTCGCTGATCTTCTGCGGTACCCGCGCGGAGACGCAGGATATCGCGGACAAGCTCTGCGACATCGGCTTCCGCGCCACCGCGATACACGGCGACATGAGCCAGCGCGAGCGCAACAACGCCCTTTCGGCGCTGCGCGGCGGACGCGTCTCCATCCTTGTCGCGACGGACGTCGCGGCGCGCGGTCTGGATATCGACGCGGTGAGCCACGTCCTCCAGTACGGCCTGCCGCAGAACCTTGAGGCGTTCGTCCACCGCAGCGGACGCACGGGACGCGCGGGACATGAGGGCAGCAACCTCATCCTCCTTACGGCGCGTGAGGCGCGCCAGTTCAAAGGGATGATCATGCATTCGGGATCTAAACTCAAGCTTGAATGGATACCAGCGCCGGACGCCGAAGAGATCGAAGGGCAGGCGCGCGTCCGTTTCGAGAATAACATTCTCGAACACGCGCTCGAATCAAATGAATTCGAGTCATGGGCGCAGGAACTGCTCAAACGCGAGGAGGCTCCGGTACTGGTCTCAGGGCTGCTCGCCAAGGCATACGGGGACCAGCCGTCGGGTTATTCGATACGCGAGGACGTCCAACATGAAATGGACCGCGAGAAGGGCCGCCGCGACTCAAGCTCAGGGGCGGCACGCGGAGAGAGGACGCAGGGGCAGCACAAAGACCGTTTCCAGCGCCCGGACATGACAGGCGGCGTAGCCGTGCAGCTCGCGCAGGGGCGCGACGACGGCTGGGAGGTCGGTCCGCTGCTTGGCGCGCTTTGCCGCAACATCGGCATCGGCCGCGAGGATGTGGGAAACATCAAACTCCGTGATTCAAGCGCGACGGTGGAACTTTCTCCCCGCGGCGCGGCGCTCCTCGAGGCGCGCAAGGACCGTCTTGAGAGAGACGGCCTCACCGTCAGCTCCGTAAAACCGGCGACGGGCGGAGAACGCCGCGGCTCTTTCCGCTCGGATTCCAAACCTCCGCGCCGCGACGGCGGGTTCCGCAGGGACCGTGACCGTGATAGAGACGGCGAGCGCGCGGGAAGAAGGCGCTTCACAAAGTAAGGCCGGTTATGTAACACCGCTGACAGATGTAATGTAATATTGTGAGCGCCCCGCTGTGAACGGCGGGGCGCTTTTCGCGTTATGCCCAGGGCAAACGCGTCAAGAAAGGTCAGGTAAATGGTAAACCGGGGTTTATCTAAGGCCTTTGGCTCCCTCTCCGAGGGGGCTCCGGCGAAGCCGGTGGAGGAGGGTTGACTTTGGGTTTTGCTTCTTGTTTCTGCTCTTTGCCTTATCTTCTTCCGCGAAAGAGGCGAAAGAAGATAAGATCAAGAGCAATACAAAACCCAAGGTCAAAACTCCTCCAGTCTCGGCGGAAAAACACCGCCGAGCCAGCCCCCTCGGAGAGGGGGCCTTTAAGAGCAAACACTAAAAATCGCTGAATATCGACAAATTGTTTTTTGCGAGCGCCCGCTAAATCGCTGTTTATCTTCCCCCGGAATCGTTTATAAACGCCAATTCACCCTCTGTTGCCCTGTTGATGTGTTTGCCCTGGCGTTATGCCCTTTTAAACTGCATACTTGAAGATTCCTTTCCAACTGCTATCATCATACTACAATATATGATATGTGAGGAGGCGCGGAAATGGACTTTATAAAACTGGCAAAAGAGCGTTATTCGGTGAGAAAATTTGCCGGCCGGAAGGTCGAAAAGGAAAAGATCGCACAGATACTCGAGGCTGGCCGGCTCGCCCCCACCGCCGCAAATTACCAGCCGCAGAGAATACTGGTCATCGAGAGCGGCGAAAGCCTGGCAAAACTGAAAGGCTGCACGCCCTACCACTTCAACGCGCCGCTCGCCCTGCTCGTCTGTTATGACAGGACGGCGAGCTGGAAGCGTCCTTACGACGGATATGACATGGGAGCGGTCGACGCCGCGATCGTCGCCGCGCAGATGATGCTGGAGGCGACGGCGCTGGGCCTCGGCACCACTTGGGTCGGCCATTTCGATCCGGCCGCGGTGAGAGAGGCATTCGAGCTGCCGGAGTATTTGGAGCCTGTGGCGCTCCTGCCGACAGGGTATCCTCACGAAAACGCGAGGCCGAGCCGCCTGCACGACGACCGTCTCGACCTCGAGGACACTGTCTTTTACAACGCTTTCGCGGGGCTCGAAGCGGGGCGAAAGGGCGCGGGCGCGCACGATTAGCTCGCGGAGGAAGAAAATAATATGAAGATATATATTCTGGACGGAGGTCCGCGAAAAAACCGGAACACCTCCGCCATGTGCGAAAGTTTCGCCAAAGGGGCCGCCGGCGCGGGAGCGGAGACGGAGACCATCCGCCTCTTCGACTACAGCTATACCGGCTGCCGCAGCTGCTTCGCCTGCAAAGTGCGGGGAGGAAGCTCGTTCGGCCGCTGCGGCTGGCGCGACGGGATATCCGAACTGCTGGAGGCCGCCGCAAACGCGGACGGCGTGGTATTCGCGTCGCCCGTCTATCTGGGAACGATCACGCCGCAGCTTCACGCGTTCGTCGAGAGACTGGTCTTCCCCTTCATAGTCTACGACAAAAATTACAGCGTCATTGCTCCGAAAAGGTTTGAAACCGCCGTAATCTATACGATGAACGTCAAGGAGCGGATGTTCGCGGACGAATATATCGGCGCGGAGAACGGCGGCCCGCTGGGGTTCTTCGAGCGTTATGTGACGCGCGTCTTTACGAAGCCCGAACGCGTCTGCGCCTTCAACACCTATCAGTTCGACGATTACGGCAAATATGTCGCCGATGGCTGGGACGAGCGGGAAAAGGCGGAATGGAGGGCGCGAGAGCTCCCGCGGGAGCTGCAAAACGCCTTTGACGCCGGCGCCCGCATGGCGGAAAAGATAAAGAAAAACCTGTAAAAAAAGCCGCCGGCTTGCCGGCGGCTTTTTTACATTTTATTCGGAGCTATCCCTCTATCGCGATGAGGTTGTTTTTAGCCGGGAGCTTTTTCGGCTCCTCTTTCGGGAGCGAGACGGTCAGGATGCCGTCTTCAAATTTCGCTTTCACATCCTCCGGCTTAGCGTTCTCGCCGACATAGAAGGTCCTCGAACAGCTGCCGGAGAAACGTTCCCGGCGGATGAACTTACCGTCCTCCGGCTTCTCCTCCCTTTCGTAGCTGCGGTCCGCGCTAATCGTCAGATAACCGTCGCGGAGCTCGGCCCTGATATCTTCCTTCTTGAATCCCGGCAGGTCGATGTCAAGGATGTAGTTGCCATCCTTCTCTTTGACGTCGGTCTTCATCAGGTTCTTTTCGCGCTTGCCATATACGCCGCCGCCCAGCGCCGGCATCCTGCTCCCGAAGGGGAACTCATCCATCAGCTCGTCAAATAGACTTTCTCCGAAAAATTTTGGCATCATCATTGTGCATTCCTCCTTAAAATTTACTTAATGCGATACCACGGCGAAGCTTCCGCCGCTTCGAAGAGCATCTTATGTTCTTCATTTCAAGAAGAATTATAGCATCCTTGTTAGCAGAGTCAATAGGCGAGTGCTAATTTTTGACTAAATTTGATGAAATTTATTATCAGCCGCTTTTATAACCATATATCATAATATCGGTTTTGTTTTTATGATATCATACAGATTGATTTATTATATTTTATATTCTATTTTTATATATTGATTTATAAAAAGCGCGCGCGGATTTTTCCCCGCGCGGCTAAGGCAAAATGTATAATAGCTGGTGAGACGGGAGAAGGGGGTTGCGCCTTGGATTCTTTTTTTGACCGGGTCTACCGGCTGGTAAAAAAAATACCGCGCGGCAAGGTCGCCTCTTACGGCCAGATTGCCATGATGCTGGACAGCCCGCGCGCGGCGAGACAGGTCGGCTGGGCGATGCGCCGCTCTCCGAAGGGTTTGCCGTGGCAGCGCGTCGTCATGGCTGACGGCTCCATCGCCGGCGGCGTCGATCCCGAGGCCTGCCGGGCGATACTCCGCGCCGAGGGCGTCGCCTTCCTGCCGGACGGCCGCGTCGATATGCGGACCTGCCGCTGGAACGGCAGGAAGCGCCCCGCAAGCGATTGAGCCGGGTACAGACGTATCAAGGCTTTTGATCAAAACATTGGGCGACCGGCTTTCATGCGTTTGCCCTGCCGCATTGCCGCTTTCATATTGAATAACTCCCTGAATTTATTTATAATTCTTAAAGATGATATAGAGACGGCAAAAGAAAATCTCTTCACCGGATATCTGCCAGGAAAGGAATAGGGCGCTGATAATGACGCGCCGCAAAACCGCAATGAAAAAACATGATCGGGTATACGCCTCCGTCGACTTGGGGGCCATCGCGGACAATTTTAAAAATATCGGCTGCAATCTGACGGAGGGCACAAAGATGATCGCCATCGTCAAAGCCGACGCCTACGGACACGGGGCGGTGCCGGTATCACGGGCTATCGAGCATGAGGAGCGCCTGTGGGGCTTCGCCGTCTCCACAACGGAGGAGGCGGAAGAGCTGCTGGACGGCGGAATCGCCAAGCCTGTGCTGATATTGGGACACGCCTTCCCCGAAGATTACGAAACTCTCGTGGAGAGGAACATTCGCCCGACGGTGTCCAGCCTCGCGGCGGCGGCGGCGCTGTCACACACGGCGGCGCTGGCGGGACGCCTTCTGCCGGTGCATCTGGCGATCGACACAGGGATGTCGCGTATCGGCCTCCGCGGCCCGCGGGAGAGCCTTGCGGAGATCAAAGCGATAAGCGGGCTGCCAAACCTGCGGCTCGAAGGGATATTCACACACTTCGCGCGCGCCGACGAAGAGGAGCTTGAGCCGACCGTCAGGCAGCTCGAACTCTTTCACTCCTTTCTGCGCCTCGTTGAGGAGGCTGGGATCAAAATACCGATGCGCCACTGCAACAACAGCGCGGGGGCACTGTGGAACCGCCAGGGCGATATGGAGGCCGTGCGCCCCGGCATCGCCCTTTACGGCATCTACCCATCGGACGAGACGCTGAATCCCGGAGTGGCGCTGAGGCCGGCGATGGAGATAAAAAGCCACCTCTCCCACGTAAAGGATGTGGAGGCCGGCGTTTCTGTCAGCTACGGCGGCACATACGTCACCACGCGGGAGAATACCCGCATCGCCACAGTTCCCGTCGGTTACGCCGACGGTTATCCGCGCAGCCTGTCCAACAGCGGCAGCGTGTTGATCCGCGGCCGCCGGGCAAAGATCGTCGGGCGTATCTGCATGGACCAGTTTATGGTCGACGTTACGGAGATTCCCGGCGTCAGCCAGGGCGACGAGGTGACGCTGCTGGGAAGGGACGGCGGCGAATATATCCCCGTCGAGGAACTTTCGGCGCTTTCGGGCAGATTTCCCTACGAATTTTTATGCTGTGTAGGCAAACGCGTCCCCAGAGTTTACCAAGGCTCAAACTAAACATAACGTTTTAAAACAGGAACGGCCCCTTTTTCAGGCGGCCGGTTCCTGTTTTAGACTTTGCCATTCTCATTTCTCCGTTTCGGCTGATAAAAGCGGATTTGATTTTCCCATATCACGCAAATCAATACTTTATTATGTTAAAATTCTTTTATCCTTAACTACTATAGGCAATCAGTAGCCATTACTTTTATATTACGTGGTAAAACATCGTTTTCAACCCATCAAGTTATTTATTTAAAAGGTTTGACATAAAGATAAATGAGTGTTATCATTCCCGCATTCTGTAAGAGGGAGGAAACGTTATGTTAAGAAAGACCAGCAATCAGAACATAATAATTATAATTATTAACGCGGCTCCTCCTCGCAGGATCGGCGTCTAGCGCCGTTTGTCAAGCGAGTAAAGGGGCCCTTTCGATTGAGAAAGGGTCCTTTTTTTATTCTCTAATTTAAGAATAAAGGGTTTATATCTCAAGGAGGAATTTTAAATGCAGAAGACAGTAGAGGTAAGATGGCACGGACGCGGCGGACAGGGCGCAAAGAGCGCCTCGGCGATACTCGCGGAGGTACTTTTTGAAGAGGGCAAACACGTTCAGGCATTTCCGGAATACGGCGCGGAGCGTCAGGGCGCGCCGATCAGAGCCTATAACCGCGTTTCCGATTCTCCGATACGCCGCCGCTGCGGAGTGCAGAACCCCAATATCGTGGTCGTCGTAGATCCGACGATGGTGGAAAGCGCCAATCCCACCGAGGGGTCCACGGAAGACGCCGTCTACCTCGTCAACAGCGCAGAGGACGCGAAGGTCCTCCGCGGCCGCCTCGGAGTGACCTCCAAGGCCCGCGTGCTCGTCGTCGACGCGACAAAGATAACGCTCGAAGAGCTGGGACAGAACCGCCCCAACGCGCCGCTGCTCGGCGCTCTTTCGCACGTATTCACCGACGTTCCCGTCGAGTCGTTCGTAAACCACTTTACAAGCAAGATGACGAAGCTGCCCAAACCGGTGCTTGAGGCAAACCGCCGCGCCATCCTCCGCGGCCGCACGGAGGCGGTGTTCGCATGAGCAAACCGCAATGCTGGCAGGAGGTCCCGCTTGGCACCGTAGCCTTCGGCGCCTCCGCCTTAAAGGTGCAGACGGGACTCTGGCGCTCGACGCGCCCCGTCATAGACACCGCGAAATGCGTATCCTGTCTCAAGTGCTGGATACAGTGTCCCGACGACTCGGTAGAGCTTAACGCCGACAACATGGTCTGCGGGATAAACCTCTTCTTCTGCAAGGGCTGCGGCCTTTGCGAAAAACTCTGCCCCACCAAGGCGATCACGATGCACTCCGAGGCATCTTTCGCCGGCGAGGACGCCCAGTCGGGAGAAAACCCGGGAGAGGTCGGCGCCCATGTTAAGTAAACAAAAGGTCATGACCTCCGGCAACCTCGCTTTCGCCGAGGCGATGCGGCAGATAAATCCTGACGTCGTAGCGGCGTATCCGATAACGCCCTCCACCGAGATCCCCATGCGTTTCGCCGATTTCGTCGCCAACGGCAAGGTCGATTCCGAATATGTCGCCGTCGAAAGCGAACACTCCGCCATCTCGGCCTGCGTGGGAGCTTCCGTCTCCGGCGGGCGCGTGATGACGGCCTCTTCGGCAAACGGCGTGGCGCTGATGCATGAGATATTCCCCATCGCCGCCGCCTTCCGCGCGCCGATCGTCTTCGGACTGGTGAACCGCTCGCTCGGCGCGCCCGTCAACATCCACTGCGACCATTCTGACAGCATGCCGGAGCGCGACTCCGGCTGGATACAGATATACTGCGAGGACGCGCAGGAGGTCTACGACAGCGTGCTGCTCGCGACGCGCCTCGCGGAGGACCCGCGAGTGCTTACGCCCGTATTCGTCTGCCAGGACGGCTTCATCACGAGCCACTGCTACGAACCCGTGGAGCTGCTCGCCGACGAGACGGTGAAAAAATTCGTGGGAGAACGGACGGCGGCCTATCCGCTGCTCGACACGGACAACCCCGTCTCCTACGGCTCCTTCACAATGTCGGAATATTATTTTGAGATCAAGCGCAATCAGATGGAGGGGATGAACAACGTCCTTCCCGTCTACCGGGAACTCTCCGCGGAGCTGGAAAAAGAGACCGGGCGCAGCTACGCGCCGATCGAGAGCTACCGCGCGGAGGACGCCGACTACCTGATCGTCATCATGTCCTCGGCGGCCGGCGTCGTCAAAGACGTCGTCGACGAGCTCCGCGATGAGGGCGTCAAAGCCGGGGCGCTGCGAGTCCGCTTCTTCCGCCCCTTCCCCGCGGAAGAACTTCTCACGCTCGCGCAAGGCAAAAGGGGCGTCGCGGTGCTCGACCGCAGCGCGAGCATCGGCGGCACCGCCCCGCTCGCGGCGGAGGTAAAATCCGTGCTCTATAATCTCGAAAAACGCGTTCCCGTGCAGGAATATATCTTCGGCCTCGGCGGACGCGATTTCTACGCCCAGGACGCGAGGTTGGTATTTGAAAAAATGGCAAACGACGATTACAGCGCGCGGGCGCGCTTCATAGGACTTCTTGAACGGGGTGACGAAGATGAGCGCGCTTAACATAAAAGAACTGACAAAAAAGGCCAGCCCGCTCACGCAGGGGCACCGGATGTGCCCGGGCTGCGGCGCGCCCACGGCGGTACGTCAGGCGCTGATGGGCGTCAACGATCCGGTGGTCGTCGTCAGCGCGACCGGCTGCATGGAGGTCTCGACGACCGTCTATCCCTACAGCTCCTGGCGTATGCCCTTCATGCACATCGCCTTTGAGAACGCCGGCGCCGGCATCTCCGGCGTCGAGGCGGCCTACAAAGTGCTCCGCAAAAGGGGCAAAATCGATAAAAATATAAAGTTCGTCGCCTTCGGCGGCGACGGCGGCACCTACGACATCGGCCTCCAGTCGTTATCAGGAGCTCTGGAGCGCGGCCATGATTTCACATATATCTGCTACAACAACCAGGGCTACATGAACACCGGCGCGCAGCGCTCGAGCGCGACGCCGCAGAGCGCGAACGCGACCACCTCGCCGGCCGGCAGCGCCGCGCCCGGCAAGCTCCAGCGCGCGAAGGACCTTACGGAGATAGTCGCCGCCCACAACATCCCCTATGTCGCCCAGACCTCGCTGCACAACCCGCTGGACCTCGTCGCCAAGGTGAAGCGCGCCGTAGAAACAGAGGGGCCGGCCTTTGTCAACGTACTGGTGCCCTGCCCACTCTTCTGGAAGATAGATCCGGCCAATCAGGCGGACATCTGCCGGATGGCCGTCGACAGCAAGTTCTGGCCGGTCTACGAGGTGATAAACGGCGAATACGTCCTCTCATACGAGCCTAAAGAAGCGCGTCCGATAGAGGATTTCCTTCGCGCGCAGGGGCGCTACGCCCACCTCTTCAAAAAGGGCGCGGAGCGCTTCGACCTCGTGGAAGAGGCCCAGCGCGACGCCGACGAGAGCTGGTCGAAACTGCTCAAAAAGTGCGGCAGATAAAATTTTTACGATAACGGCAAATGTCCGGCGGGGAGCAAAAACCCGCCGGATTTATGCCGGGAACGCAGCCCTCGCGGCAAAATGAGAATTTTCTCAAAATTAAGAATAGCGCACTATAACCCCCAACTTTTTTTCATAATTTTACCTATACAAAAGCAGGTATTTTGCCTTATATTTAGATATAAGAAAAGACAAAAAATGGGGGGTGCTTTTCATGCAGGAAAAATTATGGGTCGTCATTCAGCAGGACTGCAACGGGATAGCCTCTGTCCTCGCCTTCGACTTCGAGGCTGACGCGCAGAACTTCGCCCAGGAAATGACGGCGGCCGGAAAAGGGACCAACACGGTCGTCCAGACAACGGTAAACAGACGCCGCGAAGCGGAGGCGGCCATCGCGCACGTCGACCTGCCGGAATTCAACACGGAATGTATCGAATGCATAATCGACATGTCCGGCGTCCCCGAAGACAAACAGGACGCCGCGGCGAAATATTTAGAGGAACATCGCTGCGAACTGCAGAAGGACGCGCAGAAGATGGTCGACAAATACATCAAGAAGGCGATCACGGATTTCTTTGCCGAAGACCGGATAATTCTGGGATAAACCAGACAAGTGAGCGATAAAGGGCTCCGCGCCGGGCATATGGGCGCGGCCTTTTTTTGATATACTTTTCGCAATAGGATCTTCACCACCAACCGGAGGGATATTTATGCCATTGTCTGAGAGGTTTGAAACAGAGCTTATCGAATTTACGCGGCAGCTTGTCCGTTTGCAGAGCTATTCCGACCATGAGGGCGCCGTCGCGGAGGCTGTCGTCGCCAGGATGCGCGAACTGGGATACGACGAGGCCTTCATAGACTCGACCGGCAACGCCGTCGGATTCATCGGCGGCGGGGATAAGATCGTACACTTCGATTCCCACATGGACACCGTCGAAGCGGGCGACGCCGGCGACTGGACGCTGCCGCCCTTTGCCGCGGAGATCAGGGACGGCAGGCTTTACGGGCGCGGTTCGGTGGACATGAAGTCCGGGCTCGCCGCCTCGATCTACGGCGCGGCCCTCGCGCGGGAGCGCGGTTATGCGAATGATAAAAAAATCTGCGTCAGCGGCTCCGTCTGCGAGGAATACTGCGACGGCAAGAATCTCAAAATGATGTATAGAGAGCTCACGCTGCGCCCCGATTTCGTCGTCATCTGCGAGCCTTCGGACAACGTGATCACGCTGGGCCATAAGGGCAAGGCGCAGATGCGGATAAAGACGCACGGCCTCTCGGCGCACGGCTCTGCGCCGGAAAAGGGGATCAACGCGGTCTATGAGATGGCGGAGATCATCTGCCGCGTCGAGGCGCTCAATAAAAAGCTGACCGCCGGAGGCGACCCGCACGGGACGATCGTACTCTCCGACATCAGCTGCGTCAGCGCTTCTCTCAACGCCGTGCCCAGCGAAGCGGAAATATACCTCGACCGCCGCCTCGTGCTCGGCGAGACGGAGCAAAAGGTGCGCGCCGAGATGGAAGAGCTGATCGCCGGCAAACGCGCGACGTGGGAGACCGGCACGCTGCGCCGCACAAGCTGGCGAGGCGCGGCACTGGTATACGAACCTCTGCACATGGCCTGGAAGCTGGATGAAAGATCGCCGCTCTTCTCCGCGGCGAACGCGGCCTATGAAGAGGCTTTCGGCAGAGCGCCGGAGAGATATGACTTCTGGGACTTCGGGACCAACGCCGTCACCCCCGTAAGCATGGGGATCGACACGATCGGTTTCGGCCCCGGCGAATATAAGCTGGCCCACATGCTCGACGAAAACTGCGAAATCGAAAAGATAAAGGACGCGGCAAGATTCTACGCGGAGCTTATCGGCAAACTGTAAAAAACGGGGGAAACCATGGATAATGCCGCCAATGAGATCATCTGCCACTGCTTTCAGTTCACCAGGGGCGATATTGAGAACGACTATATAAAAAACGGCCGGTCGGTCATCATGGAAAGGATCAACGCGGAGCTAGAACGCGGCGCATGCCGATGCCGCGATAAGAATCCCCGCAAGACCTGATGTCTCGGAGATGTTCGCCGGGTCGTGGACAGTATCGCAAAAAATAGATAAGAAACAGTCCGAAGAGCTCTCCGCAAGGCGCACTTCGGACTGTTCTTATTTTCTCGCGGCAATAAGTTTATGAAGCTCGTCCATCACGCATTCGACGATCCTGCCTACCGAAAGGTCCGGCACGCCGGCGATGATGTTGTTGCAGCAGTTGACGGGTACGAGTATCCGCTTCGCCTCGCTGCGGGCGACGGCGGCCGCCATCACGGGGGTGATCTCGCCAAGCAGCGAGTCGGCGATCACGATCGCGACGGGGCCGATGATGACGTCCGCGTCCCGACAGCAGACAACTACGGAGTTTTCCCCCGTCGCGGCCCTGTCGGCCCCCGCTTTGAGCATCGCCGCCGCCGCGATGCTGTTGGTCCCCACCGCGGTGATCGAGATATCCGGCATCTTCGCCCGCACCGACTGTACGATCTGCCGTCCTATCCCGCCGCCCTGTCCGTCTATCACGAGTATGTTCATCGATTGCCTCCATGTTTTCTCTGTATGTCGTTTGCGGTAAGTATACAACCTAACGCGGCGCGCGAAAACACGAAAAGAGAGAGCCCCGGGCGCGCGGGCCGGGGCTCTCAAGCAGAAAGAAAATTTTGTCGTCCAAGAGGACTCGATGCGTTTAGAATTCGTAGGTCGCGGAGAGGATGAAACGGCGCTCAGGATTGATGTAGCCGCTGTTGTTCAGATAGAATTCCTTGTCAAAGAGGTTGACGCAGGCCAGACGAAGGGTCGTTCTGTCCACCTTCCAGGCGACGGAGGCGTTGACGATGAATATATCTCCGTCGTCATACGTCGAGGCCGTTTTTGAGAGCTGCCTGTCTCCGTAGTAGTGCGCGGAAAGCTCGGCGCTCCATGGGTCTTTTTTGAAATTCAAAATCCCGGAGATGTCCCAGCGCGGCATATTCGAGCGTACCCAGTCGGAACCGCCTGTTTTTTCCTCGGCGTGAAGGTAGGAAATTCCCTGGGTATATGACCAGTTTTCGTGGAAGTTCCACTTATACCGTCCTTCCGCGCCCCAGGCGCGGTATTCGTCTACGTTGATGTATTGCGTATAACTGTCGTTCATATTGATTTTGTCCGTCATATCCATGTAGAATACGTTGAAGCTCCACGGATTCTTCGCCGTATCGTCCTTGACGCCGATATCGTACGTCCAGCCCTTTTCCGGTTTGAGGTTAGGGTTGGGAAGCCAGTATCCATACGCGTCCGCGTAAAACATCTGATAGAAGCTTGGCATCGAAAAATAGCGCCCGGCCGTCGCGTAATAGAGAACACCGTTTTTGTTCGCCCAATTCAGGGAAAAGCGCGGCATCAGCTCGTGCGCGTCTTCTCCGTCTTCCACATTCCAATATTCATAGCGAAGGCCGATGTCAAAGGCCGCCTCTCCGATGGGAATGGAGGTCTCTATGTAAGGCGCGTATTCGGTTCTCGTATTTTCATACGGAAGGTTGTCCCCCCACGGGTTGCCGCTGTTGGAATACTCCGCCTTTTCCCTGCGGAAATCCATACCGAAAATAAACGGCAGCGTTCCGATCTCCTGCCTGCGGTTATAGGTGGCACCGAACGTATCGCCCTCGTAATTAGTCACGCCGGAGCTGTCGGAGACCTCTCTTTCAGTCTTATGGTAGTACAGGCGGCCGGTATTGGCCCCGTCTGCGTAATTAAGGGCAAAGCGCCTGTATTTATTTTCCTGACGGTTTTCGGAGGTCCCTCCGCCGTAAAAGACATCCGTGTAATCCCATACGGATTTAAAATCTCCGACCTCTCCGAGGAACGACCACGGTCCCTTTGTAAAGCCGAAAGAATAGTCGTTTCCTTTATAATCTTTTGCTTTGTCGTATAATCCGGTGGAAGGGTCGGCCAGCCGTATCTTTGTCTCGCCCTCCTGCGTTCTAGTGTACCCCGCAAAGACCCTGAAATCATTGCTGAGCACCACGGTCCCGCGGATATTTCCCCGGAACCATTCTCTGTTTCCTCCCGACAACGTTATACTGCCGCCGGACTTGTCGGAGGATCTGCGGGTAATGACATTGATGACGCCGCCCGCCGCGTTTGAGCCATAGATGGCGGAACCGGCTCCCTTAACCACTTCGATCCGCTCAACGTCCGTCAGCGCGATGCTGCGCAGATCAAATGGCGAACCAAGGTCCGCTCCCACGCCGTAATCGGCCCCCATATAGGGAATGCCGTCGACCAGCAGCAGCACTTCGGAATTTAAGCCTCTGACCGTTACGCCCTTCGACTGCGCCATCGAGGCGTTGTTCAGCAGCGTATTGATCCCCGGCACTCTCGCCAGTACGTCCTGCACGTCGCGCGCGCCGCTGGCGTCGATCTCCCCGCGCGTGATGACATAGGTCTGCGCCGGGACGTCGGCTATTGAATCGGCGAGACGCGATCCAGTAACCTCTACCGCCGCCACATCCGCCACATCGGCGCTCTTTGTTTCCCCTGCCGCAAACGACGGCGCCGCGAACATTGACAAGAATAAGAGAGCCCCCGCTGTCTTCTTCCACAGATGATACATAAAAACACTCCTTCTGTTAATTATTTGTATATAAACAAAAAGCAGAGACCCCGAAGACGGAGCCCCTGCCATATACGCAAAGCAGACGCTGCACCTCGCCCTCGCGATCTACAACTCATACGGATACGGCAGATGTTCTGACTCCTGATCATCCTACGGCGCGCCTTCCCGCCTTCGGCAGTGGCATGGTGCGCTTTCGTCCCAGTTACAGCAGCGGGGCTGTTCCGGATTTCCACCGGATTCCCTGTCTGTACTCCGTTACATTATTTTGTTATTTTACACTATGACAGGCGGTTTTGTCAGCAACATATCTTCATAGTTTTTATCTCGCCGCGGCGGGGAGCGGCTGTTTCAGCCTCATGATACAATGATAACAAGATAGAAAATCCCGGCGGAACGGCCGCCGGTTGTTGAGAACAGACTTCGAACGACGACAGGAACGCCCGCCGGACTGGCGGCTCTTCGCGGTGTGGAGGGATGAGGCTGATGGAGAACGATTTGAGAAAAATTCCCGGCATCGGCAAGAACATGGAGCAACACCTGCTGGATATCGGGATAAACTGCGTCAAAGATCTGGTGGGAAAAGATCCCGAAGTCCTCTTTGAGCGAGACTGCATCCTCAAAGGGCTCGCGGACGACCGCTGCGTATTATATGTCTTCCGGCTGGCGGTCTACTACGCGGAGAATGAGGCGCGCGAGCAGGAAAAGCTTAAGTGGTGGTATTGGAAGGATAAGGAGTATCACCCCCAAAAGGGCTGAGCGGCTTTTAACATTCCGCGTGCGCCGCGCACGGCCAGCGCGCGGTTGGCTTACAGCTCTTTCTTAAAATATATCATGTCTTTAAGCAGTACGCCGTCGTCGATGATCGGCAGGCGCTGAAGCCACGGTCCGGGGAACCACTGATTATACGCACCAGATAGTGCATATAATCAGCGGTTCCCTAACTTTCTTCCCCGCGAAGCCGCATCACCGTTATCTCTGCGGGTACGCCGATACGGAGCAGGAAGCCGTTCCAGATCCCCGTGCCGGGCGATACGTAGAGTTTCATCTTTCCCACATCATACCAGCCGCTGACGAAGCCGCCGTTGAATCTTTTGACGACGGCGGCGAGCCCGGGGACCATGCCGCCGTGCGTGTGCCCCGAGAGCTGAAGGTCGGCTCCCGCCGCGGCGTTCCTTCGCGCCGCGCCCGGCTGGTGGTCGAGGATTATTTTGGGAACGTTTTCAGGAATGCCGGAAAGCGCCTTCTCCGCGTCCGGCGCCTCGGCGTCCGCGAAGCGCAGCGCCGCCAGATCGGCGACGCCGGCGACCGCGATATTTTTACCGCCGCGCCCGATCATCGCATGTTCGTTGAGGAGTATCTTTATGCCGAGAGTCTCCTCGATATACGCCTTCCACTCCCCCGCGTTGAAGTAGTACTCATGGTTCCCCAGCACACCGTAGATGCCGCGGGGCGCGGAAAGCCCGGAGAGCGGCGCGATATCGGCGCTCCTGTCGCGCACCACGCCGTCGATAAAATCGCCGGCTATGAGGACCGCGTCGGGCGAAAGCGCGTTGACGCGTTTCACGAGCTCCGCCGCGTAATCGGCGCGGCGTGAGGCGCTTATGTGTATGTCGCTGAGCAGCGCTATTTTAAAGCCGCGAAGCTCCGGCGGCAGCCCCGGCAGCGAGACCTCCGTCTCGTTGACGCGCGGCAGCCGCTGAGCCTCATATGTCCCGTAGACCGAAACGGAAACGGCTATCACGGCCAATATAAGAGCCGCCCCCGCAGAGGCCGGCAGACGCGGCGCAGCAGGCAGGAATATCCTTGCCAGAGCGAGGACTATCATCAGAATATCTTTCAGCAGCGTGAATACAAAGAGCAGAAAGAGCGCCCCAAAGGCGGCCCCGTAAAGTTCGATGAGCCACCGGGGAAGCTCGGGAGAGAAGAAGCTGCCTCCGACGCTGACGAAGAACTGCTGCTTGAGCGAGGCGGCGCAGAGGACGGCGAATAGGGCCGCCTTAGCCGTAAGTCCGAGCGGAAGCGGCAGAATGAGCCTGAGCCATACATATATAAAGAGCGAAAGCGGTATCCACCTAAACATGAGGGCTAGTATATCGGTTAGAGTTTACTCTAGTCAACAGGCCGCCCGCAGGCTTCACGGCAAACGCCTCAAATTTTTCGACAGAGGCTTTGGACGCCCGGCGGCGGCAGGCGGGACGAACGATGACGAATGTCCGCCGGTTCGCCGCGCTTGTAAGCGCGGCGCTGTTTGCTTAAAATAGAGAAAGGGCGCGGCGGTTTTCTTCGTTCCCTTAAGATGGTTTTATGGAGGAGATATGATGAATTATAAACAGTTGAAGAGGTCTTTGCTCGCCCTGCTGCTTTTGTTTGCCGCGGCGCTGCCTTCGCCGGCGGCGGAAAAGAGTTTTCATATCCTCATGATCAACGACCCTCACAGCTATATCCTGCCCTACTATGAGGCGGATAAGGCCGGGCTTCCGGCTGGGGCGGTCAAGGTCGGTCCGGTCGGAGGGCTGTCACGCGCGCTGCAATTGACGGCCAACGAGAGGAAAAATATCGAGACGGCATCACAAAGCCCGATCTTCCTTTTCGAGGGCGGCGATATCATGCTCGGGAAGAAGGGCAGCCTCCAGAACGGGCACGCCGAATACGGCTCTTTAGCGGCGCTCGGCTTTGACGCGGGGGTGCTCGGCAATCACGACTTCGACGGCGGCGTTTCGGTACTTGCAAGGCTGGGGCCAACGCTCAAGTTCCCCGTGCTAGCCTCCAATATCACCTTCAAGGACGCCGTAATTGACAGCTTTTATCCCAAGACGAAAATAATCAAGAAGGGTGATGTGAGCGTGGGCGTATTTGGCCTCGTAACGCCCGGCCTGAAAGCGCTAATCTCCGATCCCGACGGCTTTGATATAGAAAGGGATATCGTCAAAAAGGCCGGTGAATGCGTGCGGGACCTCCGCGCGCAGGGCGTGGACGCCGTCGTCGCGCTGAACCACATCGGCCTCGACCTTGACAAAAAACTCGCGGCCGCGGTACCGGGAATAGACGTGATAGTCGGGGGACATTCGCACGACGCCGTCAAGGAGCCGCTGTTCATAAAAAACCCGCAGGGTTCGCGGACGCTCATCGGCCAGGCCGGCCTCAACGGGAGTTACGCCGGCAGATTTGACGTCACCGTGGACGACGGCGCTCTCGTCGCCGAAAAGTCGTCATGGAAGCTGATGACGGTACAGCCCGGCACCACGGCGGAAAAAGAGAGTGAGGCTCTCGGGCTCGCCGCCAGGGAAATACTCGCGGCCACGCTTGACATCGCAGACCCCGCGGTCTTCTTCGCCAGGAGCATAGACGCCCGTAAGGAGGCGATGCGCACGCGTGAAAACGAGCTTGGAAATCTTGCCGCCGAGGCGCTCCGCTGGAACGGCGGGGCACGTATCGGCGTAATAAACGGCGGCGCGCTGCGCATAGGCCGCATCGTTCCGCCGGGGCCGTTTACGGCGGTCGATATGCTCGACCTCATGCCATTCGACGATGTTCCGGTACGGCTGCTTGTGAGCGGCGCGGAGATCAGAATGCAGCTGGAAGCGGCGGCCTCCGCGCTTAAAGGGCGAAACGACGATTATGACCCGACGCGCCGTATGTCAACGGGAGAATTTTTACAGGTGGCGGGGCTGCGTTTCGATATCGACCTCGGCGAGCCCGCAGCCGTCGTGGATAACCGCCGCCTCGTCTCTCCCGGCAGCCGCGTAAAAAACATCGCGGTAGATTCCTCGCGGGGCTGGGTACCTCTCGAAGATGATAAAATTTACTCCGTCGCGGCGCTGGACTACACCGTGAAGCACTGGAACGCTCTTTCATCCGTGCCGGCCGGCAGGACGGCGATCGCCTGTTTCGACCGCTACCTGGCGAAGGTGCTGCGCCGTCGGGCCGATCCCAAGACAGACGGCAGGATAAATATTATCAACTAAATTTTTGAGTAGACCGTCTTCGCGCTGACCCCCGGGAACATGCCAAGTTTTCCGGAGAGGGCGCTTATCTTCTCGTTCGGCGCGTCGATTATCACGCTGATGATAGATATGTTGCGCTCCCGGTATGGCATTCCCATGCGCCCGATGATACAGTCGCTGTATTCGTGCAGCAGCCGGTTGATATTTTCCGCCGCCGCGGGGTCCTCCACGATTATCCCGATCTGTGCTATCCTCGTCTCCATTTCGATCAGCCTTTCCGTATGTGCATCCTCTCCCTCGCCGAGGGGGAGGATGCTCGTATAGTCGCGCCTGCCCACTTTAAAGCGGTGTATATGCACCGGTATCTCGAAAGCGCGCCGCAGGTTTTCTTCCGTCAGCACATTTGCCGTGCCTCCGAATATGGCGCTCTTGTCCGGCATCAGCAGCAGCGCGCGCTGTGATATATCCATCGCGTGTTCCGGGTAGTGCGTGTTTATCACCGCCGCGATGCCGCGCTCCTTGCAGAGCGTCGATATCGTCGAAAGGACCCTTTTCTGGTTTTTAAAATCCAGATTGGATTCCGGCTCGTCAAGCACCAAAAGCGATGGCTCGGCGGCGAGGGCGCGCGCGATCAGCACAAGCTGGTATTCGCCGCCGCTTATCTTGCTGCACAGCTTATCCCGCAGATGCGCGATGCCGGCGAGCGCAAGCGCCTCGCCGGCGACGCGTTCGTCGTGCTCTTTGGGCATCGCGAGTTCGCTCATGTGCGCGCCGCGGCCAAGCAGCACCATTTCGCGCACGGTGTAGACGAAGGAGGAGAGTTTCGCCTGCGGCACATAACCGACACGCCGCCAAAATTCCTTCGCGCGCAGACGCCGGATGTCCGTACCGTCAAGGTAGGAGGCGCCGCGGCTCCATCTGCGCAGTCCGAGCATACATTTCATCAGCGTCGTCTTGCCCGCGCCGTTGGCCCCAAGGATACAGAGAACGTCAGGCTCGCCTATGCTGAAGTTTATGTCGCAGAGGTTGTCGCAGCCCTCTTCATAGTTAAAATAACCGCCGCGCACCTCAAGGATCATGCCCTTATCCCTCCCGTCTTTCTCAGCAGAAAGATGAAGAACGGCGCGCCGATGACGGCCGTCAGTATCGAGGCCGGTATCTCGGAGGCTGCGAGGCTGCGCGCCGCCGTGTCTATCGCAAGCATGAACAGCGCCCCGAGCGCCATGCTCGCGGGGACGACGGAACGGTTGTCGTTGCCGAAGATCATGCGCGCCGCGTGCGGGATCAGCAGCCCAACCCAACCGATGAGGCCGCACATCGAGACGACCGAAGCCGTGATCATCGCGGCTCCCGTGATCACAAGCAGCCTGATCCGTTTCACATTTATTCCCAGAGAGACCGCCTCATCCTCGCTGAGCGTCATCGCGTTGAGCTTCCAGCGGAAGAGCCAGATCACCGCCATCCCGGCGGCGATCAGCGGCGCGCCCATCGCGAGGCTCGCGCGCGTCGTGCCGGAGAGGCTGCCCATCAGCCAGAAGGTTATCGACGGCAGCACGTCCTGCGGGTCGGCAATATACTTCACAAGCGAAACCAGCGCCGAAAAGAGCGCGCTGACGACCATTCCCGCCAGTATCATCATGATCACCGACGAAGAGCCGCGCACCCGGCTCACGAAGACGACGAGCGCGACGGCGGCAAGCCCGGCGGCGAGGGCGGAGAGCTGCACAAGGAATGACGGCAGCCCCATAAGTATGCCGAGCACCGCGCCGAAGGAGGCCCCGGTCGCGACGCCGAGCGTATCCGGCGTCGCCAGCGGATTTGAAAAGAGCGCCTGAAAGGCGCCCCCGGCGACGCCGAGCCCGGCGCCGGCGAGCATCGCGAGCAATATGCGCGGCAGGCGGATGTTGAGTATCACGTCGCGCACCATCTGCGGCGGCTCCGCGCCGCCAAGCCACGGAAGGAGCACGGAAAGCGTCTCGGCGAGCGAGAGCGGGAACCTCCCCGCCGTGACCGCAGCCAACGGCGCGGCGACCAGGAGCGCCGCCGTTGCCGTTACAAAGAACGTCCTCTTCTTCATCGGCTATTTAATGAATCCGGCCGCCGAACCACGCCCCTGGTTGTACATCTGTTCTATCTGCCTGTCGCTGAGCGTGATGCCGTATAGCTTTTTGTAATAATTCCTTACCTCTTTGCGCATATCGACCTCTTTGAAGAGCTCAGGATAGACCTTCTGCGCCATCCACATCAGCGTCACCGGCGTGTCGACGCCGGGGGTGTAGCTCCGGTACGTACCGAGCGGCATTTTGTAGACGGCGCGCTCCTTCACCGCCTTTACCGCGCTCCAGTCATGGCCGCCGATCTTATTGCCATAGAGGTCCTCCGGCAGCGCGGGCGTAAAGTTGGTGATAAATATGACATCGGGGTTCCATTTATAGACCTGCTCCATCGTGATGACGGCGTTGGAGTTGTCCGCCGGCACCTCTTCGGCGGCGTTCCTCGCTCCCACCGCGTCGCACCAGTACTGGCCGAAGAAGCTGCGCCCCGAGGTCACCATGCGCTTGTCGTCGTACTGGAAGAGGAAGAGCGCCTTTTTTCTGTCGGCTGGCTTGATCTTTCCAACTTTTTTCTGGATGTCGGCGTAGACTTTTTTACTGTAGCGCGAGACCTCTTTGCTTTTCGCGCTCTCCGGGAAGATCTGGCTCAGAGTCTTGATCCATTCGTCGTAAGTGCGCAGCACGTCGTAGTTCCACTTCGTCGGCGAAATGGCAACGGCGGGAAGGCCGGCGTTCTTGATCATCTTCCCCATCTCTTTGTTGCCGGCGAGATAAAATACGACGTCGGGGCGCAGCTTCATAAGCTCCTCTATGTTGAGGTCGAGTCCAGCGGTATATCCGGTCTGCGCCTTCAATATCTCGGGGAAGAGCTCGCCGAGCAGACCGGCCTTCGCCGCGCCCATCGACGCGGGAGGGATGCCCACCAGCTTCTCCGCCGAGCCTAGGAATACCGTTATCACCGAGGGAAAGGGCAGTATCCCGGCGACGGCGATCCGCTCTATCTTATCCGGCACCGTGACCTTATCGCCGGCCTCGTCGGTTATCACGCGCGAGGCCTCGGCCCCGGAGGCGCAGTTCATAAATATCAGCGCGCCTGTCAGCAGCGCGGCAAAAATTTTCATAGCACAAGCTCCCTTTCTATCCATTTATTAAACTCCCCGCCCATAAAGAGCGGGATATCATCCCTGAATATGCGCCCGGAATAGCCCTCGTGCGGCAGCGCGACAAAACGGCAGTAATGCTTGGGCAGCGCCGGCCTGTAGAGCGGATCGGCGATCACGAGGCGCGCCTCGCGCAGCGCGCGGAATACCTCGTCCTCGTCGGGGAAGTCAAGCGGCGCGAGCACGCGCACATTGCGCATCGCGTAGTCGCGCTCCAAAGCGCGCGCGATAGCGGCGCTCTGCACCGGCTCGCCGATCACAAAGACCTTGCCGCCCGGCTCCGTTATCGGCGCGGTCAGCGAGAGATCGCCGCCGTCTCGCGCCGCCTCGTCTATGAGCGCAAACAGCTCGCGCGTCACCGAATCGCCGACGGGAAGCCCCGTCACCGCCGGGGTGCCGTATATCTCGCGCAGCGCGGCGGCAAGCGGCGCGCCGCATGAGGAGACGACGACGTTTACATGGGCGAGGCCGGCCCGCATCAGCTCCTCCCACGGGCTGTTCATCGCCCAGCAACTGTTGACGCGAAAGCCGGCGTCCTCAAATACGCGCCTCATAGCCTCCACATTGCCGCGCCCTCCCTCTCCGATGGAAAAATCCAGCGGCGTCACGCCGAGCAGGTTGACAGAGGGACGCTCGCCCGCCTTGAGCGGCGCCGCGGCAAGCGACGGGGCGCAGAAACGGCGCGCGACGGCGGCGAGGGCCATTCCCGCGCCGCGGCTGTAGGAGTTCATGCCGTTCGTCGCAAAGCCGAAGGTCGGGATGCCGGTACGCTCTTCAATCAAGCGGGCTATTCCCTTAAAATCCGTTCCCATCATCATCGGGATCGGCGTTCCGGCAAGCGCGATAAAACGCGGCCTAAGCTCGCCGGCGGCGCGGCAGACGTCGCCGATGACCTTTTCGTCGTCGCCCATCAGCGCGTCCACCTCGGCGAGCGCGGAGATAAAAACCATCGAGGGCGTGTCATACCAGCGCGGCTCGTCGTGCGTATTGTAGGTCGAATTACAGCCGGAGGCGTCGTGCATCACCGTCATGCCGCCCATCTCATAGAGCGCCGAGCAGACGCCGGAGACGTCGGCGGCGTATGTGGAAAGGATCGCGCAGGTCTGTCTCAACAGCAGCACCCCCAGCCCTTGACCTGAATTATCTTCTTGGTATCTTTTTCGTTGATCACAGCGTCGCAGACGGCCTCCGCAAGATGGACGATCCCGTCAAATCCCCAGAAACCTCCGCCCTCGAGCATATTGACGAAATGGGGCGTATTACAAAAATAGGCCGCCTTCTGGCCGATGGCGACGATCTTCTCCGATCCGCCGCCGGACGACGCCCTCGGCAGCACCCCCATCTTCGGGTGCACCGTCGCGCAGAGCTCAAGCTCGGGATACTTCGCTTGCAGGCGCTCGAAGGCGGGGCGCTCCTCTGGAATAAAAACGTCGGCGTAGACGGTGCGCACATTGACTCCGTGATCGAGCAGCAGCTCCGCAAGCCCCAGCGGACGCGGCGTCGCCGTGTAGTCTATCGCAACGGGAGTCTCTCCGAGAAGCCTCGCGGCGGTCGATATCGCCCGCTCAGCCTCCGCTTCAAGCAGCCCCGCGTCGATCATCGGGATATCAAGGCGATCGGCGAGCGCCTCAAGGTTCGCCCTGATCTCCGCGTAATCATAGCTCAGCGGCAGATAGAGATAATCGATATCAGCCCGTTCTTTCAGATCGCGCGCCGCGGGAAGCGCGGGCGGCATATAGGCGATGTCGAGCCGGCTGTGCGCCATCTTCAGATACTCGCGGAAGGAGCGGCAGCGCGTGATATCGCGTATCTCAAAGCCGGCGCCGCGCAGCATACGCACAAAATCCGAAGAATCCTCCGTCGGATAATTATTGCCGATGATGTTGACACACTTTTCATCGCGTATATCCTGCCGTGAAAGAAAGCTGTAAAGCCTCATACGCATCATCGGGTCGGGCGGCGTCTTCGTCTTGCGCATGATCGGGTACATATAGCAGTCGGTGAAATAGATCCCTGGGAAGCGCCCGCACAGTTTGGCGTAGACATAATCTAGGTCGCAGCCCATAAAATTATGTATGCAGCTCGTGAAGACGAGCACCGCCTTCGGCTCCTTCGGAAGTTTGCGCAGCACGTCTGCCACCCCGTCGATGATAAGGGATTCCATATCGCCGTCGAGAACGTTGTTCTCGCAGACGGCGATCGTTGAAAAACGCTCCTGCGCTCCCATCTCCGCCGCCGTCAGCACGACGCCGCGCAGGCATCCCTGCGCGCAGACGAATATCTGATGGCTCTCGGGCAGCAGCATCCCCGTATGGACGATGTTCCAAAGGCCGCGCGCCGGCGAGCCGTACTCGACGCCGTACTCATAGGGCGTGAGCGAATCGGCGTCTTTTATCTTTACGGAGGCCCCGCTCCAGTCGGGATCATGAAGGTCTATCATCTTCACGCACCGCAGGCGGCGAGCACGCGCCGCGCAAGTTCGCGGTACTCCTCCGCCATCGGGCTGTCGGGAAAGGCTTCCAGCACCGTCTGGCGGCGCTCCTCCGCCTGCTGGACGACCGGACTGAAATTCAGCGCGCCGATCACCTTCGACGCCACATCGGAGGCCAGCTCCGCCGCCTTCTCCTCCTCGCGCGGCACATTGCGGCGGTTCAAAATCACGCCGCCGAGCGTCGCGTAGCCGCGCGAACGAAAATTGGCGACCGCTTCGGCGATGTTGGCCGCCGCGTGGATCGCCATATTCTCGCCGGAGGTGACGACGAAAACCTTTTCGGCGTAGCCTTCGCGTATCGGCATCGCAAAACCGCCGCATACCACGTCGCCAAGCACGTCGTAGATCACCGCGTCGGGGCGGTATATCTCAAAAGCCCGCTTCTCCTTCAGCTTCTCCATCGCGGCGATGATGCCGCGCCCGGCACAGCCGAGCCCGGGCGCGGGACCGCCCGCCTCCGCACAGAGCACGCCCGCGAACCCCGGCGTCACCATCTCTTCAAGCGTAAGCGCCTCGCCCCTGCTCCTGATCAGTTCGAGCACGGTCGGCACATCCCTGCCGCCGCGCAGGTTCACCGTCGAATCGGCCTTCGGGTCGCAGCCGATCTGCATCACACGCATCCCCGACTGCGCGAAAGCCGCCGCGATATTTGAAGCCGTCGTCGACTTGCCGATACCGCCCTTGCCGTAAATTGCGATCTTTATCATCTTCCACACCCCTGCAAAAAAATAAAAAACCCTCCGCCCGCCGGACAGAAGGAGACAACGGAAACCGCCTGGGAATCCATCTCTTTTTATGTTACGCCTTCCGACTCCGAACGAATCATCGTCAACTCAGAACGATTTTATTTAACTTTATACTGCAGGTGAATCTTAGCACAAGACCGGAATAGGAGCAATAGTCTAATATATACTCCTGCATGGCAGAAGCATCGAGCTTTTCAATAAAAACATTGGACAGACCGCGGCTAACATTTACAGAAGGAAAACCGCAGTATTTTTCTAATACAATAAAATAAGTTTGCCCTGTTAATAAGCCGCATATACGGAGCATAACACATATACGCGGCTCCCATACGGGCTAAAGAAAAAATATCGACCGGCAAAATGACATATTGATCGCAGCCGAAGCATAAGGCGCCAAGTTACGATAATAAGATCTACGCCTCCTGTTCCCGCTTCTTAGAGATCATCTCCGTAAGCAGGGCCGCCGTGATCCCCATAAAAAGGCCAAGCAGGCCGGCCAGGCAGAGAATCTTTAACCCTCCGCGCGATACCGGTTTGCGCGGCAAGATAGGTTTTTCAACTATTTTGATTGGGTCTGTAGCCTCAACGGTGGTTATGCGCGACAGCTGATATTTTTTTGAAAGGTCAACATATGAATCCTGCAATGTCTTTTTTTCCCGCTGCAGGCGTTCCACCTCTTTCTCCATTTCAAGCAACTTTGCATACATAATGGCATGTTCTTTTTTCAGGCTGGCCATCTTTATCTTAAGATCTTTTGTTGAAGCGTTGAGCGCTGATATCTCTAACTCTGTATTTGCTAAAGTCGTCTTAAGATATAAATACTGATCATTGAGCATCTCTTCCTCTATATTAAGCTCACGCAAACTCTTGACTTCGGCCCCGTTGAGGTTCTTGGAGAGAAAATTCCAAAGAGCCTCTTTACTCATCCCCTTAGAAAGCGATTTTGTCTCTTTTTCAAGAGCGAGAAGTTTTTTCGCAGCCTTCGCTTTGGCCTCAAGAGGCGGCAGAGAGGTAATATCTTTGTTGTATTTTGAGAGGAACTCAGAATATAGTCCCTCTGTCGTCTGTATCTGAGCCTTCAACATTGGGACGGAGTTCCCCCTTTGATAGGCTAACAACTGATCCTCCGTTTTTTCCAAATCTTCCTTAACGGTCTTTACCGACTCGCCGATGAACTCAAATGAGGAGCCTGCCCGATCGACGAAGTGCTGGGCGTTGCGCTTGATGAAGAGGGAGCTCCAGATATTCAGCGTGCTCATCGCCTTTTTAGGGTCTTTGTCTTTGAAGGAGACCGTCATCGTCATCTGATTCGGTATTTCCTTGGAAGATTCCGATGACTTTGCAAGCTGTACCTTCATCCTTTTGCGCATATCGTCCGTCGAGGGACGCCCCTCGGCCCCTATGTCGGAATAGGCTAAGTTTATAACGTCGTCCAGCAAATCTTCCGCCGTCGCGAGGGTTATGTATGTATCAGGGGTAAGCATAACGCCGCCCCTGCTCTCATTGTCGAGCTCGGAGGGAATAGGAGGCAAAAAGAGCAAGGTGGCACGGCTCTCGTAGGCCCTTGGCGTAGCCATCAGATAGGCAATGGCTCCAATAAGGCAAATTGCAACAAGAGCCCCGATCAGCCTCTTATGTTTCCACAAAGAATCGATTATATCGACCAGGTCTATCTCCGAATCATCGCGCCAACCGTCAAAATCATTGCGTATGGCAGGATGCAGTTCCTTTTCCATAAAAATCCGCCCCTTTAAGAAAAACCCTTTTATTTCGTCAATGCGATCCTGATGGAGTTGCAATAAATACCAACCGCATTATTAGGTAATTTTTGTCGTTTGTCAATAACTTACTTTATTTATTTGAAGGTATTTTATTACAGACAATAACAGCTCGTATTTGTAAGGTATTTCTTACATAGGAGTGATAGACGTTTGACAATTGGAAGCAGGATAAAGGAAGTGCGTAAACTTAACAGAATGACCCAGGAAAAGCTCGCGGAACTGCTCGGCGTTTCGCGGGTAACGATCTCTTCGTGGGAGAATGACGAAAACGCTCCCACTGTGGACAATATCATTTACCTCTCCGAGACATTCCGCGTATCGACGGACTATTTATTGAAGGGCGTTATCGATCCCGGCAACGAAAAACCGGTAAAGGCATCAGCGCCGGGGCAAGATGACATCTTTCTTAATTTATTCCAAGCCTTCAGCCCGGTCGAGCGCGACGAAGTTATAAAGTTCATGCGTTATCAGGAATTTTTGTCAAAAGGAAAGTCATGATCATAAATCGTCTTTGAAAGAGGCAGGGGCGACCGCCTAGATGACGGTGCCCCTGCCTCTTTATCTTTCTGCCGCCTGTTTCCCCACGGCCCGGCCGGGGCGGTTTCCTATTCTATAATAAAATTATCTATCAGCCGCGTAGCGCCGATATAGACGGCGACGGCACACATTACGGGCCCTTCGATGACGCTCTGCGGCCGGACGGTTCCGGGATGCACGACCGCCGTGTAATCGATGCGCGCAAGCGGTTCGGCCTCGATATGCCCGCGAACGGCGGCGATCACCGCCTCTGGCGCGGTCTCACCAGCTTCTATAAGCAAACGCCCCGCCTCTAATCCCCGGGAAAGGCAGAGCGCCGCGCGCCGTTCGTCGCCGTTCAGGTAGCGATTGCGCGAGCTCATCGCCAGCCCGTCTTCCTCACGCACGATAGGACAGCCGACTATCTCCACCGTGATGTTCAGATCGCTTACCATACGGCGGACGACGGCCAGCTGCTGGGCATCCTTTTGACCAAAATAGGCCCGATCCGGAAGGACTATATTTAAGAGCTTCGCCACGACCGTGCAGACTCCGCTGAAATGCACGGGGCGGCTCGCGCCGCAGAGCCCCTCTTTCGGCCCGTCGCTCATATCTATATAGCAGCAAAAACCCCCGGGATACATCTCTTCCGGTTCCGGATTGAAGATCAGATGCGCGCCGTTGGCGGCGCACACAGCCTTATCACGTTCTATGTCGCGCGGGTAGCGCGCCAGATCTTCTGTCGGCCCGAATTGCGTGGGGTTTACAAAGACGCTCACCGCCACGCGGTCGTTTTCACGCGCCGCCGCGCGTATGAGGCTTGCGTGCCCTTCGTGCAGATAGCCCATCGTGGGAACGAGCCCTACTGTAAGCCCCTCCGCGCGCCACTCCTCGACCTGGCGGCGTACTTCGTCTATCTTCTTAAAAAGCTTCATCAATATTTACCCGCCTTTGACATCTCTTCCACCTGGGAGAGAACTTCGTCCGGCATCTTGAAAGAATGCTCCTCCGTCGGGAAAGAGCCGGCCTTTACTTCATCGATATAGCCGCGGAACCCCTGACGCATCACTTCGCCCGCGTCGGCGAACCTCCGGACGAACTTGGGACACATATCGCTGTAGAGCGCCAGCATGTCCTGATAGACCAATACCTGGCCGTCACAGCCGGCTCCAGCGCCGATGCCGATAGTGGGGATCGAGAGCCGCCGCGATATCCATTCGGCAAGCTTCGCGGGGATACACTCAAGCACAAGAGCAAAAGCCCCCGCCTCTTCTACCGCGAGGGCGTCAAGCAAAAGCCCGTGCGCGGCCTCCGCCTCCCGGGCCTGGACCTTATAGCCGCCCAGCGCGTTCACGGACTGCGGCGTCAGCCCCAGATGCGCCATCACCGGGATAGAGGCGCGCGTAATGGCGGAGATCTGCCCGCAAACCTCCCTGCCGCCCTCGAGCTTGACCGCCTGCGCTCCGCCCTCCTGCATCAGCCGTCCGGCGTTGCGCACCGCATCCTCTGCGGAAACCTGATAAGACATAAAAGGCATATCCGCGACGACCAGCGCGTTTTTCGCGCCGCGAGCCACCGCCTTAGTGTGGTGAAGCATATCCGCCATCGTTACGGGAATGGTACTGTCGTAGCCAAGCATTACCATACCGAGAGAATCACCAACCAGCAGACACTCTATTCCTGCCTCATCCATTATCTTAGCGGTAGAATAATCATAGGCGGTGAGCATTGTTATCTTGTCGCCTTTTTGCTTCTGCTCCTTCAGAGTCAGCACCGTTGTTTTCATGCGCGCAGCACCTCTTTCATTTTTGTGTAGTCCCTTTTAGGGTTCTTCTTATGCGCAAGCGCGAGAGTCTCGCGCGACAGAAGCCGGTAAAGCTCGGCGGTTCGCCCGTCAAGCGCCTCAAGGTGACGGCGCACCGTCTCGCAGTCGCCTCGTTCAATAGGGCCGGTAAGTGCGCGCACAGGCCCCAGCCGCCCGACGTTGGCGGCGTTTTCCGTGAAAAGGTACCTCCAGGCGTTCTCAGAAAAGTCCTCATCCAGTCCGCATTCGGCAAAGAGCCGCGTTGCGGCGCCGGTCAGCGCGGCGGCAAAATTGCTGCAGAAGACGGCGGCGGCGTGATATTTGGCCTTCTGCTCCGGCTCTATCCGCCGTACGCGGTTCCCAATCAGCGACAGCAGCCGGCCGATGGACGGATGTTCACCGGCTCCCTCGAGCGTAAAACATACCTCGTCCATCTTTTCAAAATTTTCCGTGACCGCGCAGAGCGGGTGCAGCGAATAACCGCAGGCCCCCGCAGCCTCGATCCCGGCGAATATTCGCGAACTGTGCAGCCCGCTGCAATGACAGACGGCCTTTCCCTCCAGCGGGAAAGCTCTCAACCCCTCCCATACCGCCGCGAGCGCGTCGTCGGGAACGGTGAGAAAGATAACGCCGCCGCGCCCGGCGACCTCAGCCAACGACAGCGCCGCCGTACCGGTCCACCGCGCGGCCGCCGCGGCGCTCTCTTCACGGCGGCTGCTATAACCGCAAACCGGGAGGCCGCGCCGCATAAAATAGCGGCCCAGCGCGCGGCCGACCTTACCCGCACCGACAAACCCCACAGAAAAATGTTCCGCCACGTTTAACACCTCAAAAAGCTTGACTTAATGACATGCGTGTCATAAAATGGGTTATATCATTAAATGACATGCGTGTCAATAAATTTATGCAGGAGGCCGATCATGGCAAGGACACCAAACGAAGAACGCCGGCGGCTTAAACTTGAAACGATCCTTGAGTGCGCGTGCGCCGTCTTTTGCCGTAAAGGATTCAACAGTGTAACGATGAAGGACATCGTCGACGAATGCGGGATCAGCAGAGGCGGCATCTATCTCTACTATCATTCGGTCGAGGAGGTCTTCGTCGCCGCCGCCAAATATCATACGAAACGCAAATACGACGGCATCTGCAAGCTGGTTGGCACGGGCATCCCCTTCGGCGAATTGCTTGATTCCTACTTTGCGACACAGAAAGAGCGCTTCCTG